>JAYVKL010000338.1:0-13994 GCA_043768465.1 Pyrinomonadaceae bacterium
TAATTGGTCTAAAACCTCGAACTGCGGCGCGGTCAAATCAGTTGTGTAAGCCATTCTCGGAGTAAAAACGATTTCCCGATTAATTGCAAACAGGTTCTACAGAAGCGTAACGCAACTAGAAATTGAAGGCAAAGCCCCAACCGAACCTGCAGTGCCTAAACTCGATGAGAATTATATGAAGGGTAAGTATTTATTTCTTAAAGATAATGATGGCAATCCAATGTTTAAGTCTTTTGAGGAAACAATTGCGGATGGAACAAAAATGACACGGGTAGTTCCATTAGTAGATGTTTCTTCGATGCCAAGAAATATATCAATGGTTGGTCTTGCCTCCGCTACAACAGATGCTGGTTTATTATCGCTGGCAGAAACTGGTGTGCCAATGCAATCACTTGCTACTATACCGTATATGAACGATATGGGATATTTTCACGATATTTGGTGTGATACAGTGGCTCAAACTGGTTATGAAATGAATATGGCAGAAACTGTTGTTACCATTATTCCGGCTGCAATTGTTACGGTGGCTGGTAGCGATACACCATTGCTTACAAAAATAATTGAAGAGCTGAACAAACAAGCCGTTCATTAGATTTCCAAATTTATAATCACAAATTGATATACCGCTCGTTATCTGCCCAGATTGCCAGTACAAGGTTTCCAACAGCACGAATTTGTGCGTGAACTGCGGTCGTCCGATGAAGTGGCTAAGATCATTTATACCAAGAGGATGTCTGAACTTCAGTATCAAAGTCTGAAAGTGTGGATTTATTTCGGCGCGGCAATTTTGAGTGGCTATTTCGCCTTCAAATTATACGGGCATTTTCTCCAACCAGTAATCAACTCAAATCATTTATTGGAATTTGCCGAAAAAACACTTGATTGAAAGATTTTTGGCGGCTGATTATTGTTCGCGCCGGTTGATTTTTTCAAATCGGTCGGCGGCTGTTCGGTCAGTCCGAGCAGAGCGAGGAGTTGAACGCTCGGCGCGGAACTGAGTTTCTGCACTTGATTGTCGGGAATCGCCGGACCTTTCCAACGCCGAATTGCGTCGGGCGAAGCTAAAATATACCAAGAAACGCCTTCTTCGCGCCGCTCGCCCGACGGCACTGCCCAGAGCGAAAAGAGATGCGAATTCTGACGCGCGTAAAGATAAAAAACTTTGCCGTGTTGAAAGACTTTGCCGGTCTGGTCAAAATCGCGCTGTTTTTTAGCGTCCCAAACTTTGCCGACGAGCGGGCGCAATTCTTCCGGGAAAGTGCCGGTCTGCTCGTGATATTTCAGCAAATCTCTCGTAAGTGACGCCGCGCCGTCCTGCGGCAGCTCGTCGCGGCGTTTCACTTCCGCCGCCCAGAGCGAGTAAAAGTACGAGCCGAGAACCAGCACGACCATCAAAGGTGTGATGATAAAGGTTAATTTCATTGAACTGTTTTTCATAAATTCAAAAAGATTACAAAACGCGCTGGACGAGCGCATTGTAAAATTCGTCTTCCGCTTCAAGGATTTGGCAGTCGCGTTTTTGTTCGCGCGCCGTTTCCTGTTCAGTTAAAGCGATATTCGCGGACAAAGTTATTTCCTGATTTTTTGAGGTTTCTTCATTTGAATTTCTAATCTCGCGGGAGCGCAAAACAGTTTCGGCATCGAAACAATCGGTAACTTCATCGCCCACCTCACCCTGGTCGCTTTCAAATTGTGAAGATGTTTTCGCTCCGCCGCCCTCGCTCGTCAAAAATGTTTTTAATTCCTGCTCCATAAAATCTCTTTCGTCTTCGCCGGAAGTCTGACCATCGACTAAAGCTAAAACGTCTTCGCCGTCGCCGTTTTCATTCGTCGTCTCGAAATCTAACATTCGCTCGCCGATTTCATCGAGAGCGCGGTCTGTAATTTCCGATTGAATCTCAAATTGATTGCCAGTCGAATTCGGGTCTAAAACCGCAACCGCATTGCCGGCTATTGAGGCGGCAGCGACGGATTTATTTTTTGTTTGTTTTGTTTTCGCCTGTTTTTTCGGAACGGTTGAAACCTCGGCAGCGAGAGACACGCCGTTTTGAATGACGTTTTTCGGTAAATTAAAATTTCCGCCTTTGAAGATTTTTGAATCACCAAGCCATAAAACTTCCGGCTTGGTGTATGCGACCGCTTTTTGAATGTCGCGCCGCAAATAAATCGGCGGAAAAGCGGCTTTGACGGGCGGCGCGGTGTCGGTGACGACGAGCAGTTGACGAAATTTCGGCATCTGGCGGATTTCGTCGGGCATCATCAAAGCGCGTCCGGTTTCCGAATAGCGCGTGTTGTCTTTATCAGTTCCCTGATAGTCAACCGAAGTTTCGGTGTGAATTGTCGTTTTGCCTAAAAGGTCGGAAGCATAAGTTGCAGTATCGCCGTTCACGCCGGGCAAAAAGATTTTAGTCATCATCGTTTCCAAAATCGCCTTTGCGCCTTTGTCGCCGTATTGGTCTAAAACCTGCGGATAATCCTGATAGCTTAAAGCCATCCCGATTCCACGCCCGCGCCCGATGCCGGCGATGCGGCGCACTTCCGCCACGTCAAGCTCGCGGGCTTCATCAATCAAAACAAGGCACGGATGTTCAGGCTCGCGCGTGTTGTCGAGACGCAATTCAAAAATCGCCTGCCCGAAAAACGTCGCCAGAAATTCTTTGTAAACTTCGGTCGCGCCTTCCGGGACGACGATGAAAACGGCTGTTCCAGGCTCGCGCAATTTGGCAAAGTCAATCAGTTTCACACCTTCCTGCAACTCTTGGTGCGAAGGCAATGCCGTCACTTGACGCGCTTCGTCGAGCGTGAACGGGCGGAGTTTGTTTCCCAAACCGAGAAGAACCGAACCGAGAGTATTTTCCGGCGCGCTGTTACAGACGACCTGCATCGCTTGTCGCGCCAGCGGACTGGGCGAATCTTTCAATTCATTGATGCGCTCACTTTCTTTGAGAGAATCAAATTCGGCAACGAAATCATAAGCGAAAGCCGGAGTCGCCGCAGGATAACATTCAGCGAGATGAAGCAGAACGGCGGTCAGTAAAACCTGCTCGGCGTTTCCCCAGAACGGGTCTTGATTGGTTTTCGCCCTCGCTTCCAATGAAAGCATCATTCCCGCGAGAGAATTGGCGACGAATGCGCTGCCGCGACAGAGCGGCATAAAATTCCAGCGGTCGCTTTGGGCGGGATTAATTAAATCTAGCCGATAATGCGTGCGATAATCCATCGCCGTTTGCTCGTAAAGCTCGCCCTTCGGGTCGAACGCGATGGTTGACCCGTGCTGCGCCAAATAACGCAGCATACTCATAAAAAACGTCTTGGTTTTGCCCGCGCCCGTCGGACCGAAAAAGACCATATGCAAAAGCCACAGGTTCTTAGGCAAAATCAAATCGTAGTCGGAAAAAACTCGACCGATTCGCAAAGCTCCCGCCGGCACAGGTTCGCCGATTTTCCGTAGCAAATCATGGACGCGCAAATCGTCGAGCGTCGCCCATCGCGCCGAGCCGTGCGTAGTCCGTGTCCATAATTGGTAATACGGAAAAACGAGCGAGTAAGCGTCGAACAAAGACGCTGCGACGGTGAGCGCGGCAAAGGCAAGCGCGGCGAGCCACAAAAGACCGGAGATTCCGAGCAAGTATCCAGAAATCAAAACCATCGCGGCGTTTACCCAGCCGAAGACGAACAGCAAAACGCCGGTGCTGACATCGCGCGCGAGCATCCAGAAGGCTTGATAAGCGGGCAGATATTGCTCGTTCGCTTTGCGGTAAATGCGCCCGCTCGCGTCCAAGTTTTCGATCCATTTGCGGCTCAACATAAAACTTCAGCAAGGTAATTCAGGGGAAAAACTAGCGCGAGCGTTCATCACCTATTGTTCGGCGCGACATTTTTCAAATTTTCCTGTTCATCGGCGAGCATTCGGGCGAAACCCTGATTGCCCCCGCCGACCTCGTTCCCGCGCCACGCTTCCAAAGTCCAACCGCTGCGGATCACTTCCGAAGCGGGCGCAAACGGCGGCGGAAGATTAACACCGGCGATTCGTGAAGACTGAAAATAAGCGATGTTTTTCCCGTCCGCCGTCGTCAGCGGAAAGCGCATCAGGAGCGTCGGACCAAAACGCGCTTGGGCGGGAACGGAAACGAATTCAATCTGCATCGGTTCGGGCTGATAGCGAATGAAAATTCTGCTCGTTTCCGAACGTATTTCGCCGTTTTCAACCGTCAAACCGGGCGGAAGGAGTCCGCGCGCGGCGACGGCGTTTACAAGCGCGTTAATCGAACCCGGAATCTGGCGTTTGCTTTTGGCTTCGTCCAAAATGCTCAAACAGACGGCAAAACCTAACGCGCCCGTTTCGCGCAAGCGGCGGCTGGTGTCGAAAACTTCACCGCCGAAGATTTCGGCGGGATGGGAGGCGACTTTGTTTTTCGCATTGTCGCCATCCGCTACCGTTTCCGAGTCGTTAATCTGAATCTGAGTTTGCGCGTTTAATCTGCGCCATTCCAAAATTCGGAAAAACGTCGACACACCGAGCATCAGCGCGACCATCAGTAAAACATTAAAAAGCGGCGAGCCGACGAATTTAGATTTTTCGGCAGAATCCTTTTTTGAATTTTTACTGTTGTTTGAATTAGGCGATGCTGTGCCGCGCCCCAAAAACGATAGAAATGAAGACATTTGGTTTTACTCCGTGATTAAAAATCGGCGCATTTACATCGCTGCGGGCGCGAAAGAAAAATCGTTTGGTAAAAGATTTACCGCCTGCCCAAACTGGTGTGAATCTTTGGACTCTTCAGCAAATTGCTCGTCTCGGTCAATATCAATAAAGCCGCGTTTTTCTGCCCAATGCCGCGCCCATTCCGCATCGCGCTCGGCAAGCGTGCCGTCAACACCTGGGTGAAATGTGCCGACGCAAGATAGGAGATAAGGAAGCTGCTTTTTCAAATACTCCGCGTCGCGCCGATTTTTGGCGAAGTAAGTGAAATAAATCGAAACATTGCGCTCGTTGATTTCGGAGATTGAATCGCGCCCAAAAGCGCGTGCGAGCTGAATGCCGGTGCGAACGGACGGATAATGCGACAGCCCGGCGACCGAGCGGATCGCGTCGAGCAGTTTCAAAGCGTTTGACAGATTCGCCGCCTTAATTTTGGGACACCGCGCCAGCAAAATTTCAAGCTCTTTCATTAAACCGGGCGTGGCGAAATAAGTATGCAGATGACGGTCGCGGAATGGCTGCGATAATTCGTGACGCGAATCGTTCGACGTTGAGATGACAATCGGCAAAACGTCTTCATTAACGCAGCCGACAAAACCTTCGCTCAAGCGTTCGACGTAAATTTTCCCCGTGGCGAGCGGCGACAGCAGCGCGTCTTCGATTGCCGCGCCGAATTTATCAACTTCATCGAGACGCAGCAAAGTCGGAAATCCGCTTTCCTGTGCTTTAGAGTAAGCTGCGGCGACTTCACCCAGAATCAAAAAACGCCGCGTCCATCGTTGCTGGCGCGCCACGTCCCGTGCGCGGGCGCGTTCGGCTTCCGGCAATGCTTCAATCAGCGGACGTGCTTCCTGCATAAACGAATCTTGCTCGCGCCCGTCCCAGGAGCAAAGCAATTCTTCCTGCCTGAGTTCATCGCGTCCCGTGACGGTGTAATAATCGAGGTTGCACGCCTCAAAGAGCGCGTCGGAAAAAACGGTTTTTCCCGAACCCGGATTGCCGCAGGCAAGAAGCGCGAAACCGGAAAGCAGCGATTGACAGAAATCGCTGAAATTTCCTTCGTCCGGGATGTAGCCGGTTGCCGAGATAAGCTCGTAAAGCTCTTGTTGTTTTCCTTCTCTTACCATCCGGCGCGGGTTGATTTTCGGTTTGTCGGGGTTGCTCGGCAGCATATTTATTTACCTTCCTCAATCGCTTTGATCGCCAAAGCGCGAAACTGCGGCGACATTTTTAAAAGTGCCGCGCGGAGTTTGTCGGGGTTGTCGGTCGCCAGAACCTCCGCCATTTCCGATTCGCTTAAATTCACTCCGGGAATTTGATCGTTCGTATTTGCGAGTTTTTCAAACTCGTCGTCGCTCCCGCGTTGTTCGGCAGGCAAATCCGTGATTAAAACGTAGGCTTCAGTTCCGGCACGCACCATCACAAAACTGTTTTCCTGCGTGTCGCCGCGAATGATAGACGATACTTCGCCTTGCAGTCCGCCGTTTCCATTTAAAACGATTGTGCCGCCGCGCCCACTGCTGCCGCGAGCCGCCAAGACATTGACGGCTTGCCCGCCGGCTTCGCGTAAACCTGAGAGGAAACGCGCTCCCCAGCTCTTAATTGATTTGCGTGTCCCGATTGCGCCCGATGCGCCGTCAACGCCTAAAACTTCGCCCTCGAATTTGACGAGCTTGCCGGATTTCGCATCAATCGCTCCCGTTACCGAAATGAAAATTCGGTTATATTCGCTTCCGCGAAGTCTGCCGACGATAATGGTTCCCGCCGGATATGAAAATCCATCTTTTTTGACACTTCGGACCAGCTCCATTCGCACCAAGCCGCCCGCGCCGCGCAAAGTGTAAATCGCGCCTAAGATTCGCACGGGCAGCAAGCTGCCGAAAGTTGGAACATTAGCGTTTTGGTTTGTTGAAATACGGCGGAGGGAAAAATTGCTCGGACTCGTCGGAGAGTTTTGACGGTTTGAATTGTTTTTATCGAAAACGCCGCCGAAAAATACCGAGCGCGCTGGAGTCCCGCCGTCGGATTTGTCCGAAAGAGTCGCGCCGCCGTTATTATTCGCCCTCGGCTGAAGAACAGAGTTCGTCGGAGCTACTTCCCCGTTCAGAAAGTTCGGTTGAATACCCGCGATGCCGGGCGAGGCAGGCTTCGAATTGCGAATTTGATTTTGCGTCTGGTTTGATTTGACGCTTCCCGTTTCGTCGGGCAGAACAATCATATTTCTCGACGTTTCATTGTTCGGCTGTCCGCCAGTTTTATCGCCGGTAGTTAGTTTCAAATCTTGTTCCGTCGCAGCGTTCGGACTCAATGAAGCGTCGGAAATTACCGGCGCGTCTTTATTGTTGCCCGAATCGCCCGCGACTAAAGCCAATGCGGTTTTCAGTTTTTCGTCGCCGCTCGTCGTCGCACCAGATAAACTCGTGCCGTTTGTTTTTTGATTGCGGTCAACGGCGACGCGCGACGGCGGTGCGAAAAATCCGAAGCCGAAAGCCCAAGTTAAAAAGAGTAGAAGCGCGCCGAAGCCTGCGCCGAAGATGCCTAAAAAGGCGAGCGATTTGCGACGCTTTGCGCGTCTAAGGTCCTTAGCTTCGCGCTCGTCCGCGAGACTTCCGGGCGAGGCATCGGTTTCGTCCAGAATAAGTTCTTCGGCTGCTTCGTCGGCGTTTGAAATTTCATCAAAACTTTCCGTCTCAATGAGAAATTCATTCCGCGCGTCGAGTTCCGATTCGTCCCGGTCGAGCGCGGGCGGAATCACGACGGGAATGTGTCGTTGTTTGGTATTCATTTGTTACCACCTTCCTTTTTATCAAGCTGCGTTGCCGCCCGTGCGACGACGGGCGTGTCGGCGGCGCGGTCGTGTGCGGCTGAGACGAGTAATTTTTGATTCGCGCCCAAAATCGGGTTTTCAAAGACGACGGCGTAATAAACAGTTGCTCCGGCTGAAATCGCGCCTTGCAGAGCGGTCGTCTCCACATATTTTCTTTCGAGTCGTTCGAGCTGCAAGCTGTTTCCCGATTTATCAACGGTTTGAATTTGGATTTCCGGCATTTCGTCGAGCAGGCGCAAGCCGTCAGTCGTTTCATTTTTGACGGCGACGATCAAGAGCCGCTGCCGGTCGTCAATTTCGACGATTTTCGCGGTCGAAAGACTCAAGCCTTTGACGGCTGACGACCAGGCGGTGAATTTTTCCTTCGGCGATTTGATTGCTTCCGCCAATTTTTTATTCACCTGGCGCGTCAACTGCACTCCGGTTTTCATTTTTGACTTGGAAGAGTTTTGCGCGTCCTTTTTGTTCCCCGCGTTTCCGGCAGCGATTTCGACGAAGGCTGAAGGTTGTAAAATCGTGTCCCCATTTGCGTCTTTCAAATCGCCATCGCCTGCAAGATTGCCTGTCATTAGCAATGAGTTGGCGCGGGTTTGTTTTAACGGCTTCGGCGTTTCATCATCGCCCAGATTCACTTTCAAACCGGCGGCTTGACGGGCGGCGACGACTTCCGAAATGTTGTAGTTCAAGACGCAGCGATGCGCGTTCGAGCGAATGTCAGGGGCAGGGACGATTTCCAGCACGATGACCAGACCGGATTTCATCTGCATCGTAATTGTCGCCGACAATTCTTTTTGTCCCGCCGCGCCTGTCAAAAAACCTTCGCCCGGATAAAGCGTGATCGAGCGGTCGGTTTCTTTCGTCGGCGATTGAAAGACGGTAACGAGTTTCGGGTTTCCCTCGTGGATATAATAAATCCGGTCAATCGCCGGAAATTCGACGACCGAAACGGCGTTTTGCGCTAACCCTAGGCGAATGACCGTCGGCTGTTTCGGATTCACCGACACGCTCGCCTCGCCTGTCAAATAATCGGCTTCCGCGCGATTAACGACCGTGATTGCAGCGTTATTTAAAATGCCGTCAGTTTTTTGCCTTCGCGCCTGGTCGTCAATCGAGTTTTTAACTTGCGGCTTTACCATGGCGATTTTCGCAATCGTCCGCCGTTTGGGGATTCGCTTTTGCGCCGAGACTTGACCGGCGACACAGAAAAAACCTAAGAAAATGGTGAGGCTCAGGCAAAAAACTCGCGCCGCGCCGCGCCCACAAAATTTTTCAGTGTAAATCAAATTTGGTTTCATCATTGTTTTAGTTTTCGGCGAGCCGCTTAAAACCCGCGCGTCTTTTCAGGATTTTCTAAATTTTCAAGAAATTACTTTTTGTCGCCTGTTGCCGTTTCGTCGGAGCGGTTCCGGCTAATTGTTCCCGAATTGCTTTCCGTTACATTGGCGGTGCGCTCGTCGGAGAGCAGCACGAGCGGCGACTGGCGAGTGCCGTCAACCGCTTCGGCGCGATATTTCTGCACGTAAAACCCGGTGCGGTAATTGTTGTCGTTTCTCGCCGGGGATGTCGGCGAATCCATCAGCAAAAATTTGACTTTGATTTGCGTTTGTTCCTCGACGCTCGCGCCTTCGCGGACGCGGCGGACGCGTCTGACGCCGAGCGCGCGGATGACATAAGGGTCGCGGTCATCGAAGGTAACGTCCTGCAACTCCCAACTCGAATTAACGCTCTCCGCCTTTTCCTGCACGAGCAGCTTTTCGTCGTTAAAAAGTCTGGCTTGTTGCAAGGACAAATTCGGCTCCATCATTTTGAGCAAACGGTTGACGCTTGCAGCGCGAGTTGTTCCGTTGACTTCATAGAGACAGTGCAGAAACTCCGCGACCAGTGCTTTTTTATCGCGGTTCGTCAAACTGTCGGGCGTGAGACTCACGGCTTCGGTGCTGCCGTAATCTTTATCGTTAATCAAGAGCGTGCGCCCGCTCGTTTTATCAACGACGATTAAATCTGCTTTTCGCAGAGCGAGATAAAAATTCAACCCGCAGCTTAAAAAAAGCAGAACGACGAGAACTAAGCCCAGGCGCAGCAGATGCGAAATCGTCAAAACGTCCTCCGGGTCGCGTTCGACAGAAACGAAAGCATCAGCCGCAAAGTCGTGGTTGTTCGCGCCGGAAAAATCTTCGGTTTGGTTGTGTTTATCGAATGACATAAAAACCTCTAAAAATTTTCTTGTTATTTATTGCTTCGGGCAATCAATGTATTTGCTCCAATCGTCTGCCCAAACCTCGGAAACTTTTAATGACATAATCTCGGCAAAGAGCGGCGGAGGCGTGATTTCAGGCGAAACGGCGCATTCTTCAAGAATTTGCAGAAGGCAAAATGGTTGCGTTAGGCACAAGTCAGAACAAATCTCCATCAATTCGAGCAGATTTATCGCTTCCGACTGGACAGTAATCGCGTCCTGTTGAACCGTCGCCGTAGCGGTCGCCGCATCTTGCGGCAATTCGTTAGTTGATTGTTCCGACATATTTCGGGTTCATACATTGAAAACGCGCCACTCTAATTTGCAGGTTTAAATTGCCGGCGCGAATTTCGGTTGCGGGCAGATTCCGCGTGAAATGCAACCCGCGAAACGGCTCAAGTGCAAGACGAGTGCCAATGGAAAAATCGAAATTTTTATTCAAAAGACACGCCTTTTCGCAGCTTTTGGTCTTCAATTTACCGGGACGGATTTGCAAGTGGTCTGAGAGTCGAACCACACCCGGTCTGATCGTCAGACCACCCAAATCGCGTCAGGATTGGAAAAGATTGTCTAATATAGGTTTATGACGGAATGGCAGAGTAACAAGGGTGGTCTGTTCATCGAACCACTTTTTAACGCTCGCTAAAAAAAGCCTTCAAATCTCGCTGTAAAACGAGAAAAAAGCCGGGTAGATTTATCCGGCTTGTAAATGAAAATTGATTGAAAACTCGAAAGAACGGTCTCGTCAATTGTTAATCAGGCACATCAACCGCTCGGTTATTTCTTGAAAACCCGTTTAATCGAGTCGCCGAAAAAAGTTCCGCGAGCGCGACTCGATAAAGCGTTTGAACTTCCGGTTTGCTCGCCGACGATCCGCTCGCCGCTCTCTTGAAGTCGCTCGATTTTACCGTCACTGTTTTGAAATCTCTCGCCCGTGCGCGGCTCGTAAAAAACTTCGTTCCGAAAGATTGATTTCTTTACTTTTTCATCGTCGTTCGACGAGTTTTCTGAAACTGATCGGGCGGAAATTACAGAAGAAGTCGGCTGCCCGTTCGGTGCGGCGCGGCGAGTAAATTTTACCGGCGCGGATTTAGGTTGAACGGGTTGTTCATTTGATTGAGCGGAAAAATTTTGCGCCACTGTTTCAGCGTTCCAGAAAATCGGATTATTGATTTGAGTCAAAATTGAGCCGTTAAAACCTATTTCCGGGTCATTGAGCCAAACGCGGGCGACCGATTCGGAAACTGCGGGCGGATAAACTGCCGTCTCAAACACGCCCGGAAACATCTGCCGCGTTCTCAGCAGGCGATAAACGACGAGTCCGCGAGCGACGTAACCGATTGTTTCCCGATACGGCGGAACTCCGCCGACTGTTTTTAGCCCGCCGGCGTTGATAATTTTCTTTCCGGCGCGGACGGTTCTGCCCGTCAAAAATGAGTCAACCGCGCCCTCGCCCGCATTGTAACCGGCGAGAATCGAATCAACGCGACCGCCGAAACGATTTGACAGAAATCGAACGTAACGCGCCGCCGCTCTGATTGCGGGTTCGGGCTGATACGGATTAATCAAATTAAATCTTAAGGCGGTCGCCGGAATAAACTGCATCAATCCTTCCGCTCCGGCGGACGACGAAAGCCACGGGCGAAATCTGGTTTCGTTATAAGCAATCGTCCACAAGAGATACGGGTCAACTTGTTCTTCCTGTGCGATGCGTGAAATAGCCGGCTCGAAAATGCGCGCCCTTTCAACGACTGAAAAGCGCGAAAACTGCCGTCTCGTCAAAACGGTTGTTTGTCCGAAGCTCGCGCTCTGTTGTGACGCGAAAACAACGATCAAAAAAAACGCGCTCGCGCGAAGCTGTAAACGGCGGCGCGCGCAAAAATACCTTGTAAATATTTCTTTCATAATTTTTCCTTAAGCGAAATTTGGAATTGAGCTGGCGGTGCAGGTCAAGCAAAACGCCCTCGCGCGTCCTAAAGCGCAAATGATATGCCCTAAAATAAAACTCATATTCTCAGGCACTTACGGGAAGGCACAAACTTTGCTCTATCTCAAAAGCGTCAACCAAATAAAAAGCGTTGGCGCGAGAAACCAAAAAACTGAAGAGGAAAAAGAAATGAAAAACGGATTGAAATCCGCCGTTCTTGCTTTACTGCGCGAAACGGCGACTCAAAAACAAATCTTGACGAACTTGAAAAACAAAACCCGGCTGACGGCACGAGCCGCCGCGCCGATTTTCGGAGCTATTTTGCTAAACCTATTGATTCACGAAGCGGCGCACGCGCAGGGCGGCGGTCCGATTTTTTCGGGCAATTCCAGCAATCTCGCCAACATCATCCGCGAGGGCTTGAAACTTTTCGCCATTCTTTTGTTCTGCGGCGGCGCATTGGGAGTCGGCGCGGCAATCTGGAACAAAATGTGGGGCAAGGAATGGGGCAACTACGCCATCGGCGGCGGCGCGGCTTTCGCCTTTGGCACCATCATCGCGGTCATTTACTCCATCTCGCAAGGTCAAGCGGTCACGGTTGATACGAACTTTTAAGGCGGTAACTTATGCGACCGAGACCAATCAGACCGAACGTCTATCACGAAATAAGGCGCTGCGGCGTTTATCAGGGCGACTGGAAATATATCTTGATTCCGACCGCCGCCGCTTACATCCTGCCGTTCGTTTTCGGCTGGTGGATTTATTACATCCCGCTCGGCGTTCCCTTGGGCGCGCTTACTTTCGTCGTCAGCTTATCGCTGTTCACGTTTTTAAGAGCCAGCAAACCGAAAGGCTGGCTCTTTCACAATCTGGACGCGGGAACGGACGGCTGGAGAACCTTGCGCCGACCAATCGGAAACGAATACGAAACGGAAGGCTGGATAAGATAAGGACAATTCCTAAAAAAAATACGAGAAAATTTATGCTCGAAAATTACACGAATTTATCGCCGCACTTTTTGATGATGAGTTTGATTGCCAGCAGCGCGGCTTTAGGTGTCGGACTTGTTGCGGCGTTTCGTCTGTTGCCCCAATTAAGGCGAACTACCGGATTTAAATCTAACAATCAGCCCGCGCCCGTGATAAACGCTCTGCCAGCCGCCGATGAAAAGAAACTGAGCCACGGGCAGGGACGATTAAGAAAAAGCGAGATAATGGGCTTTGACGGCGATTTGCTGCGCTATCGAGACGGCAGCTACGGTCGCGCTTACCGCATTACGCTCGCCAACACGATTTACCAATCGGAAGAATTCACCGAAAACCGCGTTGACGAAATCGCCAGCCTGCTCAATTTCGACAAACCGGCGGGAACGGTCATTCAAATCCGCTTCGATTCCCTGCCCGACAGCGGTAGCGTATTGCGAAATCATCTCAGTTCTAGAAACGCTGAGGCGAGCCATCCGCACGCCGCGCTGCTGCACGCGACGAATCTCAAAATTTACGAAGATGCAATCGCAGGTGGTCTGCTCAAAGAGCAATCCGCAACCGTCTGGATTCGCGTTCCGGGATTGGACAGCCACGACCATAAACCGATTCTCCAATTTCTGCCGAGCGTCCGAAAAGAAATGACACGCGGCGGATTCGTTCAATACCTAACCGCGCCAATCGTTAACGGCAAAAACGCCTTCGCGCAGAATTTCGTCCGCCGCGAACTTGACCAAGAAGAGAAATGCAAGCGCGAAGCCGAGAAAGTTTTTCGCGCCTTTGAAGAAAATTTTCCGAAAGAACTGCGGCTCGAAACTCTACGCAGGCAGGAAACTTTTGAGAAATTATTTGTTTCGCACCGGCGTGATAACTCTGCCGCGCCGGTTCTGCCCGAAAAAGTCAAATGCGTTGACATCAGGCGTTATTTAACGGCGGGCATTATCAAAGCTCAGGAGACCGATTTCGTAATGCACGAGCAGTCTCTGGCGAGCGTCGTCAGCTTAAAAACGCCGCCGCAGAATTTCGTCACCGCCGACACGATGCGCTACCTGACTTGTCGCGGAGATTTGAATTTCCCGCACACGATTGTGCTTGATTTCGTCGCGCTCGATGTGGAAGCCAGCAAGAAGGAACTGAAGAAAAAAATCAAACGCATCGAGGGCAGCGGCAACACCTTTTTCGGGCTGAAACCGCTTCAAGAAGACGCGAAAGTCATCCGCGAAGAATTGACCGAGCTTCTCCGCCAAGTCGAAAAGGGACGCGAAAAGATTTGCAAGGCGCGAATCAATTTTATTGTTTTCGGTGGGCTTGCCCGCAGC
>JAYVKL010000339.1:0-5234 GCA_043768465.1 Pyrinomonadaceae bacterium
GCTGCGGGCAAGCCCACCGAAAACAATAAAATTGATTCGCGCCTTGCAAATCTTTTCGCGTCCCTTTTCGACTTGGCGGAGAAGCTCGGTCAATTCTTCACGGATAACCTTCGCGTCTTCGCCCAAAGGTTTTAAGCCGAAAAATGTGTTGCCGCTGCCTTCGATGCGTTTGATTTTTTTCTTCAGTTCCTTTTTGCTCGCGTCCACGTCGAGCGCGACGAAATCAAGCACAATCGTGTGCGGAAAATTCAGATCGCCGCGACAAGTTAAGTAACGCATCGTATCGGCGGTGACGAAATTCTGCGGCGGCGTTTTTAAGCTGACGACGCTTGCCAGCGACTGCTCGTGCATTACGAAATCGGTCTCCTGAGCTTTGATATTGCCCGCCGTTAAATAACGCCTGATGTCAACGCATTTGATTTTTTCGGGCAGAACCGGCGCGGCAGAGTTATCGCGCCGGTGCGAAACAAATAATTTTTCAAAAGTTTCCTGTCTGCGTAGAGTTTCGATCCCCAGTTCTTTCGGAAAATTTTCTTCAAAGGCGCGAAAAACCTTCTCGGCTTCGCGCTTGCATTTTTCTTCTTGGTCAAGTTCGCGGCGGACGAAATTTTGCGAAAAGGCGTTTTTGCCGTTAACGATTGGCGCGGTTAGGAACTGAACGAATCCGCCGCGTGTCATTTCTTTGCCGATGCTCGGCAGAAAATGAACAATTGCCGGATGGTCGTGAGCGTCGCTTCCCGGAACGCGAATCCAGACGGTCGCCGATTGTTCTTTGAGCAGTTCGCCTGCGATTGCGTCTTCATAAATTTTGAGATTCGTCGCGTGAAGTAATGAAGCGTGCGAATGGCTCTCGTCTTTATTCCGACAGCGCAAATGATTTCGCAAAACTGCGCCGCCGTCGGGCAGGGAATCGAAGCGGATTTGAATCACCGTTCCCGCCGGTTTGTCGAAATTGAGCAGGCTGGCGATTTCGTCAACGCGGTTTTCGGTGAATTCTTCCGATTGATAAATCGTGTTGGCGAGCGTGATGCGGTAAGCGCGACCGTAGCTGCCGTCCCGGTAGCGCAGCAAATCGCCGTCAAAGCCCATTATTTCGCTTTTTCTTAATCGTCCCTGCCCGTTGCTCAGTTTCTTTTCATCAGAAGCGGGCGGCGCAGATGGCGAGTTTTGCGCTTTTGATGAAGGCGCGGCGCGATGATAGAAGAATCTTTGAAAAAATCAACAGTCTAAACAACGGGCAAATCCAAAATCCAAAATCTAAAATCCCAAATGTGATGACAATTCCCGACAGTTCGCATCTTCCCCATTCCGCGCGGGACGTTGCCGAAATGTTTTTCAGCAGCGATGAACGAATTAGCGGTAATGTTCCGATTCGTGACGGTAATTTCTTATTCGGTGAAATGGAAACTCAGCCTTCGCTGGCAATGACGGCAACGGCGGAGCAATCCAAAATCCAAAATCCAAAATCCAAAATCAGCGAGGTTTCCGAGCAGAATGTGATTGACCTTTTGGAGCTTTTCGAGCAGGGCAAAACGCTCGGCTCGCTGATTAGGATTCCGCACGGTTTCGCCCAGGTCGTTGACCGATTGGACGTGGCGGTTGAAGCGAAAAGAATCGGCGGCGATACGTTTGAACAGGTTGCCGTCAAAATGATTGCGCCGTTTGTGCGGGCTGGCAGAATGCTGGCAAACAAGTATGATTGCGTCATCGCCAATCCGCCGTATATGGGCGGCAAAGGAATGAACGGCGAACTGAAAGCGTTTGCGGCGAAGAATTTTCCCGACAGCAAATCAGACCTTTTTGCGATGTTCATCGAACGCGCAATGGAACATATCAAACCTTCGGGAAGCGCGGCATTTGTTACGCCGTTTGTCTGGATGTTTCTTTCGACTTATGAAAAGTTCCGCAAGAATCTGATTGAAGAAACGCCGCTTTCGTCTTTGATTCAACTCGAATACAACGCTTTTGAGCCTGCCTGCGTTCCGGTTTGCACATTCACCATGAAAAAAAACGGCAATAGCAAACTCAAAGGTGAATTTATCAAATTGTCCAATTTCACAGGACATCAAAATCAAGCACCGAAAACTTTGGAAGCAATCAACAATCCAAGTTGCGGTTGGCGTTTTCAATCTTCAACTTCAGACTTTGAAAAACTTCCGGGAAGCCCTATTGCTTATTGGCTAAGTAATAAAGCTAGAAATCTATTTATGAGCAACAAGCCATTAGGCGAAGTTGCAAATGTCAAAGTAGGTTTGCAAACAGGCGACAACTCTCTGTTTTTAAGGCTATGGTTTGAAGTATCTTTAGATAAAATTGGATTCGGTATAAATGATTTACCTCAAGCGAAACAATCCTTAAAAAAATGGTTTCCTTACAATAAAGGTGGCGAATTTAAGAAATGGTATGGAAATCAAGATTTTATTGTCAATTGGGAAAATGATGGAAAAGAGATTTATGATTTCCAGCCCAATTCGGTAATACGAAATCGAGAGTATTATTTTAAGAACGGAATAACTTGGTCTGCTTTGAGTAGCTCAGATATATCAATGCGAGCAAATGGTAGCGGCTTCATTTTTGATACAAAAGGACAGATGTTATTTCCCTTGACGAAGGAAACATTTAATTACAATTTATTGTTTCTAAATAGTGTAGTTACTAAATATCTTATAAATGCCCTATCTCCTACATTAGATTTCAATGCGGGAATGGTATCTAAACTTCCTGTAATTGAATTTGATTCAAATAACAATTTTGAAAATATTGCTCAAAACATTATTGAAATTGCGCGCACCGATTGGGATTCGTTTGAAACTTCGTGGGACTTCAGACGATTGCCGATTGCCGATTGCGGTTTGCGATCTGCTTCGGCTTCGGTTGAAGAATGCTGGCAAACTTGGAAAAATCTGTGTGATGAGCGCATCAGCCGGATGCAGCAGCTTGAAACCGAAAACAACCGCCTGTTTATCGAAGCCTACGGTTTAGAAGACGAACTTTCCCCCGAAGTGCCGCTTTCTCAAATCACCTTGATGCGCGCCGATGCCGAAAAAGACACGCGCCGCCTGCTGTCATATTTCGTCGGCTGTCTGATGGGCAGATACAGCCTCGATGAAGAAGGCTTGATTTACGCCGACGCGGGCGGCAAAGGCTTTGACCCGTCGCGCTGCCGGACATTCCCGGCAGACGACGACGGCATCGTTCCCGTCACCGACATCGAATGGTTCCCGCAGGAAGCCGCCCGCCAGTTCTCAGAATTTATCCGTGTTGCTTTTAGCGGCGAAAAGAAAGAATCTATCCACGAAATACACGAAGAACACGAAATAAAAGAAAAAGAAAATTTAGTGTCTTTTCGTGTTTTTAGTGGACATTCTTCTTCCCACGAAAAGAATATGCGATGGATTGCCGAACAGCTCGGCAGCAAACAATCTGAAACGCCAATCGAAACCGTCCGCCGCTATTTCTCGACCGCGTTTTTCAAAGACCATCTGCAAACCTACAAAAAACGCCCGATCTACTGGCTCTTCTCCAGCGGCAAACAAAAAGCGTTTGAATGTCTGGTCTATCTTCACCGCTACAACGAAGCGACGCTGCCCAGAATGCGCCACGAATACGTTCTCCCTCTAATGAGCAAACTCGAAGCCCAAATCGAAACGCTCGCCGGAAAGTCAGACGCTTTCGGCACGCGCACCGGCGGTTTGATTGATTCGGCTGATTCAACTTCAGAGAAAAGCAAGCTGACCAAACAAAAGGAAATCTTGGTTAAAAAACAAACGGAACTCGCCGCCTTCGACGAAAAACTGCGCCATTATTCCGATATGCGAATCAGTCTGGATTTAGACGACGGCGTAAAAGTTAATTACGGCAAATTCGGCGACCTTTTAGCGGAAGTCAAACAGGTGGCGACGACCAAAGAATAAGAGACTGTCCACTAATCACACGCGCAAGACACTAAATAAAATTAATTTCTTTTTCGTGTCTTTTCGTGTGATTAGTGGATAAATTCTTCAAAAAATTACAAAAGTAAACTAAAATAGCGAAATGAATACAGCAAATTTAGAAACCGTCGCGCATCTGGCAGAGCAGCTTCCGCCCGAAGAACAACTAAGTCTCGTCGCCCGCATCGCCGAACATCTGCGCCAATCGCAATCGTCCTCACCGCGAAAACAGCCGCAAGACCTTTACGGCGCGTGGCGCGGGAAATTCCCGGATGATATAGACATCGAAGCCGATTTAGCCGAAATTCGCGGCGAATGGCTCAAGGAGTTGGACGAATTCGGATTATGAATTATTACGTCGCTGACACTCACGGCTTATATTGGTATCTAATCGCCTCGCCGCTTTTGGGCGCGAATGCAAAGAATGCGTTCGACGAAGGAAAAAACGGAAACGCGATTATTTATATTCCTTCCATCGTTATTGCCGAGCTTTATTTTCTCAACAGGAAAAACGGCGAACCGATTGATTTCGCCGTCGAACTCGCTCGTCTGGAAAATAGCCCGCAGTTTGAATTTGTCGGCTTTAATGCCGCCGACGTGAAGGATTTCAACGCCGATGCCGCCGTCCCCGAAATGCACGACCGCATAATCGTCGGCGTCGCGCGTCGGCTTTCCGCCGGTTGCCTGACGCGAGATGCCAAAATTGTTGACAGCAAAATAGTCCGAATAGTTTGGTAATCTGTCGCGTGGAAATAAATTTAGACGTAGCGTGGTTTTAGCAATGGCAAGCAGCGATAAAGTAAAAAAAACAAGCGGCTCGGTCAGCGAGGCGACTTTGCGTAAATCAATCGAATTCCAGCGCATCGGCAATCGCGCCGTTCATCGCGCACAGGAAGAAAATCGAAAACTCGGCATTCCGAATTTTTATTCTATAGTCGGCAAAATCGTCAGCGACCGGGACACGGAAGATAAAAAAGACAAGTGAACATCTCGCAAATAACCGAAACTCTGCAAACCTTTTTTGAGACCAGCCGCATTGTTTTCTGGAACGATGCGGAAGGTGAATTCACCGAAAGTTTGTCCGATATTGTTCCCGCAGGCGCGGAAGTTCTGCGTGTTGACGAAGTTGGCGCGCTTGCCGCCAAAATCCGTATTGAACTCAAAGAACCGGAACGTAAATTCCTTGTTTATTCGCCGACCAAGCAAAGTCCGCCCGAAACGGATTGGCTTTATGACATCAGACGTTATTCCCGCACTTTTACGGCAGACTCGGCTTCGCTTTTATTAAATGAATTAGGCTTA
>JAYVKL010000340.1:0-5278 GCA_043768465.1 Pyrinomonadaceae bacterium
GCGTCGTAGCCGTTGACGACGCGCACGTTTTGTTGTTCGAGGCTCGCCAAAAATCCGCGAGTATAAAATATCGCGTTGCCGTGATTTCTCAAATATGCCGATGCGCTCATTCGATTGAAAACGAGCGCATACTTTTCACTTAAGTTCGCGTTCGGATTATAAAAATCTTCGCCCGCGTCAATCTTTTCGTAATCAATTCCGCGTTTGTCCAACTCAGCGAACAGCGGGCGAAACCATTCGGGATGTTCGTAATAAATCGCTATCGGCTTTACATTTTTCTCTGTCATAAAATCTAAATAACAATCTTGTTAAAACTCTATCACAAAAGATTTCGCCGGGTGAACCGGACGAATTTTCAAGTCGAGAATCACTAATCGGGCGAAATTTTGGTTTTTGCTCAGAGTTTACGCTTGAGCGTGTTCTTCTTTTCGTTCAGAGTCCACGCTTGAGCGTGTTCTTCCGCCGCGCTTCGCTGGCGGAGCAAACAGCGTTCCGCAGTTTGGACTCTGAACGAAATCGGCGCGTTACATTCAAACTTTCTCCTGCCTGCCGATAATTGTTACAATCTGAGAAATCCAACCTGTTTATAAAAACGATTATGACAAGAAATTTATTCCCGAAAATTTTCATCGGTATTTTGTGTTTCTCCGCGTCAATTTTCGCCCAAAGAGATTTAGGTGCGCGTCCGACCGATTCGGGCGGCGTTCTGATGCCGGAACAGGCGGCTTATGACGTGAAACATTACGATTTGGCGGTTACGCCGAACATCGAAGAGCAATCAATTAAAGGCGTTTTGACGGTGAAGGCGTTGATCGTCAAGCCGCTCGATAAGTTCGTACTTGACCTTGATTATCCGTTCACGGTCGAATCGGCGACTTTGGTTGACGGGAAAAAGGAAACGCCGCTGAAATTTGAACGGCGGACGAGTAAAATCTGGATTTCGTTTCCGAAAACCGAAAAAACCGGCGAAACGGTTGGCGTTCGCGTCGCCTATTCCGGCAAGCCGAAAATCGCGCCGAAGCCGCCGTGGGTCGGCGGTTTCGTCTGGTCGAAAACGGCGGACGGTACGCCCTGGTTTGCAACGGCGGTGCAGAATGACGGCGCGGATTTGTGGTTTTCGGTTAAAGATCATCCGTCGGACAAAGCCGACACGACATCGCTGCATTTTACCGTTCCGGCGAATCTGGTCGCGGCTTCCAACGGCAAACTTGCCTCGGTCGTTGATAACAAAGACGGCACGAAAACTTTCAATTGGGAAGTTCCCCAGCCGATTTCCAATTACTGCATCGCGCTCAACGTCGCGCCGTATAAAGTCATTAAAGATTCGGTCGTATCAATTTCGGGCGAACGTATTCCGATTGAGTTTTACGTTCTGCCGCAGGACGCAGCGAAAGGGCAGTCGCTGGTTGATCTGGCGAAGAAATACACGGCGTTTTACGAGAAGTATCTCGGACCCTATCCGTTTCGCGCCGACAAAATCGGCATCGCCGAAACGCCGCATCTCGGAATGGAACACCAGACGATCACGGCTTACGGCAACGATTTTAAATACAACGCCGACGGCGACGACTGGCTTTTGTTTCACGAATTCGGACACGAATGGTGGGCGAATCTCGTCACCGCGCCGGACTGGAACGACCTTTGGATTCACGAAGGTTTTCAATCGTTTATGAATACGTTTTACGTCGAGACGACGAAAGGCAAAGCGGCATATTTCGCGGCGATGAAGGCGCGTTACAGAAATCTGCACAACCTAAAACCCGTCGCGCCGCGCGAGGCGCAGACGACGACGCAGATTTATATGCTGCCGCCCGAATATACCAAAAGCGACGGCGATATTTACGGCAAAGGCGCGTTGATTTTGAACACCTTGCGGTTTTACATCGGCGACGCGGCTTTTTTCAAATCGCTGCGCCGCACGACTTATCCGACCGCCGCGATGGAAAAAGTGACGAACGGCAAACAGTTTCATTTCGAGACGACCGACGATTTTATGAAGACGGCGGAAAAAGAATCGGGCGTAGATTTGAAATGGTTTTTTGAGGTTTATCTGCGCCAGCCGCAACTGCCGAAACTCGTTGCAGAAACGAGCGCGAATCAATTAAATCTACGTTGGGAAACACCGAATGTAACACCAACTGTGTTAAAACGGTATGAACTTGTCTTACAGCTATTCGGCGTTACGGCAGGCGACAATCTGCCGTTTCCCATGCCGGTCGAAGTGAAAATTGCGGATGAAATTAAACGGGTTGAAATGAAAGACGGCAAGGGAAGCGTCGCGCTTCCCGCTGATGTGAAATACGAAATTGACCCGAACGGCTGGATTTTGAAGGCGCAGTAAAAGAGGATAATTTCAACCGCGAAATACGCGAAATACGCGAAAATTAAAGAAGCAAAATATTTCGCGTGTTTCGCGTATTTCGCGGTTAAAGTTTCTAATTTTAGGCTGCTGATAAAAGTTTGCCGACGATTTCACGCGCCGCGTTCGGTCGGGCAAAATTAGCGATATTCGCTTTCATCGCCGCCAAACGCTTTTCGTCCTTGACCAATTCATCAATTTTATAAGCCAGCACCGGCAGATTGTTGCACCGGATCGCGCAGCCTTTTTCCAATAAATGATCGGAGTTGCGTTCTTCCTGTCCGGGAATCGGATTGACGACGACGAAAATCAGATTTTTCGCCATCGCTTCCGAAGCCGTCAGCCCGCCGGGTTTGCCGACGATCAAATCCGCCGCCGACATCAATTCGTCCATCTCTTTGGTGAAGCCGATGGGTTTGAACGTAACGCGCTCGTTGTTCAGTTTCTCGTTCGACAATTTTTCGAGCTTTATTTTCATTTCTTCATTGCGCCCGCAAATCGCCAGAATCTGCGCGGGCGTTTGCAGATCGCTCAACGCAATCAGTAGATTTTCGATGTTGCCGACACCGAAACCGCCCGCCGACACCAGAATCGTCAGCTTATCTTTTTCCAAATCGTATTTCTCGCGCATCGCTCGTTGGTCTTTTGATTCGGCGAAAATCGGGTCAATCGGAATGCCGGAAACGGTGATTTTCTCCGCCGGAATTCCTAATTTCTCAAGATGAATTTTCGTCTCGTCAAGCGCGACGAAGTAGCGTTCGTAATGATGACAAAGCCACAGGGCGTGCGCGTCGAAATCGGTTATGACGATTGACTGCGGGAAATGTATTTTCTCTTTTGCCGTCAGCCAGGAAATGATTTCGGCGGGCAGAAAATGGGTGCAGACGGCGAGGTCGGGCTGATATTGCTTGAGAAATTTTATCAGCAGTCCGGTGTTTAATCTGTCCAGAGCCAATCTGCGCCGCTCGTTTTCCCAGGGTTTATCAAGCGAATCATACAGCCAGCCGAGAACCTCCGGCATTTTATTAACCATATCGAGATACGCTCTGCCGTAAAGTCGTCGAAAAAGCGGATTCGTGTAATTCAAAACGTCAATGTTTTTGACTTCCGCCGCCGGACTTTGGCGTTTGAATTCTTTCTCAATCGCCTCCGCCGCCCGCAGATGTCCCGCGCCGACCGCCGCCGATAAAATCAGGATTTTTTTCATCATTTGTAAAGCAAATTTAGTAAGTTCGCTCGCTGCGTTGGGCGATGCCGATAACATTAACAATCAAAACTTTGTCAAAAATGTCGTCGAGAATGCGATAATCGCCGACTTTGACGCGGCACGTTCCGCCTTCGTCAACCAGTTTTTTATAACCGAACGGGCGCGGATCGTCGGCTAAAGTGTTAATCATCGCCGTTGTCTTTTCGCGGATTTGCTTTTCGAGTTTGCTCAACTGTTTCAAAGCCGATTTTTCGATTTGTATTCGATAAGTCATTTATCAAGTCTGTCGAGAAATGCCTTCGCCTCTTCCCAACTAACAAAATCGCCTTTCCGCGCACGTTTGGCGGCGCGAATGTCGGCTAAATCTTCGGCAGTTGGTTTGGCGGGATTTTCCACGACTCGACTCGCCGATATTTTCAGCGCGGCTAGCAATTCGGCGGCTGATTCTACATCGTCTATCTTGTAACGGCGTTTGATGCGCTGCGGTAAATCAATAATTATTTGTCCCGTAATCTTACCTTAAAAATAACTATATCACCGTGATTGTTTGATAAAAATATGAACACGGCAAAAATAATCTCGAAGGCAATTAAGACTATAAAATTTGCATTGCCGTCAAAACAACTGATAAAACCGGCAACTCGCCGTCGGCTAAAATTCACTAATCAATACCGAAAACCTTTTGCTTTTCGAGGCGTATAATGATTTGATAAAAATCACCTTTAACGATTATTCGGCGAGAACAAAATGAAATTAAAAATAAAATTTATCGCGGCGGGCAGTCTTCTGGCGGCAACTTTGGTCGGCGGCGCGTTTGCCCAAACTTCAACCACGAAAAAGGATCATAAAATGTCAAACAACTTTAAATTACAGCCGCTCAAACTTGAGCAATACACGCTCGACAACGGTTTGCGCGTGATCTTAAATCAGGACAACGCCGCGCCGGTCGTCTCCGTCGCGGTTTTCTACGATGTCGGCTCGCGCAACGAACGCGAAGGCAGAACCGGATTCGCGCATCTGTTTGAACATATGATGTTTCAGGGTTCGGAAAACGTCAAAAAAGCCGAGCATTTTCAGTATGTTTCTAACGCCGGCGGCACGATGAACGGGACGACGAACACCGAGCGGACGAATTATTTCGAGGCTTTGCCGGCGAACCAACTGCCGCTTGGGTTATGGCTCGAATCGGATCGAATGCGCTCGCTCGCCGTCACGGAGGAAAATCTGACGAACCAGCGCAACGCCGTGCAGGAAGAAAAACGATTGGGCGAAAATCAGCCGTTCGGACAGGTTTTCAACGAACTGATGCCGATGATTTATAAAAATTTTGCTAACTCTCATTCGGTCATCGGCTCGATGGAAGACTTAAACGCGGCGACCGTCAAAGACGTGCAGGAATTTTTCCGCATCAATTACGCCCCGAATAACGCCGTGTTGGTCGTCTCCGGCGCGTTCGAGCCGAAAGAAGCGAAGGAACAGGTTTCAAAATACTTTGCGACGATTCCGAAACAGCCGAAACCGCCCGTCATTGACGTAACCGAACCGGCGGAAGTCGCGCTGAAATATAAAAAGTTCACGGACAAACTCGCGCCGTTTCCGGCGTTCATAATGGGCTGGAAAATTCCGCAGCGCAACACGCCCGACCACAACGCGCTCGCGCTCGCCGGAAAAATCATCAGCGAGGGCGAAAGCTCAAGGCTTTATCAAAAGCT
>JAYVKL010000341.1:0-21196 GCA_043768465.1 Pyrinomonadaceae bacterium
TCAGGTTTAGAGCAGAGTTTGATGAAATACGAGGAAACTTTGGCAAGTTTAAGAAATTATGCTGTTATCTTTTCCTAATTCTGTCCGAAGTATTGTTTATCAATTACAGCTTTAATTTCATCAATTTTTTCCAATGCGGCTTCTTCGCCCGCCTTAATAAATTCGTCAATTTTGCCGATTTCGTCCGGGCGCAAGTGCGCGATTTTCGGGATGATGACGACATCGGCGCGGTAGTGATGCGCTTTGGAGGCGGCGCGGAGCAGCAACATCGTGGATTGAAAAAAGATGCCGATTAAAGTCGAAGGCGTTCCCCAATACGTCGCGCCCGCCGCCAGCACGTCAACGGCGATGACGATTTCCGCGCCGAGTTTTTTGACGGCTTTGGTCGGTACGTTGGCAACGACACCGCCGTCGAATAAGTGTTTGCCGTCAATTTCGACCGGCGTGAAAATGCCCGGAATCGCGCAACTGGCGCGGACGGCATCCACCAGATCGCCGCTGTCCCGCAAAATGACGGCTTCGCCCGTCTGTAAATCGCAGGTGACGGCGGCGAACGGAATCGGCAAATCTTCAAATTTGTCGTGCGGGAAATTTTTGCGAAGATACGCGCCCATCGAGGCGTTCGACAAAAATCCCTTCGGCGAAAAGGAAAATCCGGTCATTCGATACCAAGTCATTTTTCTGCCCATCTCGACGATTTCTTCGATGCTTAAACCCGAAGCGAAAGCCGCGCCGACAATCGAACCGGAAGAAGTTCCGGCGATGAAATCAACCGGAACGCCGTGTTCGCGCAAAACTTTCAGCACACCGAGATGCGCGAATCCGCGCGCCGCGCCGCCCGATAATGCGATGCCGATTTTTTTTCGTGTCATATTTTTATAGTTTCGGGTTTCAGGTTTCAGGTTTCAAGTTTAGGAATCCGAAACCCGAAACCTGAAACCTGAAACCTGAAACCCGAAACCTGAAACCCGAAGTCCGAAACCTGAAACAAACGATTGATTTGATGTTTGTTTTGTGGAAAGCTTAACTGCGATTTAACAACGATTTATGACTCCAGCCGAAACCCTTTCTCTACAGCATCCGCCGACGAATGCCGACCTTGCGGCGGGCGCGAATACTTGCCCGGTTTGCTCGCGTGAGGCGCGGGACGAATACGTTCCGCTTCGTGTTCTGCCGGAGGATTTGCAGTCTTTGATTACCGCCAACGCGCCCGCCGCGAAGGATTTTCAAGCCGTCTGCGCCCGCTGCGTCCGACTTTTTGAACGCGCTAAAGCGCAGATTTTCAGCGACGCGGCGATGAATAAGGACGGCTCGTTCGTGCTTTCGACACCATTGAGATTGGATTCGGACGAACGCTTTACGGGCAAAAATGTCACGATTGCGTTTCTCGATTCGGGATTTTATCCGCACAAGGATTTGACCGAGCCGCACAATCGGATTCTGGCGTATCAGAATTTGAACCGCAGCGACGGCGAAGTCGCGTCTTTGTATCAGCCGGACGTAGCGAGCTGGCACGGAATGATGACTTCGGTGGTGGCGGCGGGCAACGGCAGTTTGTCGAACGGTTTTTATCGCGGCATCGCGCCGGAGGCGAATGTCGTTTTAGTCAAATTGGCGAGAACCGGGCGCATCACCGAGCAGAACATTCAGGACGGTTTGGAATGGGTTTTAGAAAATCGCACGAAATTCAACATCAGAATCATCAACATTTCGGCGGGCGGCGACTACGAACAATCGTATCTGCACGATTCGCTTTCACAGACGGTCGAGGAATGCGTCGCGCAGGGTTTGACGATTATTTGCGCCGTCGGCAACGCCGGACATTTGCCGAATCACCCGGTTTTCCCGCCCGCGTCGTCACCTTCGGCAATCGCGGTCGGCGGGCTGGACGACCATAATTCGATTGACCGTTCGCGGCGCGGAATGTATCGCTCAAGCTACGGTCCGACGATGGACGGTTTGCAGAAACCGGAAATTATCGCGCCTTCGATCTGGGTTCCCGCGCCGATTCTGCCCGACACGCCAACGGCGCAGCAAGCCGAATTGCTGGAAAAGTTGGACAAAGCGAGCGATGACGAACTGCCCGAAATAATTCGCGCCTACCCGAATCTCGAACCCGAACTCGATGCCGCGCTCGACCGTCCGGCGTATCTGATTCGGCAAATCGTCGCGCTGAAAATCCGCCGCGAAAACGTCATCACGCGCCATTATAAATACGTTGACGGCACGAGTTTCGCCGCGCCGATTGTCTCGTCGGTCGTCGCGCAGATGCTCGAAGCGAACCCGAATTTGACACCGCAAAAAATCAAACGAATCCTGATTTCCACCGCCGAACGTCTGCCGCATTACGAAGTTGACCGGCAAGGCTGGGGTGTCATTGACCCGCGCCGGGCGGTCGAGATGGCGGTGAGTTTTTGATTCCAGGTTTCAGGTTTCAGGTTCAAGGTTTCAGGTTTCAGAGTCAGAATGACCTTGAACCTGAAACCTGAAACCTGAAACCTAAAACCTGAAACCTATTGGACGACAAAATTATAAAGCACGACCCCGTTGACGGGAACGGCTTGATTATTAATCAGCACCGGGTTGAATTTCGATTGGCGGGCGGCGGCTTCGGCGGAGGCGCGGAGCAGCGGATTGCCGCTGGTCGCCCGCGCCGAAGTGACGTTGCCCGCTTCGTCAAGCGAAACCTGCACGGCGACTTGTCCTTCGGCGCGCATTAGCTTGGCGTTCGGCGGATAGGCAGGTCTCGGCAGATTGACGGCGCGGCTGTTTAAGATGCCCGCGTTAACCGGACGATTGACGGGCGGCGGTTGATTATTGGTCGGCGACGAACGCGGCGACGGCGCGACCGTCGGGCGCGGTGTCGGCGTTTCCGTGACCGACGGCAGCGGCGGATTGGAATTCGTATTGGTCGCACCGTTAAAGTTTGCGCCGGTATTGGCGTTGACGGTCGGAGTCGGGGTCGGCGTTCGCGTCGGGGTCGGCGTTTTCAGATTAGCGTTTGAGTTGGAATTGCCGTTGGCGTTGAGATTGGCGTTAAGGCTCGAATTAAAATTAGCGAGCGAATTGGCGACGTTGAGATTGCTGCCGAGATTGGTGTTGAGATTGATGTCGAGCGAATTTAAATTCGTATTGTAATTGGTGTTTTGATTGGAATTATCCCGACCGCTCAAAGCCCAGAAGAAGATGCCGCCCGCGCCCAGCAGAACTATCGTTCCCAAAATTGTCAGCGCGACGACTAATCCCGTGTTCGATTGT
The DNA here is from genome assembly GCA_043768465.1 of Pyrinomonadaceae bacterium. GTDB lineage: Bacteria > Acidobacteriota > Blastocatellia > Pyrinomonadales > Pyrinomonadaceae. The sequence goes on from JAYVKL010000341.1 coordinate 3,259, forward strand.
TTCGGCGGCGGCTGGCGGCGAATTGATTCGGTGGTCATCGTCCGCACACCTTCCCGACGGCGCGGCGTTTCTTCGATGACGGGTTCGTCCGACATCGGAATCACGATGCGCGGCGACGAGATGCGTTCGGGTTCGTCGTCAAAATCGGGCAGGGCTTGCGCGGTGGAAGGAACCGGCGACGGCGTTTTGCGGCGAATCACGGTATCTTCGCCCAAATCGTCCCGGCTCGGCATCGCCGTAAAATTCGGCTGTTCGCCTTCAACGAGAAGTGTGCCGTCTTTCGTGCAGAAACGCAGGATTTCCTCGTCGTAACTGGTTTTGCAAACCGGGCAAAATTTCATATTAATTTTTTTTCTGTTATCGGTTGGATTCGAGCGAAAATCTCTGCTTACGCATTCTATCACGATTTTTTTATCGCCTCACGCGATTTTGATTTCAGCCCGACTCACCAAGCTGAAATCAAAATCGCGTGAGGCGATTTAAGCGATAATTATTTTTACGCTGCATTCGTGCGCTCAAATTGCGGTAAAATTTAATTGATGAAAAAAGTTATCGTCATCGGCGCGGGTTTGGGCGGACTTTCCGCCGCGATTCGGCTGGCAAAATCGAATTTCGACGTAACGATTACGGAGAAGAACCAAACCGTCGGCGGCAAGGTCAATCTCGTCGAAGCGGATGGCTACAAATTCGACACCGGCGCGAGTTTGCTGACGATGCGGCACGTTCTTGAAGACCTTTTCGAGTTCGCCGGACGCGAACTTAAAGATTATCTCGACCTTGTTCCGCTCGACCCGCTTTGCCGTTATTTCTGGACGGACGAAACGGTTTTTGACGCTTCCTCAAACATCGAAAAAACCGAACAGGAAATCGAACGAATCGCGCCGGAAGATGCCGCAAATTTCAGAAAATATCTCGCCGATGCCAAACGAAAATACGAGATCGCCGAAAAGACTTTTCTCGCGCACGCTCTGAACGATTTGCCGAAACTTCTGCGCCCGAAATATCTCGCAGATTTACTTGCCATTTCTTCGTTGAAGACTCTGGACAAACACAATGCCGGATATTTTCAGTCGGCGAAATTGCGGCAGTTATTCAACCGTTTCGCCACTTATAACGGCTCGTCGCCGTATCAAACGCCCGCCACTTTCGCCCTCGTGCCGTTCGTCGAATTCGGTTTGGGCGCGTGGTCTGTGCGCGGCGGAATCTACGAAATCCCGAAGGCTCTGGCGAGATTAGCCATCGAATCGGGCGTGAAAATTCGCACCGCTTGCCCGGTCGAAAAAATCGTCGTCGAAAACGGAAAAGCCGTCGGTGTAAAATTGGAAAGCGGCGAAATTTTGCGGTGCGATTCGGTCGTCGCCAATTCCGACGCGATTGAAACTTACCGTCATTTACTCGATAAAAAGTTTAGCAGCGAAAAATTAGACCGCCGCGAACCGTCGTGCAGCGGTTTTGTTTTACTGCTTGGCGTGAAGAAAAAATATCCGCAACTTTCGCATCACAACATCTTTTTTTCCGACGATTACCGCGCCGAGTTCAATGCGCTTTTTGCAGATTTGCGACCGGCGAAGAATCCGACGATTTATATTTGCGCGACCTCGCGCACCGACGCAACGCAGTCGCCCGAAAATTGCGAAAATCTGTTCGTGCTGGTCAACGCGCCTTACACGAGTTCAAATACCGATTGGCAAATCGAAGCGCGAAGTTACCGCGATTTGATCGTCCAAAAATTGGAAGATTTCGGGTTGGAAGGCTTGGGCAAATCAATCGAGTTCGAGCAAATCATCACGCCCGAAGATTTTGAAACGAAATACCGCACGAATCGCGGTTCGATTTACGGCGTGTCGTCGAACGGGATTTTCTCGGCTTTTATGCGTGTTCCGAACCGGGCGAAAAACATCAAAAATCTATATTTCGTCGGCGGCGCAACGCATCCCGGCGGCGGAATGCCGCTCGTTTTACTGTCGGGCAAAATGGCGTGTGAAATGATTTTGCGCGAACTTTGAAAAGCAAATTCTTCATTTAACTAATCGTTGAAATGACGCTGTTCGGAAACCGGTTAAAACATTTTTCTTCGTTCAACAGTAAATAGCGAACAGTGAAGAACTTTGCGACGCGCCGCTGTTCGCTGTTGATCGGGAAACTGCTTGCCTATTTTCAATTTATTTAAAGGCGTAACTCGTAAGGTTTTTTACCGAGAAAAAATTATAAATGAAGAATTTAGAATGTAAAATTTTCGTTTGTCTGAGTTCTAAAAACGACGGTAAATTTCCACGCCGTCTTTCAATTCAACGGCGATTTTGCGTTCCGATTCGGCGTAATCGAGATGTGCGACGGTTTCGCTGATCGCCAGAAAGCGGTGAAAGTTTTGGCTCGCCGCGTCGGGGAAAAGTTTGCCCGCGATTTCAAAAGCCGTCGCGCCGTTATTTGACACGAGTGAAATTATATTTTTTTGCCGCTCGTCAATCGAGCGAACGTAACGGTGAAAAAGCTCGTCGAAATCGTCAATCGGTTCGCCGTGTCCGCCGCCGACGAGCGTTGGCGCGCAGCTTTTAATTTTCGCCAAACTCACTAAGTATTCGCCCAGCGATTTGAAGCGTTTAGTTTTATCGAACGGGTCGGGCGCGACTATCGGGTTCGGCGTAATACGTTTTAGAATCGTGTCGCCCGCGATCAAAGTGCGGTTCGATTCGCGCAGAAGGCAGCACGAGCCGGGCGTGTGTCCGGGCGTGTGCAGAACTTTTAAAACGCCGTTGGCAAATTTGATTTCCGATTCGTCTTTTAATTCGGAAAATTCGCCGTCGGCTAATGAATCGCTGAACGCGGAGGCGTTTTTGTAAACCGCCCGCAGCTCGTCGAAAACCGTTTCGGGAACTCCGGCGCGAACCAGCAAATCGTCCATCTCCGCACTTTTCGATGCGCCGGAGAGATGTCCGGTTTCCCATTTATGAACGAAGATTTCCGCTCCGTTCGATTCGCGGCGGATTTTTTTGGCGAGTCCGAAATGGTCTTCGTGCGCGTGGGTCAGAACGATTCTTTTAATATCGCAAATTTCAACGCCGTTTCGTTTTAATTTTTCGCGCAGGACGCTTTCGGCGGCGACGGTTTTCGGTCCGACATCAATCAGCGTCAACGGGTCTTCTTTAATCAAATAAACATTAACATCGCCGATGTAAAAAGGTGTCGGAATGGACAGCGGAATAATTTTCATAGATTTTTTTGCCGCGAATAACACGAATAACACGAATTGAAGAGAAAATAAAACGTGAAATTTATGATGAAATAGTAGAATGGTTTTTATAGTGCAATCGAAAATCCAAAATTCAAAATCCAAAATCGTCGTTGTCGGCGCGGGACCGGCGGGCGCGAGTCTGGCGATTCGCCTTGCCAGAGAAAATTTCGACGTAACTTTAATCGAACGCGACAAGTTTCCGCGCTCGAAACTGTGCGGCGAATTTATTTCGCCCGAATGCTTTCGACATTTTCGGGAGTTGGACGTTTCCGGCGCGATGTTCGCGGGCGGCGGCGACCGCATTGCGGAGACGATTTTCTACGCCCCGAACGGGAAATCGGTCGGCGTTCCGACTCAGTGGTTCGATAAAAACGAGTCGGGCGCGTTGAGTTTGAGCCGCGCCGCGATGGATTTGGTTTTACTGGAAAAAGCTGTCAGTTCGGGCGTTGAGGTTCTGGAACAAACTTCGGTCGCCGGTTTGTTGCTGGAAAAAGACGCGGTGCGCGGCGTGAAAATTAAATCGGCGAGCGGTGAAATTAAAGAAATTTGCGCCGCCGCGACGATTGATGCGACCGGACGTGCCAATGTGCTGGCGAAACTTTTTAAGAGGTCGAGAGCGGCGGAAATCCACAACCTGAAATCCAAAACCCAAACTCGCCTTGTCGGTTTCAAGACGCATTTAAAAAACGTCAAGCTGGAAAAAGGCAGATGCGAAATTTATTTTTTTCGCGGCGGCTATGGCGGCTTGAGTTTCGTCGAAGGTAATCTGGCGAATTTTTGCTTTTTGATTGAAGCCGAAGCGGTCAAAAAGTTCAACTCCGATGCCGGACAAATCATCGAAAATCTGGTTTTTCAAAACGAACGCGCCCGCGAAACTTTGCAGAATTCCGAAGCGGTTCACGATTGGCTGGCGGTTTCGGTTGAAGGATTCGGACGGAAAAATCTGAATCCGGCGCAAAATCTCTATGCCGTCGGCGATGCGGGCGCGTTTATTGATCCGTTCACCGGCAGCGGAATGCTGATGGCTTTGGAAAGCGCGGAGATTTTGGCGCGAATTATCGGCGAAAGTTCGGCGGCGGAACAAATTAGCGAAAGATACGCGGCGGCGCACGCCCGAAAATTTCAAAAGCGGCTTTTCGTCTGCTCGATTCTGCGCCGCGCCGCGTTCTCGCCCGCGTTTGCGGAACTTTTTATCAACGCCTTGAGCGTCGGCAATCTGCCGCGCAAACTGCTGGCGCGGGCGACGCGCCCGACTTTCTCCGGCTCGCAGCGATAAAAAAGGCGGCAATTTTTACAAAAGACGTTTGCGCGCTGCGAAATCCGGTTTTTTTCTTGCTAAAATATGAATTTTAAGTTACAAATTAAAACACGAATTCGGCATAATCCAGTGGTTTAACAATTCACAAATTTCGTATTCAAGCCGCCGTCGGAAGTATTTCGACTTGGCACCAAATGCCGTTCTACATTGACGTTCTAAAATTTATTTTGTTTGAAGGAGTTTATCAAAAATGAAGATATTTTCTCGGCTGACCCGTGCCGGAGTCGTTACTCCGCCGCGCCGAAGACGATTAACCGATTTCCTGTTCGCTTCGGGCGGACTTTTGCTGTTCGTTTTAATACTCGGCACGACGACGGTTAAACCGCAGGCATCGAGTTCGCTCGCCGAAGTGCGCGGGCAGGTGACGGATTCGACCGGCGCGGTGATTCCGAATGCCAAAGTAACTTTGACCGACACCGAACGCGGCACGACGCGCACGGCGGTGACGAACGGCGACGGCGAATATATTTTTCTGGCGATTCCGCCGACCGAATACGAACTAAAAGTCGAAGCGGCAAGCGGAAACTTTACCGCCGCGACGACGCGCGTTACCTTGACCATCGGACAGCAGGCGAATGTTCCGGTACAGTTGACGGCGGGCGGAGTGGCGGCGACCGTTGATGTCACTTCCGGCGAAGCACTCGTCGAAACCGACCGGACGCAGCAGTCAACGGTGATTACGCCGCGTGAAATTCTGACGCTGCCGCTCTCGCGCCGCAACTTTCTCGACCTCGCGCTTTTAACGCCGGGCGTGAACGACAGCGACAATATCGCCGACTCTTCGGACGCTCGCGTCGCGCAGGGCAAGGCTTCAGGATTGTCGTTCGGCGGCAGCAACGGGCGCGGCAATCTCGTCACGGTTGACGGCGGTCCGGTGATTACGACGACCGGCGGCGTGTTCGACACCGTTTCACAGGAAGCCGTGCAGGAATTTCAGGTGCTGCGAAACAGCTACAACGCCGAATTCGGTTTGTCGTCGGGCGGCATCGTCAACACGGTCACGAAATCCGGCACGAACCGCATTTCCGGCAGTGTCTTCGGTCTTTTCCGCGATAGAAAATTCGATGCCCGCAACGTCTTCGATTTTAACCCGAATGGCAAATCGAATTTTAATCGTCAGCAGTTCGGCGGTAGTTTCGGTGCGCCGATTGTTCAGGATAAAACATTTTTCTTTACTGCTATCGAGCGTTTCAACCAAAATCAAACTACGTTCGTCAATCTTTTTAATCCGAATAATTTTGGAGTAAGCGATTCGCAGAACGCGCTACTTAATTTTTTATCGAGTCGAACCGACCCCATAAGAACCAATCCTTTGAGTGAGCCGGAAGCCGTTAACATTCCTGCAAATGTTCTGGCTGCAAATCTGCGAAACGCTTTGACAACGACGGAGGCGGCTTTCCCGCGCACTGTCAATTTATTCAAAAATGCCAGCGGACAGTTTCCGTTCAAAGCCAATCAAACTTATTTTTCGGCGCGGGTTGACCATACTTTCAACGAGCGAATGAATGGTTACGTCCGTTTTCACGGCAATGACCTTTTGGAAGAAAATCAGGCGGCGGGCGCGTTGACGGCAGTTTCACGCGGCAGAAAACTGAATCAGTTCAACACTGGCGTTTTATTCTCGTTCACTCAGCAAATCGGCGCGAGCGCGGTTAATGAAGTCAAAGCGGACTTCGTTTACTACAAATCACGTTTGACTCCGAATGACCCGAACGGACCGGAAATTAACATTGACGGCTTCGGCAACTTCGGGCGCGACATTTTTTTGCCGTCGCTCGGCATTCAGCGCAATGTTGATTTAATTGATAATTATTCATTCGTCAAAGGCAACCACACGGTGAAATTCGGGGCTAACGTCTTTGCGACTTTCCAAACCGATGTCAACGAAACATTTTTCGGCGGACGCTTTAACTTCGGCGCGGCGATTCCAGTTTCGAGCGTCGTTGGCGGAATCTTTACCCCCACGACCGCCGGCTCGTTAGGAGCATTTTTAGGAGCAAACAACCCGTCGTTGCTGGCAAATTTTACTACTACTCCGACTAATGCTTTACAAGCATTTAATCTCGGCTTACCAATTGTTTATCAACAGGGTTTTGGACCGGATACGATTAGCGGCGCAAATATTCGCACTGGATTTTACGGGCAGGACACCTGGAAAATCAGAAGAAATCTGACGTTCAATTACGGCTTGCGTTACTCGATTAACCGCGAACCGTTCGGCTTGCATCTGGACAAAAACGATTTTCAGCCACGCGCCGGTTTCGCTTACGACATCACGGGTGACGGCAAAACCGTTATTCGCGGCGGCGCGGGAATTTTTGCGGCTTACGTCAACCGGCTCGTTTCAGGCGTGATCCGCACACTCGGCAATCCGAATTTTCCCGACGACAATATCAACATCGTTTTGGCGACGGCGACAAGCGGAGCATTACCGCTTAACCCAGCAGTTCCGGTTAGTTGCAGTCAGACTGTGAATCCTCTGTTAATAGGATGTTCGCCATCATCATTCACCGTTTATCGAACTTTATTAGCGGCAACCAACGGTTTCACCCGTCCGGTAACGGTCGCCGACCTGCGCTTCCGCAACACGGCGAACAGCCCGTTTTATAATCTTACGCCGACTGAAAACGGCACGCTCGAAGTTAGATTTTTGGGCGATACGAACTACAAAACGCCGGAAAGTTATCAATTGAGTTTGGGAATCGAACGCGATTTAGGCAGAGGTTTTTCGTTTGAAGCCAGCTACTTATTCAATCGCGGAATTTTCTTGACGCGCAACCGTGATACTAATCAAGTAAAGGCTTCGTTCCTGACGCGGGAGGGCAATTTACCGTGTTATAACCGTTTTCCCGGTTCGCCGGTTCCGGCAACCTGTTACAATCCGACCGGGGCGACACCGACTACGCCGAGTTCCACTTCCGATTTACGCAATCCGTTCCGTTTCCAGGACAATCTCTACGAATCGAGCGCAAACTCGTTTTATAACGCCGGAACATTCGTTTTGAGAAAACGCTTTGCCCAGAACTTCAGCATTCTGGCGCATTACACCTTGTCGAAAACCATTGACGAGGTAACGGATTTCAACTCGGACTTTTCCGCGCAAAACCCGCTGGATCTTCGCGCCGACCGTGCGCTGTCGGCGTTCGACCAACGGCATCGCGTCGTGATTACCGGCGTGTTCCAAACGCCGAAATATGGCGAATCGCTGACAAGCAGCATTTTCAGCGACTTTATTCTCGCGCCGGTTTTCAATTACGGCTCCGGCAAACCGTTTAATCTGTTGCTCGGTTTCGACGCGAACAACGACGGGCGTTCGCAGTCCGACCGTCCGGGCGCAGTCGGGCGCAACACGGGCAAGGGCGAAAGTTTATACACTTTCGATATGCGGCTCAGTCGGCGCATCAAGTTCTCGGATCGCCGCTATCTCGAACTGATCGCCGAAGGCTTTAATTTGTTCAACCGAACGAATTTGCAGGGCATCAACAACAGCGTCGGCGGTTTATCAATTGCCAACCGCAGCACACTGATTGTCGGCACGGCACGCGGCAATCGGAATGCTTCGCCGACCACACCGCTCGGCTTTACGTCGGCGGGCGCGGCACGTCAATTCCAGTTCGGTGCGCGTTTCGGCTTCTAAAAAAGGCTGAATCGTCAAGGCTGAATTAAAAGGGATCAAGAATAAATTGCGGACGGTTCGATTTATTCTTGATCCCTTCTCCCGTTCGGAGCGTTCCCAACGCTCGATAATACTCCGCTTCCGGCTTGCTTTAGAGCGATTGTTGCGTCTAAACTTTTCACAGATTGCCGAATCAAATAATAATCCGTTGACCAGAGCTTAATTTATCCGGGCGCGACAATGCGCCCGAATGTCGGCGCAAAATTCAAACTTGAAGTTGCCCGGCAACGAAAGTTTTTCGCAGTTCGGCGGCGGTGTCCCTGTAAAAAATTTTAAGGAGTCAAAAAACCAATGACCGCATTTTCCTTTGCTTTTTCCCGCGCCGCCGAAATGATTTTGATGACGGCGATGGTGTTATTTGTCAGCGTCGGCAATATCTCGGCGCAGGCGCAAGCCAGCACCGCCGATTTGAGCGGGATAGTCACCGATTCCCAAGACGCGATTGTGCCGGGCGCAGCCGTCACCGCCCGAAGTTCGGCGACCAACATCACGCGCACCGCGACGACCGACAGCGAAGGCAGATACCGGATTTTTGCCTTGCCGCCGGGCGAATACGAGCTTTCGGCGGAAGCCGCGACGTTCAAGAAAACCATTATCTCGCCGGTTCGTCTGACCGTCGGGCAGAGTGCCGAATTGACTATTAAGCTCGAAGTCGGCGGGCAGGATGTCGTCGTCAACGTGTCGGGCGACTCGGTTGATTTAGTCGAGACGACCAGAACTTCGGTATCCAATACGATTGACCGGCAGCGCATCGAAAATCTGCCGATTAACGAGCGCAGCGCGACCGGTTTCGCCCTGACGATTTCCACCGTCGGGCGCGATAACGGTCGTCCGGTCGGACCCGCGCCGACTTCCGGTTTGAACATCGGCGGACAGCGCGGACGCTCAACTTTGGTGCAGGTTGACGGTTCGGACTTTACCGACAACTCGATCAACGCCGCCCGCACGACCGTTTCACAGGAAGCCGTGCAGGAATTTCAAGTCGCCACCAATTCTTATGCGCCGGAGTTCGGACGCGCCACCGGCGGCATCGTCAACGTCGTCACCAAACGCGGCACGAATGATTACAGCGGAGTCGTCTTCGGCTTTATCCGCGACAAAAGCATTCAAGCCCGCAACCCGTTCGCGCCGTTCAAATCGGCGTTCACCCGCACGCAGTTCGGCGGAACGTTCGGCGGACCGCTGCCGTTTCTGAACTTCGGCGAAGGCGGACCGGTAACGACTTCGGGCAGAGGGAAAAACTTTTTCTTCGCCTCTTTTGAACGCCGCCAGCGCAATGAAACCGGATTTTTTACCAGCGATGTCACGCAGGGTTTGACGGCTTCGGCGAACATTCCGGTGATCGCCGTTCCCGGTTTGAATTTGAATCCGATAGCCCGCACCTTTGACCGTCTGACCGCCGAACAGGCCGCCCGAATCACCGCTTTGATTCAGCAGGGAACGGCTTTGTTGGGCAGTCCGGCGACTTTGAATCAGGGAATCGCGGCGATTTGCGGAGCGCGGGCTTACGCCTTTTTCGCGTCGAGCGGCGGCAACACGGCTTTGACCGGCACGAATCCGCTGTTTAGCTCGAACGACGGCAGCGCGTGCAACAGTGCGCCGATTGGCTCGCCGATTTCGCCGATTCTGCCGGGAACCGTCGGGCAAAGATTCTTTCTGTCCGGTGCGCCCGTTCCGATCAACACGCGCAACGCTTCAGGACAATTTATCGCCTTTCGTCCGCTCAACGATTTGCAGCGAGTTTTCCCCGTCACTGACCGTTCCAACTTTTTCTCGCTTCGCACCGACCATAATCTCAACGCCGATAATCAATTGAGTTTTCGTTTCGGCTACAATCCGGGAAATTTGACGGGCATTCAAGTCGAATCGCAAAGCCAATCGCTGGGACAAAACGATTTTTCGCGCACCGGCATTCAGAATATAAAAGATTATTCGTTCACCGCCGGACTCAATTCGACTTTGGGTGAACGCGCGGCGAATGAATTTCGCTTCAGTTACGGCAGACGCAAAGCAATTTTCCGCTCGCAGAACGGCGACGCGGTTTCCTTCAATATCTCCGGCGCGGCGTTTATCGGGCGCGAGCTTTTCTCGCCGGTTGATCGCGTCGAAACACGCTATCAATTCGCCGACAATTTCAATTATGTATTGGGAACGCATTCCTTAAAATTCGGCGGCGACATCAATTTCGTCAAAATTCCGAGAGCGGTTTTTGAACTGAATTTCGCCGGACTGTTTAATTTCGGACCGTTTGCGGCGACCAATCTGAACGCCGGTTTTGCGGGCTTGCCGGATTTTACGCCGGTTCAATCCTACGGACTAGGTTTGCCGTCAACTTATATTCAGGGTTTCGGCGATCCGGTCAGCAGGATTAAAAACACGCCGGTTGCATTTTTCGCGCAGGACACCTGGAAGGCGACGCGGCGTTTGACCATCAATTACGGCGTTCGCTACGATGTCGAGTTCACGCAGACGATTGCGCCCGTCGGTTTCAGCGACCCGCTTTCGCGCATCAATCTGACGGCAAACGACATTCTCGCGGCGCAGGACGCGCTCGGCGTTCAGCAGGGATTTCCGCGCGACAAAAATAACATCGCGCCGCGTTTCGGCTTCGCGCTCGACGTTTTCGGCGACAGCAAAACCGTCGTGCGCGGTGCGCTCGGATTATTTTACGATCATCCGCTGCTTGCCGCCGCGTTCAATTCCGACATCGCCGATGCCGCGCAGCAGCAGCAAGCCGTTTTAACGGCGGGCAGTCCGTCGCCGACATCCTTGTTAAATGCGGCGCAGGTTTTTCAAGGCACGGTCTGCACGGCGGCGGGCGGCAATCCGCTTTGTCCGGCGGGATTTAACACGCCGGGCGTTGCCGCGTCGTCGCAGTATCAATTTGGCAGACAGCGTTTTAACGACCAGACGTTCTCCGGTTTCGGCGCGGTTCTGCCGTTCACTCTGCCGATCACTAAAGATTTCAAATACGCTTCGGCGACGCAGGCGAATTTAACGTTCGAGCGGCAATTGACGAGCAATATGTCGTTTTCGGCTTCGTATATTTTCGTCGGGGCGCACAACTTGCCGCACCCGACCGATTTAAATTCACCGCGCACGGATTTGCAGATTCAAAATTTTCAACGATTTTCCGGCGGACGCTTGCCCGGCAGCACCCAAGAAGCCGTTGCTTTATCAATTCCGACGGTTTGCCCGACCGCACCGACCGGATTGATGAATCCGCTTCCTTGCCTGCGAAACGGAGTCATAATTACGCCGGGAACGGCACTTGCTCCGGGTGATTTATTCCCGAATTTCATTATCGCTGCCAATGGTTTGCCGCTTAATCAATACTTTGCGACGATTATTCCGGGCATTATTACCGCGCCGGCGAGCAATTTGGGAAATCGGGTGATCGCTCCGGCAGTCGCTAATTTCTTCCGTCCGAACGCGCCGAATTATTTTCTCGCGCAAGCCTTAACCAACGGATTGATAACTCCTGGAGTTCTCAATTCCCAACTTGCAGGAACTTTGCGAACGCCCGGAACGGTTTCGCCGTTCGGCGCGGTCAACGCGCAGGCTTCGGACGGGAATTCCAGTTACAACGCCCTGAATCTCGAAGTGAAACGCCGCTTTGCCAACAATCTGACGTTTTTGGCGAGTTACACTTTCTCGAAATCAATTGACGATTCCAGCGATTTGCAAACGCTTTTAATTCCGCAAGACCCGCGCAATTTCCGCGCCGAACGCTCGCTTTCACTGTTTGACCAGCGGCACCGGTTCGTCTTCAGCGGAGTTCTCGCCGCGCCGGAAAATTGGCGTTCGTCAGAGAGTTTTGTTGAGAAAATCTTCTCCGACTTTACGCTCGCGCCGATTATCGAGTTTTCTTCGGGTCGTCCGTTCAACATCATCACGAATGTTGACACGAATAATGACCAGGCGACGCAGACCGACCGCCCGAATGTGCTGGCGGACGGAACGCTCTGCATTCCCGGTTCAAGGCTGGCAAACGGACAGACTTGCGGCAGTCTATTTGACCGCGACGCGAGCGGCAATCCGATTTTCCCGACGGGAAATCTCGGTCGCAATCGCGGCACGACGCATTCGTTCGCGTCGTTCGACATGCGAATTTCCCGCGTCATCCGTTTCGGCGAGCGCGTCCGACTCGATTTGATCGCCGAAGGCTTCAACCTGTTTAACCGCTTTAACGAAGCCTCGGCATCGCCGTTTTTCACCGATGTCAACGCGCTCGGACAGCGCGCAAAAACCGGAAGTTATTACAGCCGTTCGACGGCTTCATTTGACCCGCGCCAATTTCAATTCGGGGCGAAGTTATATTTCTAAAATCTAAAAAGGTGTTTGAAAACTGTTTTTGTCCGGTCGCTCCGCGAAAAAGACGAAAATTAAAACAAAGTCAATTCTTCAATTTTTCGTCTTTTTCGCGTATTTCGCGGAGCGACCAAACAAAATCTTGAGTTTTCAAACGGCTTCTGACGGGAAAAGATTTTAAGCCGCGAATGACACGAATCTTCACGAAAAAAATTTTAGTTTTGATTCGGGTTCGTTCGTGTTACTCGCGGCTGATTTTTATTCATTTGTGATTTAATTTCTCTGTGGTTGATCTCGCCGAACAAATTAAAAATAGAGCAATCGAAATCGGCTTTGACAAAATCGGCATCGTCCGCGCCGAACCGCTGGTTGAAGAAGGTGAAAAACTCGGCGAATGGCTGGAAAAAGGTTTCCACGCCGAAATGAAATGGCTGGAGCGCGAGCCGGAAAAGCGAAAAAATCCCGCGCTGATTTTCCCCGATGCAAAATCGGTGATCGTCGTCGCGCTGAATTATTTCACGCCGTCCGAACACGAAGAATCCGATTATAAAGGCAAAGTTTCACGTTATGCCTGGGGCGACGATTATCACGATGTTTTGAAAGAAAAACTCCGCGAACTTTTAGCCTTTGTCAAAACGCTCGACGAAACGATAACGGGAAAAATCTGCGTTGACACCGCGCCGATGATGGATAAAGCGTGGGCGATTCGCGCCGGTTTGGGATGGCTCGGCAAACATTCCAACGTTATCACCAAAGAGTTCGGCTCGTGGATTTTTATCGGCGAGATTATCTTAAACGTCGAGTTGGAATACGAGACTAAAACGATTGAAGACCACTGCGGAACCTGCCGAAAATGTCTGGATGTCTGCCCGACAACGGCAATCGTCGCGCCCTACGTCGTTGATTCAAAGGCTTGTATCTCATACAATACTATCGAATTGCGCGATTTGAATTTGCCCGAAGCGATCAAGGAACATCTGAACGGCTGGCTTTACGGCTGTGACGCTTGTCAGGACGTTTGTCCGTGGAATCGGTTTGAAAAGCCGACGGCGGAAACTCGATTCGAGCCGCGAACCGATAATGTTTCGAGCGATTTGAACGCGATTCTCGCGCTGTCGCCGGAAACTTACGCCGCGAAATTTCGCAAAAGCGCGATGAAGCGCACAAAACTCGGCGGGCTACAGCGCAATGCGCGGGCTTTGCTGGATAAAAAATCGAACCGATAACATTTTCGGACGCGAGAATAAAAAGGAAAACACGGAGAAGCAACGATGAAAAGGTTATATCGCAGCTTAATTATTACGGCGACAGCAATCGGTTTTTTGAGTTTTAATTTGGTCGCTCAAAAAGCAAACGCGGAGAATCGCGATTCAGCCAAGCCGACTCCAACTCCGAAATCGAAGCAATCGCCCGCCAAAACCACGAAAGCCGGAGTTTCTAAAACCCAGCCGAAATCAGCATTGAAATCAACGCCGAAAAAGTCGGCTGAGACCAGAGCAAAACCGGCTCCGAAACCGGCAGCCGCCACGAAATCCGATTCCAAACCGAACGGACAAGTGATTATTGCCGCGCCGAACGTCACGGTTCGGCGGGAAGCATCGGCGAAATCGGGGCGGCTGGCAGTGGTGCGACTCGGTAAAATTTTGCCGGTCATCAAAAAGAGTGCGGCGTTTTATCAAGTCGAATACGAAAACGGCAAATCCGGCTGGATTGCGACGAATTTCACACGCGATTTCAATTCGGACAAACGCGAAAAACTCTACCGGGAAATCGGCGACAAATATCTGAAAACCAAAACCTTCGACTACGCGAACGCGGCGGAAATTACGGACTTTCTGCGAACCGCGCAGGCTTTGGTGAAAACCGATGCCGCCCGCGCTGATCTGAGTTTCAAACGACTGTTGTTTATCGCCGCCGCGCTCAAAGCGATTCCCGACGGCAAGGGCGAGCAGTTTCCGTATAAAAACTTCATCAAGGCGAACGAAAAAGACATCGTTTACAGCGAACCGTCCGCCGAATGGTATGTTCGCGCCGAAAGCCTCTGGGATTTGCACGGCAAATATACCGCGCTGCCGGCTGCCGAAGAAATCGCGTGGACGGCGGCGCGAACGACGATTCCGGGCGAGTGCGAAGGCTATATCAACTGCTATCTCTACGACATTCGCGCCACCGACGGCGAGTATCTGAACTTTTACCCGAACGGCCAATACACGCAGAAATCTTTAATAAACATCGGCAATTACCTCGACCCGTTCGTCGCCGACATCAAGGAAAAAAAGGTTTACGCGCCGCCGACCGACATCAGCGACCGCGCCGAATTCAACCGTTTTTTAACCGAACTCCGCACGATTATTTCCAAAGTCCCGAACATCGAGAAAAACAGAATTTTGAAACAGATAAATGATTTGGGCGAAGGCTATAAATAGATGGAGAATGTATAATAAAAACGGATGACAGCCGGTAAGCAGGCGAGCAAAAGTAACGAGGAATTGTTTTCGTTCAGAGTCCGGGCTTCAGTTTGCCGACCGCCGCCGGGCGAAGCGCGGCGGAAAGACACGCTCAAGCGTCAACTCTGGACGAAAAACAAAATGTCCCGGAATTTTTAAAGACCTGTTCGGTAGTCGAGATTCGTGGGCTTTCAGCAAACGATTGATTGGGGTTTTGATTTTCCGTTTTCCATTAAAAAGCGATGCTTTTGCGCGATGCTCACAACCGAATAATCCGTGATTTGCGCGTTAGTTTGACTGACCGCTGCAACTTTCGCTGTTTTTATTGTCTGCCGAACGGCGAACCGCCGCTTGCCCGCAAAGATACGATTCTGACTTTTGAGGAAATCGAATACGTCTGCGATATTTTCGTTAGTTTGGGCATCGAGAAAATCCGTTTGACCGGCGGCGAACCGCTTTTGCGAAAAGACCTCGAAAAATTGATTGAAAAACTCGCCCGATTTAAAGTCCGTAATAATTCGGAAATCAGCGGCAACCACTCTCGACTCTTAAATCCAGACTCTCGACTCTCGACTCTCGACTCTCGACTCCTGAAAGATTTGGCGTTGACGACTAACGGACATAGTTTTCCGCGCCGCGCCGAAGCGTTGAAACGCGCCGGGCTGGATCGCGTAACGATTTCGCTCGACAGTTTGCGGCGCGAAAGATTTAAGGAGATTACCGGCGTGGACGCGCTCGAAAATGTTCTGCATTCCATCGAAGCGGCGAAAAACGCCGGTTTAACGCCGGTGAAAATCAATGCTGTTCTAGTGCGCGGGCGCAACGATGACGAAATTGCTGACTTTGCGCGATTTGCCCGTGAACACGATGTAAAACTGCGCTTTATCGAATTTATGCCGCTCGATTCAGGTCACGGCTGGGACAAAAATCAGATCGTTCCCGCCAAAGAAATCCGCGAGATCATCAACGCGGTTTTCCCGCTCGAATTAAAAGAACAATCGCGCGGGGCGGAGACAGCCTGGCGATACGTCTTCGCCGACGGCGCGGCGGGCGAAATCGGCATCGTCGCGCCGGTGACGGAGATGTTCTGCGGCGCGTGTTCGCGGATTCGGCTGACGGCGGACGGACAAATTCGGACTTGTCTTTTTTCGATCGCCGAACACAACCTGCGCGATGTCATCCGAGGCGGCGCAAATCGCGCTGAAACGGTTGAGTTTATTCAAGCCGTCGTCTTGAAAAAAGAAGCGCGGCACACGATTAACGATGCGGAGTTTGCGCCCGCGTCGCGTTCGATGAGTTTTATCGGCGGATAAAATGCACTTTGGAAAAACCGCGATTTTCGTCGGAATTCAGTATTTTGAGTGAGATCATAATTACGTCGTGCCAAAAATTCAGAGTCCACGCTTCCGCGTGTTCGCGCCGCGCTTGGCGGGCGTAACGAACTGAATTTTGAAGCCGGAATGCCCGGACAAATTTACAAAACCAAAACGAATCGGACTAATATCACGCTGATGAAGCATTTTACAGGCGACGAAATAGACGAACTGAGTCAGCGGAAAAGAGCCAACCTGATTAATTCAGTCAGCGGTTATAAATCCGCCAACTTAATCGGCACGATGTCCGCTTTAAAACAATCGAATCTGGCTATTTTCAGTTCCGTCGTTCACATCGGCGCAAATCCGCCGCTGCTCGGTTTCGTGATGCGTCCGACCGAAGAAGTTCCGCGACATACTTACGAAAATATCAAGGCAACCGGCGTTTATACGATTAATCACGTTCATCGAACATTCATTGAAAAGGCGCATTACACGTCGGCGAAATTTGACCGCTCGGTTTCGGAATTTGCGGCTTGTCAATTGACTGAAGAGCATCTCGAAAACTTCGCCGCGCCGTTCGTCGCCGAAAGTAAAATTAAAATCGGACTGAAATTCGTCGAAGAAATCCCGATTAAACTCAACCGCACGATTCTGATAATCGGAGAAATTCAGCATCTTATGGTGCCTGAAAATGCTTTGCTCGCTGATGGAAATATTGATTTAAATATAGCCGAAGACGTTTGTATTTCGGGACTTGACGGCTATCACGAAGTTAAAGCACCCGTCCGATTTCCGTATGCCGGGGCGGATCAATTCCCGAATTCAAAAACAACCGGAAGATGAATCCGGCAGCCGCAGTTTTCCCGAATCCGACTGTTTGAGGTAAATCTTGTCGTTCCGGCGGACGGCAAAATTTATTGCTGCCTGCTGAGATGCCAATCGGTAGTTGGAGATATGCGTCAGAAAAAGAAACGGCATCAGCCGGAAAAATCGAAATTACATCCGCGAAACAAGCATCGCGGGCGATATGATTTTAAAACATTGATAATCTGCTGCCCGCAATTAACCGAGTTTGTGATTTTGAATGATTACGGTGACGAATCCATTGATTTCTCAAACTCGAAAGCCGTCAAAATGCTGAACAAAGCCTTATTAAAACATTTCTACGACGTTAATTTCTGGGAAATCCCGGACGATTATTTGTGTCCGCCGATTCCGGGCAGAGCGGACTATATTCATTACATTGCGGATTTGACGGCGACCGGCAGCGGCGGGAAAAATCCGACTCGCAATCAAATAAAATGTCTGGACATTGGAGTCGGCGCAAATTGTGTTTACCCGATTATCGGCGTTAAAGAATACGGCTGGTCATTCGTCGGTTCGGACATTGATCCGGTTTCCATTGCGTCGGCGAACGAAATCATCACAAACAACCGGCATTTGAAAGATGCCGTTGAATGCCGCCTGCAAAAAAATCCGCAGCACATTTTTCGCGGGATCATCGGTGAAGACGAGTTTTACGATTTAACAATCTGCAACCCGCCGTTTTACGCATCCATTGCCGAAGCGAAATCGGAAACGCTCAAAAAATTGTCGAACTTGAGCCATCGAAAAGTAACGACCCCGGTCCGCAACTTC
>JAYVKL010000342.1:0-10543 GCA_043768465.1 Pyrinomonadaceae bacterium
CGAAACCACGAATTTTCTAAGACCAGGAAGTTACACCCTTTCAGGGTGAATAAGGAAACCCCGAAGCAAGCTATCGGGGAATTCTTTTAGATTAAAAAACTTGAATTTGGCAGAACAGCATAGGAAAAAATCAGAATCTGAGATTGATCAAATGGGCAGCGAATGGGTTCCGCCCGACCACAAATCCTCCAGCGACCGTTTTCAAATGCCTTCCGATAAATTGGAGATGAAAGATTCGTTGATTCAGCAGAAAAACAGACAAAATAAGAAAGGTTATGTGTCGAAATTCAGAACCGTCAGCATTTCCCGACCCGTATTCGGTCAGGCAAATATCCAGTCAGATTACATCGGATCAATTTTCACCATTGTTACTGAAATATATAAATACGCGGCGGCTGACCGGCGAATGAACGATATTGCCGTTTGTCACAACCAAAGAAGAGCATTGGAAAAACAAATTGATAAAGAAAAAATGCGGGTCGTGCCGCCGCGCCCGGAAACGATTCGGCAGGCGATAATTTATGTGCGGCGAGAGGGCAGAATAACGATTGACTGGTTCACCAAACAAAACATTTCGCCGACACTGCGGGAGTTGGAAGTAATGTTGAAGGAAAGCTGTACGTTACACGATGATAATTAGGCGATTGTCGGAATTCTAACAATTTTTGGTTTTTTATCTCAATCAAAACGGCACCGGGAGAAAATTATGAACGAAGAAATTGTCGCTTGTCTATCGTGTTTGGCTCCGAATCAGGCGGCGACGGCTTTTTGCGAAAAATGCGGTGCGCCGATTGGTGCGACTTCGACGCTCGACCCTTTGAAAATGATTCGCGCCGAAGGTTTTATGCTGGGAAAGGCGGTCAACAGCCGACCGAAGCCGATTGTCTTGTTTGGAATTTGGGTGATCTTTCTGCCGTGGCTGGCGGCAAGCGTGATGATGGCAGGCTCGCAAATTCTCTACGGCTTTGATTCCGCAGGTTTCGTTTTTTTCTGGCTCGGTGTCGGGTTGGCGGTTTTTGCTTTGGTCGTACTATATCGCGTCACGAAAAATTATTTCACGCCGCCCGATTTTAATCGAAACGAAACAGATTAGGTGTTTCACGCGCTTTCCGCAAGGCAAACGATTTTGTTGCCTTTGACGACAAGGCGGTTTGAAAGTTAATCTTTTCTAGCGATGCCGAAAAAAAGCGCAATCTTTCACGAATGGAACATATAGCCGAAATTATCAGAGATTACGGTATTTTCGCGGTTTTCGCGCTTTGCACCGTCGAAGGCGACATCACTCTGCTGTTGTCGGGCGTGATGGCGCACGGCGCGTTTTTCGGCGAATACAGCTTTTTGAAAGTCGTTTTGGCGGGAATGTTCGGCGGCATCGCGGGCGATAACGTCGCTTATTTTGTCGGGCGTTTGTTCAGGACGACGATTAAACATTATCGCTTTTACGAAATGGCGCGTCCGCGCATCGAGCGTTTGATTGAAAAATTCGGCGGTTTTGCGATTGTCATCTCGAAATATATTTACGGAATCCGCGCCGCAATGTGCGTTTTCTACGGTATCGGCAGAATGTCCTACCTGCGGTTTTTATTTATAGACGCGATCAGCTGCGCGATTTGGTCACTGATTTTATCGAGCATCGGCTATTTTTTCAGCGGCGCGATCACCGGCATTATCGGTGATTTTCAACGCGCCGGCATCTGGCTGTTTTTTATCGTTTTGTCCGGCATCATTATTTTTTACGTTATCGAGCGTTACTATCTGTCCGATAAAGTCGAAGAAGCCAATCCGAACCCGGAAACCATTCACCGCATCGAAGAAAAACTGCACGGCATTGAGGAACGACTGCATTTGACCAGCGCACCGCACCGCGACGGAGAAAGAGAAAAGGGAAGAAAGGGAGACGAGGAAAAAAAATCCGCCGCCGGTCAGTAATTTAATACGAACAAAGCAATTGATAATTGCCGGAGGAGCATAAAACAGGTGAACAGCCTAATTTTACTTTGGTTTTCCAGTCTTCAATCGCGTAATTTTTATAATGCCTGACCGATACTGAATAACTAATTATGATAATCGAATCATCGGCACCGACGAGAGTTGATTTAGCGGGCGGAACTATTGATATTCCGCCGCTTTTTTTGTTTCACGAAGGCGCGTCAACCGTTAACTTCGCCATTGATTTGATGGCGAAATGCCGCATCGAAACGCGCACGGACGATGTGATCGAGTTAGTTTCCATTGACCGGCAGGTCGCACTCGAATCATCTTTGAGTAAAATCGGCGAATTGAAAAACGAGCCGCGACTGGAATTGCTCGCCAAACTCGTCTATTTTTTTCAGCCCAAAACCGGATTTACGATGACGACCGAATCGGAAGCTCCGGCGGGTGCGGGACTCGCCGGTTCTTCAACCTTGAACATCGCCTGCATCGGCGCGTTGAATAAGTTAGTCGGGAATCGTTACGCGCCCGACCGATTTATTCCGATTGCCGCCAATATCGAATGTCAGGTGATCAAAGTTCCGACCGGCTTTCAGGATTATTACTCGGCGCAATACGGCGGCGCGGCTTCTATTCATTTTCGTCCCGACGGCATCGAGCGCGAGGCTTTGGACATTGACATCAAAACTTTGCAGGAACGAATCGTCGTCTGCTACACGGGTGAGCCGCGCAACTCCGGCACGAATAACTGGGAGATGACCAAACGCCACATTGACGGCGACAAGGAAATTTTCGATATTTTTGAGGGCATCCGCGACACGGCGTTCAATTTGCGCGAAGCTCTTTTGGACAGCGATTGGAATGTCGTCGGCGAAATTTTGCTGAAAGCACATCCGCAGCGCAAGCGGCTCGCGCCCGGCATTACGACCGCGCAGATGGATAAATTGATTGACATCGCGCTGGCAAACGGCGCGATTGCCCCGAAAATCTGCGGCGCGGGCGGCGGCGGCTGCATCGCTTTTTTCTGCGAAGAAAATCGCCGCGCCGATGTCGAAAAGGCTTTAGCCGCGCAGCCCGACGCGGAAGTTCTGCGCTGGAATTTGAGCGAACAAGGATTAATCGTCAACGAAGTTTAGAATACGAGACGTTTTAGATTAAGATATTGGCGGCAAACCCGTCGGCGGTTTTCGCCTTCCAAGACGCGATTGTTTCTCCCCGAAAAAAAATTGAGGAAACAAAAAATGAAAAAAACCATACTTTTAGCGTTGTGTTCGATTTTGATTTGCGCTTTTTCCGCTGCCGCGCAGGACGAGCAGAACCGCTATTCATCGTCGCGGCTCGACAATTTGCTCAACCAGTTAAAACGGCAGACGGTTGATTTGGTTGACCGCACTTCGGAGGATTTGAAGCGCAGTAATTCCAACACCCGCGCTGACATCGAAGCGGCATTTCTGGCGCAGCAACTCGATGCCAGCACCGGCTTTTTCCAGGAATTCGTTCGTGACGGGCGACGCGCTTCGGAACTGCGGGACGCGGGCGCGATTTTGAGCGATTTAGCCCGCCGCGCCCCGAATTACGGCGCAAACAATAATTTGTGGCGCAATGCCCAGAAAAGCATCGGCGATGTCAATCGAGAACTCGGCGGCAGCGGCGGCAATAACGGCGGCGGCGGCGGACAATCAAACGGCAGCGCGTTCTGGCGCGGAACGGTTGATCAGGAAGTTCAGCTTGTCGTTCAAAAGCGCAACATTGAAACGCGGACCGTTTCCGGCACGCCATATCAAAACGGAACTTTCAGTTTTACCTCGTCGCTGCCGACGCGCAGCGTCAATGTCGAGGTCGTTAAAAAATCCGGGCGCGGCAGTGTGCGCGTCCTCCAACAACCGAACCGCGACAACGATTACACCGCCGTCATTCAGATTATTGACAGTGGCGGCGGTGCCAAAGAATATCAACTGGAAATCGCCTGGCGATAGAGATTAAACGGATAATGAATAACGGATAATGGATAATTGAGAGGTTTTCGAATTATCCATTATCCGCTATTTATTAATGCCGGCGATTGTTTCGGTCAGCGAGCGAAAAATATCGCGTCCGTCGTTCGAGCCTAAAAGTCCTTCGCAGGCGCGTTCGGGATGCGGCATCATTCCTAAAACATTGCGGTTTTCATTGCAGATTCCGGCGATGTTGGAACGTGCGCCGTTTGGGTTGGCTTCAGCGGTGGCGGCGCCTTTTTCATTGCAGTAACGAAAGACGATCTGCCCGTTTTCTTCCAACCGTTCAAAAGTTTCGTCGTCGCAAACGTAATTCCCTTCGGCGTGGGCAATCGGAATTGACAGGATTTTATTGACTTCGGTTTCGCTCGTAAAAGGCGTATTTCGATTTTCGACGCGCAGGTTGATGTGGCGGCAGATGAAATGCAGATCGCGGTTGCGAATCAACGCGCCCGGCAGCAGACCGGCTTCGCAGAGAATCTGAAAGCCGTTGCAGATGCCGAACACAAACTTACCTTGTGCCGCAAAATCTTTCATCGCCGTCATCACGGGCGAAAATTTGGCTAATGCACCGGCGCGCAGATAATCGCCGTAGGAGAATCCGCCCGGCACGACCAAAGCATCGTATTCGCTCAAATCGGTTTGCTGGTGCCAGATGAAATCAACCGGCTGCCCGACGTGCTTGGACAAAACGTGATAAGCGTCGTGGTCGCAGTTCGAGCCGGGAAAAACTATTACTCCGAATTTCATAAATCAGTGATGAGTGGTAAGTGAAATCCTAAAACTTAGCACTTAGCACTTATAAAACTATTTCCACCCGATAATCTTCGATCACCGGATTTGCCAGGACGTTTTTAGCGATGTTTTCCGCTGTTTGCCGCGCGTCGGATTCCGATAAACCCGCGTCGAGCGCAATTTCAAAATACTTGCCCTGCCGGATGTCCGTGATTTGTCCGATGCCGAGTAGTTCGACCGAACGGTGAATCGCTTTGCCCTGCGGATCAAGCACACTCGGCTTTAAGGTAACGTAAACTTTTGCTTTCATTTTTGCTGCTCCGAAACGATAAATTAAATTTTTACGCAAAATGCTTTTTTAATCAATGCCTTTGTGTTAGATTTCCTATTAGCTGATTTTCAACTTCCCGAATTCGTTCTAATTTAAAAAAGGAGTTTCTAATAAAAGTATGCAAAATATGTCAGGCGGAAAATCCGCTTTAGGGCTTGATGGAAATGTTACGGCACTGATCGGCTACATTGTCGGTATCGTCGCCCTGGTTTTAATCTTTATCGAAAAGGACAACAAATTCGTCCGATTCCACGCGATTCAGGCGGTTTTGTGGTCGGTCTTCTGCACGATTGGCATCATCGCCATCGCCATCGTCGGCACGATTATCGGCTTGGTTCTCAGTCAGGTTTCGGCGGCACTGGCGGGTATCGTCGGGATTCTGACGATTTTGATTTATTTAGCGTTGTTTCTCGGATTATTCGGCGGTCTGATTTTCGGGGCGATTAAAGCCTACGGCGGTTCGCTGTTTAAACTTCCGGTAGTTGGTAGTTTCGCTGAAAAATGGGCTAACTAATCCAAAGTCGGTTTCAATAAAAAGCGAGAGTTTCGGCTCTCGCTTTTTATTGAAATCATTGATTCTGAATGGAATTATTCCCGCTGCCGCTCCGCGCCGCCGTTTCAAAGGCTAGACTATCGAAGATAGTTTGAAAACCGATTTTCAGCTTTTCCCAGTCTTCCTTTGACGATTGCTTGACGAAAAACCATTTCTCGGTTGGGTTTTCAATTGAAAAAGTTTCCGAGCGATGCGGAACGAGAACGGTTAAGGCTTTAATGTTGAACTCGCGGGCTAAACCGCGCCGCGTCGCTCCGGCAATGCGAGCCTCGACCGAACTCAATATACCGTCGTCCATCTTGAACACTTTAACGCCGCCGGTCATCGTCTCGGCTTCTTGCTTCATTCCCGACTGCAAAAGTTCGACGTAGCTTTCCAGCGTCAGGTCGGTGTCGCTCGGAAAGCGTGAAATCATCAAAACCGCATCGTCAGGTCCTTCGATACTGATAAATCGCACGTCGCCACCCGCTTCTTTGGTGGTCGTGTCTTCCGTAATTTTCCAGTTCGATAAATATGTAAAAGCCAGATTGTCTTTGCGGTATTCCTGATTTGTAACCGGCGCAAACCTGTGGCAGGCAGCGTTCAGAGACAAGACGAGAAAAGCCAGACAGAGCGTAAATTTTTTGCCGGTGATTTTCATGAGTCAATTTTACACGATGAACCGGCTCCCGAAAACACCCGGTCGAAAACCTTGCCGACGTTCCGCAGATAATGTTCGCAGGAAAAAATTCGCTCGATTTCTTCGCCTGATAATTTAGCCGTGATGTCTTCGTCGGTTGTCACCAAATCCCGAAACTCGCCGCCTTCGTCCCAAACTTTCATCGCGTTTCGCTGCGCCCAAACGTAGGCATCTTCACGCGAAACGCCTTTCTGCGTTAACGCCAGAAGCAATTGCCCGCTGAACACCAAACCGCGCGTCAGATTCAGATTCTTCAGCATATTCTCCGGGTAAACGATCAAACCGTCCAGCAGCGAAGTCATTTTCGCCAGCATATAATCGAGCGCGGCGGACGAATCCGGCAGCACGATTCGTTCGGCGGACGAATGCGAAATATCACGTTCGTGCCAGAGCGCGACGTTTTCCAGACCGACGATGGAATTGGCGCGAATCGTCCGCGCCATTCCGCAGATTCGCTCCGACATAATCGGGTTGCGTTTGTGCGGCATCGCGCTCGAACCTTTCTGTCCGACTTTGAATTTTTCCTGCGCTTCTCTGACTTCCGTCCGCTGCCAATGACGAACTTGCAGCGCGAATTTTTCTAATGAAGACGCGATAATCGCCAGCGTCGAAAGGTATTCGGCGTAGCGGTCACGCTGGATAACCTGCGTCGAAATCGGCGCAAAACCGATGCCTAATTTCCGGCAGACTCTTTCTTCGACTTCCGGGTCGAGATGCGCGAACGCGCCGACCGCGCCGGAGATTTTGCCGACGGAAATCGTTTCTTTTGCCTGTTCCAACCGCGATTTGTTGCGCTGCATTTCGGCGAACCAGAGCGCGAAAGTCATCCCGAAGCTCGTCGGTTCGGCGTGAATGCCGTGCGTTCGTCCGATTTGCGGCGTGTCTTTAAATTCAAAAGCGCGGCGTTTCAAAACTTCCGAAAGCGCGTCAATCTTCCGCAGCAGAATTTCGCAGGATTCCTTCAAAAGCAGCGCGTTCGCCGTGTCCACGACATCGCTCGAAGTCAGTCCGTAATGCACAAACCGCGCCGCCGCGCCGATGTTCTCCGCCAGATTCGTCGTAAAAGCGATGACATCGTGGTCGGTCGTCTGCTCGATTTCGTTGATTCGTTCAACCGTAAAAGCAGCTTTTGATTTTATCTGTTCCAGCGCGTCCGCCGGAATTATGCCGTCTTCGGCGTGAACTTCGCAAACCGCGATTTCGACATCGAGCCATTTGCGAAATTTATTGTCCGGCGACCAAATCGCGCCCATTTCGGGCAGTGTGTAGCGTTCAATCATTTTTTAATTTTGCTCTGTCGCCTAATTTTTCACGAACGAGGTCTCTAAATTCGTTTATTTGTTGGTCATCCTTGAAAAAGCGTTTAGGGACGGTATGAAAAGAGTAATTATTTAAGTGACAAATAAAATCTTCTTCGGTTTCCTGTATTTTTTCGTAATTTTCCCAAGATAATTTACTCGAACGCAAGGAAGACTTCGTTTCAGTTTCATTTTCAGAAAAGGTAAAATGCGTTTTTTCAGTTGCTGCCGCAAGTTTTCTAGATAACTTTCTCAATGAAGAATAGGAAGCGGGAAGAAAAGCTACAGGCACGGCACAGATAATAAAAAGAGCGATCAGAATTAACCAATTTTTTTCGTAAAAAGGATTGGCTCCCGTGCCAAAAGCAGTAAAATACGTTATCAACATCATAACGGGCAAATAAATCGCCGTTACGAGCAAAAATCTTTTGATTCGGCTCGCAAAACTCACGCGCCAAAAATCCGCTTCAGTAAGTTCAATATCAATTTCAATTGGATTTCTCGTATTCATTTGCTGCTTTCAATGCTTTCAAACTCAATTCTTCAAACCGTTTCTGTTTCAGTTTCTCCGCCTAAATCTTTCCGTTCCGCCTCGCCGCTGCGTTCGCCGAGAACGTCCTGAATATAAATCATCTGCGCCGGAACCACGATGACGGCGAACATCATCACGACATCGAAAGTGTATGGCACAATCACAACAGCAGCCCGGTAAACGTGCCGGTGCCGACGACGATTAACGCCCGTTTGACGAAATTATTTTCTCCGTTGTCCGCATTCATAAATTTTTTGTTTGCTCAAAGATATGAATTTAACCTAAAATTGACCGGACTTAAAAATCCAAAGGCAAATAGATGAATTCCAGACAGTCTATTAAGAACTTATTCTATAAAATTCGGAGAAAAAATGCAGAAGAGAAAGTTGGGAGTTGATTCGTCGGGCAGAACCGGTTTGCAGCTACATTTCAGTTTCGCGGACGTGCATCTGCCTTTGACCGCGGCGACTCACGAAGTCGAACGCCAGCGGACGGTCACGCAGGTTCTGCTGGAAATTTATATGATGACGAGTTTCGGGATGCTCGATAAAGACGACAAAATATCGGTCAAAGGCGCGGCAGTGCAAGACGAAAGGGCGAGCGGCGGCGATCAGGCGGCACATTATCTGCCGCGTCAATTAGTCGTTAACACCATCAATTTGCAGGATGTCGCCGTTAAATATTCGACCGCGTTGAGCAATCATATCAAAGCCCTTTTTGCCCGCACCGAACATCTGCCCGCCAACTACAACCGCGCCGACTCAAGGGCGGAAACGCAGGGAATGGACGATGCCTTTCGCCACGCCTGCCGGTTGGTCGTCGAATCATCGGCGTTTTTGCTCGGCAATAAAGACCCGAACGAGGTGGTAAGAAACGCTCCGACTTTTATCAAAGCCGCCATCAATGTTTATCAGTCGAGAGCGCAGGTTTCCTTCCATCAGGCAATCAAAGGTTTGCAGGATAGGCTGAAGGGCGAACGGGTTTTTGAAACCGAAATTGAAAGATGGACGATGCAGATCGAGATTCTGCGCTGTTATTCAAAGGTTAGCGGCATTCACCAGGCGATCAACGAGGAACTGACCGGCGAACGACTCGAAGGCACCTTTCACAGTTACACGAGATATACGAGCGGGCGTTTATAGACGACCGCGATCAATCAATAATTCCGCGTTCAGAATCGTCGAACCCGCCGCGCCGCGCACCGTGTTGTGGCTCAAAGAAACGAAACGGTAATCGAAAATATTGTCGGGAAAAAGTCTGCCGACGGTGATGGTCATTCCGCCACCGTTGTCGCGGTCGAGGCGCGGCTGCGGGCGCGAAGGCTCGTCGCAGACATCTATAAATCGTTCGGGCGACGAGTGAAGTTTGAGTGACGGAAAGGTTTTCATCGCTTCAAAAACCGCTTCGAGCGTCGAAGGCTTTCGCAGTTTCACCCGCACCGAAGCCGTGTGTCCGTCCAGCACGTCCACGCGAAAACACTGCGCGCTAACGATAAAATCGGCTTTGATAATCGCGCCGTCAACCAATTTTCCGAGAATTTTCTGCGTTTCGGTTTCGACTTTCGGCTCTTCGCCCGCGATATAGGGCAGCACATTGTCGGTAATATCGAATGCCGAAACGCCCGGATAACCCGCGCCGGAAATCGCCTGCATCGTCGTCACGAAAACTGATTCGAGACCGAATTTTCTGTCCAGAGCGGCGAGCGGCGGCGCGAAAGCCGTGACCGCGCAGTTCGGATTGGTGACGATATAACCTTTGTCGAAACCGCGTTTGCGCTGCTGGACTTCGATTAAATCGAGATGATCGGCGTTGATTTCGGGAATCAAAAGCGGCACGTCTTCGTCCATTCGGTAACTCGAAGAATTGCTGATAACCGGAAAACCCGCCCGCGCAAACGCTTCTTCGGTTTCCCGCGCGACGTTCGACGGCAGACTCGAAAACACGACATCGCAGTCGAGCGGCGGCGCAATCGGCTCGACGACGATTTCCCTGACGTATTCGGGCATCTCGCCCGCCAATTTCCACGCGCAGGCTTGAGCGTAGGGTTTGCCCGTCGAGCGGTCGGAAGCCGCCAACGCCGCGACATCGAACTGCGGATGGTTTTCCAAAAGTTGAACGAGCCGCTGCCCGACCGTTCCGGTGGCTCCCAAAATTCCGACGCGATATTTTTTACTCATATTTCTGAATTTAGAAAGTTTAATTGAGGCGGCGCAAAAAGCAAAGCGCGACTTCGTAAAACGAGAGTCGCGCTTTGCTTTTTGACCTGAATTTTCGCAACGAATTTAAAACCTCGACCTCGCCTTTGACCAAGTATTTAGCGAACAAATGAGTTGGGAATCGGATTATCACCCGCCGAACCGAAGGTCACGCTCGTAAATCCGGCAGTCGAACGATTCAGATACCAGGTGCCGCTTCTAAATACCGCGACATCGGCTTTCCCGTCGCCGTCGTAATCCGCCGCGCTCGGTAAATCCGAAGCGATGCCGAAT
>JAYVKL010000343.1:0-41237 GCA_043768465.1 Pyrinomonadaceae bacterium
AGTGCTAAGTAACCTAAGTTTTTAAAGT
Organism: Pyrinomonadaceae bacterium; assembly: GCA_043768465.1. Lineage (GTDB taxonomy): Bacteria > Acidobacteriota > Blastocatellia > Pyrinomonadales > Pyrinomonadaceae. Next base: position 29 of record JAYVKL010000343.1, read on the forward strand.
TTTGAGTTCACGCTTCAGCGTGTGATTTCCGCCAGCGAAGCGCAGCGGAAACGGCAAACTAAAGTTTGAACCCAAAACGCACCCGAACTTTAGTTATCAAAACTTAGATTACAAAGCACTAGTCATTCGTAATTCGTCATTTGAAATCCGTAATTGATTTTATTTCTGGTCGTAAATATCGTGCAGAACTTCGGAAATCGGTTGACGGTTGGCGAAAAGCTCGTCGCGGGAATTGCCGTTTTTTTCCTTTTGATTTTTTGCGCCGCCGCCGTTTGAAAACGGTTTGGCTTCGACTTTTTGACTGCCGTTTGACTCGGATTTTTCGGGCGATTCGTCAACGATGCTCTTCGGCGCGACTTTGTTGTCGGCGTTGATTTCCGACAGTTTTTCAATTTGATTTTTCTGTTCCAGCATCGCTTTTTCTTTTTTGCCGTCGAGCAGCGTCAAACCTTCGCGGCTGTTCTCTAACATCGCTTTGCCGCGATTGCGGCGGGCGCGTTCGAGGGCGCGAATCGCGGCGGAAGTCTGCGGTGCTTCCGCCGGTTCGCGTTCGATTTTCCGCAGAATCCGCACATAATTTCGCAGTTCCGGCGTGGCGTAAACGTAAGTCGTCTCGTCGGCGTTTTCGTTTTCGACGATATAGGAAAGATGATTGACGGCGGATTTGTGGTCGCCGACGCGGTTGTAAAGCGCGCCGAGCGTAAAATAGACGAGCGGCGGCGCACCGTTCATCAGTTGCAGAATGCGCTCGCCGCGATTGATGACTTCCTGCACTTCAAACCCGAACCAGCGGCGTTCGTCGTCGCGCAGAACTTCGTTCGCCGACAGGTAAAACTCGAAAATCTCGCGGGTTCCGCCGCGTGACGGCTGCGAAAAGATTTTCCACAGAAAATAGGCAAAAATGCCGAAAAAGAATATCACGAACATCGGAAATCCGGCGACCATCAGCATCGTCGCTATTAACCCGAAAGCCAGAACGTATTGAGTGTTTTCTTTGATTGCTTCGGGAAATTTTCTTTGTAATTTGTTGCTCACTCGTATTTCAATCGGCAGTCGAGAATTTTTGAGTATCAATTCCGCCACGAAAGGCGCGATTATTTATCCAGGATTGACGGCGGCGGCGGTTCCAAATCTTCGTCCGGCGCGTTTTTCTCTTTGTCTTCGGCTTTAACCGACGGTTCATTCGAGCGGCTTTTTTTCTCTTCAACCGATGGCTCGGCGGATTCGTCGCCGACTTTTTCCACGACCGACGGTTCCGCCGATTCGTTCTTTGCTTCTTTGACCGACGGTTCGCCGTCCGTTGGGTGATGCTCGTCGGGACGCGCCTGTTTTTTTGCTTCGTCCTCCATCTTCAAACCCATTTCCGCCAGCACGTCCATCGCCATACTAACGAGTTTCTGGGGAGAATTAACGATAAAAGACAAAGTTTCACTCAACACAATGCCTTCTAATTCGAGCAGCGAGGCGATTTTCTTCGCCAGCGGCAGCTCTTCAAATTCCTTGCGATACTGCTCCTGCTGTTGTTCTTCGGTCGGTTTTTCCGCCGCTTTTTTTTCGGTTGACATAACGATAATTTCTCCGGCTTTTTCGATTTTTACTTCTTCCGCCAATCTTTCGCCCTGTCCGCGCCGACTCTCCGACAGCAGTTGGCTTTCCGTTTTCGTCGCGGTCGAAAGCAGCTCGCCGCCTTTGATGATTTTCACGACGGAGTAATCTTTTTCGTCAAACTGCTCGTTCTGCAATTCGATGCCGAAACGCCGCGCCGCGTCCGACAGATAAGTTCCGATGGCGACCAAACCCGCCAAATCTTCCCGTTCAAATTTAAGTTCGACTTCATTCATTTATTTTTATACTTCCTGTTTTAGCTGTAAACCGATTTTACGCGAATACGCGGTTGCGCGCCCGAAGCCGCACCCTGCAAACTCCTTTCTTTGATCTGACAATCGCCGCAAACACCCAAAATTCGCATCGAATGATGCGTTAACTTGAAACCGTATTCGGCGGCGACCGAATCCTGCAAATTCTCGATTTCCGGCGAGAAAAATTCCACGACTTTGCCGCATTCCGTGCAGATCATATGGTCGTGATGCTCGTGGTTGTAATGATGCTCGTAATAAGATTTGCCGTCGCCGAAGCGCACTTCGCGGGCTAAACCGGCGGCGGTCAAAAGTTTCAGGGTGCGGTAAACGGTCGTGTGTCCGACGCTCGAATCTTCTTTATGCACCAGCCAGTAAAGGTCTTCGCTGGAAACGTGATCTTCGGTTCGCAGGAAAATTTCCAGAATCAAGTCTCTCTGCGCCGTGTGCCGCAAACCCGCCTTCTGAATATGTTCCGAAAAAACCTGTTTTTCCGTTTGAAATTCTTTTATACTAACCGTCATAGCCGCATTCTTTAGATTATCGTAATGTGCACTTCAAATACTTTTCGCCAAACTTCTACCGCTCGCTTTTTGTTTTTTTATCTTATCATTTGAGATTCTTTTTCGCTAACAAAAGTTCGTCGCCGATTTTCTCCAGATTGGCGGCATTCGCGCCCTGCTTTTCGGCGAGCGGAAGCGAACGCATTCCGAGCTGCAAATAAATTTCGAGGATTTCCGGCGAAACATTTTCCCGCAGAGCCGCGAGGTGTTTTTCAAAAGTCGGAACATCCGCCCGCGCAAAAGTTCCGGTCAAAGATTCGGCGGTTGACTGCGTTTCGAGATTTTCGACGGTGCTTTTAATCAGCGGCAGAAGAATTTTCTGCGCTTCGATTTCCGCCAATCCGCATTTCGCCAGCATTTCAATCGCCGCGTCAATCAGCGCGACCAGATGACCGCACGCCGTGACCGCCGAAGCGTGGTAGAGAGTTTTGAATTTCGCGGCGATTATAAATGGATTTCCGCCGAGTTTGCCGATGATTTGCCTGCCGATTTCAACCGCTTCCGCATCGCCTTCGACGCAGAAATACGCGCCCGCAAACTTCTCCGCGCCCAGCCCGGAATCGCTCACGGAAACCAGCGGGTGCAGCGAGCCGATTGGACAGCCGATAACTTTTAGGTCTTTTAATACGTCCGAGGACAACGCGCCGCTCGTGTGAAGGACGACCGGCTGATGCGCTAAAGTTTCCCGTAAACGGCGGGCGACCGCTGCGATTTCCGAATCCTGCGTCGTGATAAAAATTACGTCCGAAGAAATCAGGGAAAACTCACCGGTGCAGATGATTTGCGGTTTGGGTTTGACCGACGCGGCGATTCGTTCGGCTTTTTCCAAAGTTCGGACGGCGAGATTTTCAATTTCGCAACCTTTTTTCGACAGAGCGATTGCCAACGCTCCGCCGAGTCTGCCCGCGCCGATAATGGAAATCTTCATTTAAAGAACTTAACGACAAATTCTTGAGAAGTAAAATCAAATCTTCAGCAAAACCGGCTCGTGGAGTAAAATCAAATCTTCAGCAAAACCGGCTCGTTCGGTAAATCTTCCAGCCAGTCGTTTAATTGAACGCGCAGTTCTTCGCGGCTCAGGAAACTCTCGTCGCTCGGCAGAGTGATTTGCAGCAGGGGCGCGGTCGGCAAATCGTCGAAGACTTTTTGCAGCACGACTAAATCGCCGTTGGTCAAAAGCGGAATCGGGTGGGTGGATTTGAAGATTTCGATTAAATGGCGCGCCGTTTTCGTGAAATCTTCGTCCTTCATCTCGACGATGAAATGCTCGAACAGCGAAACCAGCGTGTCTTTTAATTTCCACAAAACGCCGCGATAATTGGCGCGTCCGCGAGCGACGGTTTCTTCTAAGGCGGCGGGCAGTTCTTCCCAGTGGCGGCTGCGCGCCAGTTTGAACGAGCAGCCGCAAAAAGGCTGGGCTTTGAGCATCGTCCGCACCTCGAAACGGCAGTCGAGTTCTTTTAGCTGCCGGTAATGCTGCCGCGCTTCTTTCCAGTAGGTTTTCTGAAATACCGTCAGCCGCGACAGATTTTCAAATTCCCACCACTCGTCGCTCCGCCGGAATTCATCGAATTTTTCGCGCATCAAATGCGATTTCATCACCAGATCGTGTTTCATCGCAAAATAGTCGGCGAACTGCGAATGAAAATTCTGCCACAAATTCTCCATCTCGTCGTTCAGACGGCTGTTCGGTCGGAGGTAACTTTCTTCGATGACGGAAACGAGTTTTTCGCGGGTAACCTCCAGATTCGCGTCTTCGGTCGTCTCGCAAATCGCCAGATAATTGCGAATGCGCTCGCGCTTGCCGACTCCTTTGATGAAATCGCCCAGCACGACCAAATCGTTGCGGCGGGCGGAAAATTCTTTCTCGGAATCGGAAAAGGCATCGGCGATGCGGTGCAGACCTTCTTCGAGCGAAACCGTATCGTCCAGAATCGCGGCGGCGGTCGCCGCCACCGTGCCGAAGGTTTTCTCGGTATAAGTCGCCATTCGCCAGATTTTCGTGTTCAAAATTTCGTCCGGCAAATCGTTGAAGCGTTCCAGAATGCGTTCGGACTGCCAGTCAACCAGCCAGTTTTCCAGTGCGGTTTTGACCGCCTGCCGGTCGGCGGGCTGGTCAATCGAATAAAAGGTTTTCGTTCCGGTGATGATTCGCGCCCATTCGGTCAAACGTTTGTCGCCGTATAAAACGCTCGAAGGTTTGGCGATGCCTTCGATGTCGTTCCAGATGATTTTCAAATCCAGCGAACGGCGGTTGATGCGGTCGCCTTTGGAAGTTACGAATTCGATGCGGCGTTGGGCGACGAGCGCCGTCAAAATCAGATGCGAGGCTTCGCGCCCTAACCCATATGGCGGCTGTTTCAGCGTCCGGTAAATAGTTTTGAGCGACACGGAAGTTTCGGGATTCTCTTTGACCGTCGCCAGTATTTGACGGGCGAGCGGCAGATTGATCAGGTTGTCTTCGGTTTCCAGAACGTACAAATCATTGCGTTCGGCGACCAAACCGAGCGGCAGGGCGAAGGTTTTCGCCAATTTCTGCGATTCGGTCAAACTCTGCCGCGCACCGCTGAAAAAATCGCTGACAAGCTGCGAAACATCGTTCATCGCCAGCGTTTCGGCGAAATACGGATGCTCCGGGTAGAGACTTTCAAACAGCGGTTCGAGCATATTTGAAAAAACCTCGGTCAAGGTCGCGGCGGCGCGGGCTTCTTCGGAAAAGTTATAGTCGAAATCCTCGATTTCGAGCGTCGCTTCCTCGATAAAAATCCGGTTCCAGATTTTCTCGACCGCCATCAGGTTCGAGTGTCCGGCGGCGCGCAGTTGTTCGCCGTATTCTTCGCGCAAATCCTGATTGGTCAGCAAAACGTAGTAGCGCAGAATGGCTTCGGTTTCGTCGGAGCGCAGTTGCGCGGGCTGCCAGAAAACCTGCGACACCGCCGTTTTGCGCTTCGGTTTTTGTTTGGCGGCGGTCGGCGAATTGATGATGACTTCCCAATCGGTAAACTCCGAAACCGGCGCGAGCGACTCCTCGGTTTCTTCGCCCGCGTTCCAGACGATGCTGCCGTGACGAATGCCGCCGCGCCAGGTAATCAGGCATTCGGTCGAATCGCCGATTTCGTTTTCTTCGGAAAACGTCCAGTCGGAAAATCTCTCCCGCGCCACGCGGCGCAGTATTTTCGGCACGACGTTCGGAGAAACGGCTTTGACCGCCTCGGCGACCGCTTGATTCAGATTATCTTTCGTGCTGACGCGCAGACTGTAGCGCGTTTCCCGGTTGTCGGCGGCGTTGCGCTGAATTTCTTCGGGCAGTGCCGCGACGAAAGTTTCGAGCAAATCTTCGACGTTTTTAACGGATTTCGACGGATCGTTTTCGTCGTAAATCAGCATCGCCGCGCTGATTTCGCCGGCGGTCGTGCCGTCGCCTTCCAAGGACAAAAGAAACAAGCCTTTCAAAGTCAATTTGGCTTGCAGCCTTTGCATCCCGGGCATCTGCGTGATGATTTCCGAATTCAGAATGTCGTAAGTCGCCACCGCGTCCTTCAAGTCTTCGATTTTGCGAAGCGAGGCTTCCACGCTGTCGAAAACTTCGTCGAGCGCGATTAGGGAATTTGCCGGACGACCGAGAATTTTCGCGCCCGCCTCCGACGCGAAACCGAGCAGGGCGAATTCCGGCGCGTAAAGCCGGACGAACGGAGCGTTTTCCAGAATCACCGGATGCAGCGGATACAGCGACGAGAATCGCTGTTCGCTCCAGCGGAAGCTCGGCATCACGGTTTTGAAATTCGTGTAAATATCGTGCAGCAGGGCGGCTTTTTGCCGGTGTTTCGGGAAAATGTGCGCGTCAACGATGCGATAGAGATGTTCCTGATCGAGATAATCAATTGAAAACCGGCGGGCGATGGCGGCGTTAATGCCGTCGGCTCCGGCGATGTCGTCGTCGAGGGCGACCGCGACGAATATATTGGATTCCTCGGTGAGTTCCGCGATTTCGCCGAGCAGTCCGCCGTCGTCCCGCGCCACTCTCGAAGCGCGTTCAAAAGCCGTGTCAACCAGTAAAATAAACGGCAGTTCGCCGGATTTTTCTATCGCCCAAGCCAGCAGATCGTTCAGCGAGTTGCTTAAATCCGCCGCGTTCGTCTCGAAAGTTTTAGCGAGCGCGTCTTTGAGTTCCGCAAACAAAGTGTCGTGCGTTCCGCGCCGGACGTTGGCGACGCAGTAGCGGGCGCGTTTGAGATTCTGCGCGCTCGCCGCCGCGTGCGGATTAGTAATGCGCGAACGCAGTTCCGAATGCGCCAAAACCGCGCCGAGCGTCGCCAGGAAATGACTTTTGCCGACTCCGCGATAACCTGCCAGCGCATTCGCCGCGCCTTTTTTCCCGTTCATCGCCGCGATTTTGTCGAGCCATTTCGCCATCAAATCCGAAGTCGCGTCGGTAAAATGATAAGCCGCCAGCGTCCGCGCCGGATCGGAAATGAAATCCTGCAAGTTTTTATACGGCAGAACTTCAACCAGGTCTTTTACTTTTTCTTGAATACGTTTCATTTCTTTTATTGGAAAAACACGCTTTTGTTCGGGAGTGACTAATTAAACGGGAAGGCTAATCTGGAAATGTGATGCCGAAAAAGTTCGGGCAATTATTACTTTACCAATTTTTCACCAGAAAAAAAACTGTTTTAACAAAAAAATTGCGGCGGCGAAAAAAAATTCTTTTCGATTGATTTAAGAATTGGAATTATCGAGATCGCTTGCCCGGTTCTTTCTTTTTTTGAAAATGGCGACCAGCCAGGCGAACGCCACGAAAATCGCCATCAGCGCGCCAATAAAAATGACTGCCCCGCTCAAAACGCCCGCTGTCTCTCTGGAACTGTAACCGATGAAAATCAAAAATGCGGCGAACACGGCGGCGACAAAAGATAGTCCTTTCATTGTTGTAAATAAATCTTCGACGAATTAATTTTTATTTCTCTCGATAACCGATGCTCAAACCGCAGGCGGTTCGCCGGCGTTGCGGTCATTTTCTGCTTTTGCGTAATACCAGCCGGCGAATAATCGGACGGATAAACTCGGATATTTCATTTTGATAAAGAAATACTTGAACACAATCTGACTGTTCGTAAATTTTAGCCGCCGGGTTCGCCGGAAACACAGATTTTTATCGTTCTCGTAAAATTCTCCGCGTTCCCGGTGAACCCGGCGGCTGGAATTTTTATCTTCCATAGATTTCCGTTAACCCGCGCAATCTTTCCGCCATCTCATCCGAAAAATCGCCGTCTTTGCATTGCCAATACCAATTTCCCGTCGTCGAACCCGGCAGATTTATTCGCGCTTCGCTGCCCAAACCGAGCAAATCCTGCATCGGCACAACCGCCGAATCCGCTACCGAAGACCAGACGGCGCGAACGAAATCCCAATGAATTTCTTTACCGTCAGTGGCGAGGTATTTCAAACAAAAATCGTGTTCGCGCCTGATCTGCGAAACGTCGCGGGTCGAACTTTTCCCGGCTCCCGAATTGAACCAGCCGACCGTCGTGTCGTTGTCGTGCGTTCCGGTGTAGGCGACCGAGTTTTGAATATAATTGTGCGGCAAATCGTGATTTTGCGCGTCGCCGCCGAACGCGAACTGCAAAATCCGCATTCCGGGAAAGCCGAACGAATCGCGCAATTCTTCGACATCCGGCGTAATCACGCCCAAATCTTCCGCCCAGAACGGCAGTTCGCCGATGGCGTTTCTCAAAGCCTCAAACAACTCTTTGCCAGGAACATTAACCCATTTTCCGTTGACCGCCGTTTTATCGCCGCCGGGAACTTCCCACGCCGCCGCAAAACCCCGGAAATGGTCAACGCGCACGATGTCAACGGTTTTCAGAGTCGCTTTCACGCGGTCAATCCACCATTTGAAACCGTCTTGGCGCATCGCGTCCCAATTGTAAATCGGATTACCCCAAAGCTGTCCGGTTTTTGAGAAATAATCGGGCGGCACACCGGCGACGACCAGCGGGCGATTACCTTCGTCGAGTTTGAATTGCGACGGATTGCACCAGACATCGCTTGAATCTAACGCAATGAAAATCGGCACGTCGCCGACGATTTTGATGTCTTTCTCGTTCGCGTAATTTTTCAAATCAGACCATTGGCGATAGAAAAGCCATTGCTGGAATTTCTGGGATTGAATGTCTTCACGCAGATTTTCCTTCGCAAAATGCCGAGCCGTATCGTCGCGCAGACGAAGCAGCGCGTCCCATTCGAGCCACAGTTTTTGATTTTGCGATTTTTTGACGGCGCGAAACAGCGCGTAGTCGTCGAGCCAAGACGATTCGTGCTGGCAAAACGTCTCAAATTTGCCGCGCAAATCAACGCTTGTCGTCTGCCGGAATCTTTCATACGCGAGGGCGAGAATATGATTTTTCCAATCGTAAAGTTTCCCGAAATCAACTTTTCCCGTTGGGAAATCCGGCTTCCGATTGATTTCGTTTGTCGTTAGAAATCCGTCTTCGACCAGCAATTCCGGCGCGATCAGATTGGAATTTCCGGCAAACGCCGAAAAACACTGATAGGGCGAGTCGCCGTAGCCGGTCGGACCGAGCGGCAAAACCTGCCAGTAAGTTTGTTTGGCGCGTTCTAAAAAATCAACGAACTTATAGGCATTCGCGCCCAAATCGCCGATGCCGTAATTTGAAGGCAGTGATGTCGGGTGCAGCAGAACGCCGCCGGCTCTTGGAAAATTCATAAGACTATAAAGTTTGTTTTTTTGTTAGAGCGTGTTTGGAGACTCACTTGGTCGAAAAGTGAACGGCTTAATTTTACATTTTACATTCGACATTCTAAATTTTTATTTGGTGAAAATTTAGAATGCGAAATGTAAAATTGTCGGTCTTTTTTGAATATCCAGACACGCTCCTTAAAAAAAGGTTGTTTTCTGTTAGAAAAATTTTATTTTGAGTCTATCAGCACATCATAAACCACCATATTTTTTGGCGGGATTGGTAATTTTACTGATCCGTCTCTGGCACTGTAATTACTGATATTTATGTCTAATCCTGTTCCATTCGGACTATAAACTGTTCTTCGACCATCTAACTTTAAAACGCTCTCTTGAAATTCAATATATCTTGTTTCGCTCGAACGATTAACTCCGACGATTATGGTTTTATTCTTCGTTTGACGAGCAAAATTATAAACGTCTTCGTTATAGTTTAAGTCAATTGTTCCGCCGGATTTTAACGCTTCGGATTCTTTTCTGATTTTTATCCAGGTTTGAATGTTTTCAAACATTTTCTGCTCGTCCGCCGTTCTGCCCGCTTTCGTAAATTTGTCAACCGCATCGCCCGCAAAACCGCCGGGAAAATCCCGGCGATTGTCGGGATCGTGTCCGCCGGTCATCGCCAGTTCTTCGCCGTAATAAAGCTGCGGGATGCCGCGCGTCGCTAACACGAACGCCGTGTGCAGCATCGCGCCTTCGAGCGTTGCGTTCGGCAAACTCATAAAACGGGTGGTGTCGTGGTTGTTCTGCATCACGGTCAAATTATTAACATCGCCGTAAAGTCCGTCGTATTTCAGAACGTCGCGCAACGCCCGCGCCGGTTTTACGCCAGTGAAAACTTCCTGCGACGTGCGCCAGAGTTTGAAATCGAAAACGCTCGGCAGGTTCGTATCAACTCTATCCCAGCCCGTTTTGCCGCCCTGAAAAAACGCCGTCTGCATTGAGTCTTCTTCAAAGACTTCGCCGACCATCCAGAATTTCGGGTATTGTTTCAAAATCGCCCGCGACCAATCGCGGATAAACGGGCGCGGCAGATATTGAATCGTATCCTGCCGAATGCCGTCAACGCCTATCGCGCCGATCCACCAGAGCGCGTTTTGAATTTCGTATCTGGCGACTTCCGGCTCGTCCTGATTCATATCGGGCAGGGAGAAATCGAACCAGCCGTGCAGCAGATTATCGCGTTCCGCCTGCGAACTATTCGGACTCAACAGCGCGGAATTGTTAAATTTCTCCTGCGTAAACGGCGAAAACCAATCGTCGAGCGGCGGATTCTTCGCCCACGGATGTTTGAATCCGACGTGATTAGCCACTTGATCCTGAAGCACCTTAATACCGTTTTTATGCGCCGTTTCAACCAGCGCACGCAAATCGGCGAACGTCCCGAAATGATTTTCCACGCCGTAATAATCAATCGCGCCGTAGCCGTGATAACTCGTATTCGGACACCACGGCTGATCGCAAACCGTGATTTCGTCGGAGTTGTCATACCACGGCGTGAGCCAAATCGCCGTTACGCCCAATTCTTTGAAATACGGCATTTTTGACGCGATGCCTTTAAAATCGCCGCCGTGCCACGCTCGCGGATTGGCGCGGTCAACGCCTTTATTATTCGACGAATCGCCGTCGGCGAAACGGTCGGGCATTATCAAATAAATCACGTCGTCATTGGTGATTCCCTGAAAATTTTTTGAACTGTCGAGCGGCGCGGAAATCTCGAACGGAACGCTCGTTTTGCCGCCTCCCGTCGAGATTCCAAAATCATATTTTCCGATTTTCGCATTCGGTGAAATCATCACGTCAAAAAACAAATAATCGCCGCGAGAATTAACGCGCTCGTTGGAAACTTTCAGCAATTTGTCCGCCGATGAAACTTTGGCATTTTGAAAGTTTGCGCCGCGAACCAGCAGGCGCACCGGATTGATCGAATGATTCGCCCACCAGTTCGGCGGCTCGATTTTAGAAACTTGCGGCGCGCCAGCGGCGGTTCCGTTTTGCGCTTTCGCCGGCGACGGCAAAAGTATAAATACCGTCAACAGAACAATCGTTTTTATTATGAAGTCGTTCATAACCGCGATGCGTCTTTCTAAAGTCGAGCGATAGTAAAAAGGCGTGCAACAAAAATATGCCGCACGCCTCGGAAAAGAGCAAGTCGCCGTTTTATGCAGCAACTCGACGGTGAAATTTAAAACTCCAGTCGAAGTCCGAACTGTAGCTGCCGGTTCGAGTTAGCGGAAATCGAGTTGATAAAGCCGAAGCTGTTGTTAAATCCGCCGCTCGTATTGAGCGAAGTGTTGTTGAAATCAGTGTTCGGCGTTCCAAACTGCAAAGTATTGAAAACATTGAATGCTTCGGCGCGGAATTGAATTTTCGTGGTTTCCGTAATGCCGAAGTTTTTCGTCAAACCTAAATTCAACTGCCGGGTCGAAGGTGAACGCAGACTGTTGCGTCCGAGCGAGCCGAAACCGTTGGTCGTCGTCGCCGGACTGAAAGCGTTTAAGTTCAAATATCTGCCGTTCTGTCCGGCATATGGATCACCCGTCAGATTAACCAGCCGGTTGTTGACGCGAACGTCGAACGGATTGCCGCTCTGGGCGCGAAAAATCGCGTTGAACTGCACGCCGCCGACTAAAATATCCAACACTCGCGGAATGTCCGTTCCGAATTTTCTGCCGCGTCCGAACGGAAGTTCGTAGATGGTTTCGAGCGACAAAACATTCGGATAATCTAATCTCGATGTGGTGTATTGTTCGATATAGTTGATGCCGCCCGCCGTGTTGTCGAACGCGCCTTCGCCGTTATCTTTGGTTTTCGAGAAACTATACGACGCGATATACTGCCAGCCTTTCGAGAAGCGACGCTTAAGCTGAATTTGCAGCGCATCATATTGCGACCGTCCGGCATCGTCCCGCACATTAACCGTGCTGATGCCCGGATAGCAATTGCCTAAAGCTCTGCCGCTGATCGGACACGGAGTTGACGTGTCCGTACTGAGAGCCTGCCCGTTCAAGTTGTAATACAAAATCAAATTGCGCCCGCGCGTTCCGACATAGCCGACGCTCACCGCCGTATCGCTGGTTAACTGTTGTTGAAACTGGATGTTAAATTGCTGAACATTCGAGATTTTGTTGTTCGGTTTGATGGCGATAACATCCGCGCCGACCGGATTGTTCAAGAAGGCTTGATTGACCGCGACCGGCGGCAGCGGCAGCGGTGCGGTCGCTAAGGTATTATTATTGCTGCTCAAAGGAGCCTGACCGGAGAAAGTGATGCGGTAGCCGTCGTTATAGTTGTAACTGATGCTGCCGGCGAACGGCTGATTCTGCGCCAACTGGTTGCTGATGCCGCCCCGGTCGAGAAAATAGAAAAGCCCGTAGCCGCCCCGAATCACCGATTTTCCTTTGCCGAAAATATCGTAAGCGAAACCGGCACGTGGTCCGAAATTGTTTTTATCCGTTTTCACCTGCGCGTCGTTATTTCCTGAAGCGACTGAAAGCCGTCCGGTCGTCAAATCGAAATTCGCCTGTTTGCCCGCAATCTCCGCCGGATTAGTCAGATATTCATAGCGCAAGCCGAGATTGAGAGTCAATTTACTGCTGACTCTTAAATCATCCTGCGCGAAAACGGCGTTTTCGTAATTGCGCGTGATGATTCTGCCGGACTGCGTTCCAATTTGATAGCTGCACGCAAAACCGATCAGCAAATCGGCTTGTTCAAATCCGGTCGTGCCGGAAGTCGCTAGATTCGATGCGCCTTGTGCGCCCGGACACTGCGTCGGGTCGCCGTTTCCGTAAATGCGAAAATAACCTTTACCGGCAATCGGGCGAAATAGTTCGACTTCGCGCCGCAAAGCTGTGCCGCCGAATTTAAAAGTGTTTTTTCCGGTCGTGTAGCTCAGACTGTCAACGATTTGATACGTTTTTTGCGGAACTCGATACGCTCCGTAATCGCCTGTATATTCGAGCTGTCCGTTGTAGCCGCCGATCAGTGCGCCGCCGCCCAAAGTCGAATCACGGTTGGCATTAACGATGCCCAACGCCGATGAAATTGACTGATTGCCGAACGGCGGCTCATAGCCGAAACGCAGAGTGTTGCCCTGCAAGCGCAATTCGTTAACTAAATTCGAGTTAATCGCCGAATTCAAACCGATGACCAAGCCCTTATTGCGCGTCGGGTTGGAACCCGAACCGAAACCGGAAGGCAGCGTCGGCAGCCGCGATGAAAGCGTCTGAGCGTAACGTCCGAGACTTCCGCGCACGAATAATTGATTGGATTGATTGATCGTCGCGTCAACTCTGGCATCGAATACATTTTGCTGGTCGATTTGATTGCGCGTGTTAATATAGTTTCCCTGAACTTGATTGCCGTTATTTGCCAGCGGAAAGGCGCGTAAATAACTCAAAGCCGCCGGATTTAAACGCCCGATGGGAAGTATATTATTGGTTGAATAGCGAATAGTCCCGTTCGGACAATTTCTATTCAAAGGATCGGACAGAAATATGCCGCCTCTCGTTTGGGCGTTGCTTATTTCAACGCCGTTGCAATCATAATACCGTCTTATTCTCGTCGCATTTGGATTTTCACTGTCTGGATCACGCTCTCTTAATGGAGAAATTCCTGAAAGAGCGGGACTTAACAATTGCGAAAAATCGCCGTTGCGGAATGCCGCCGTCGGGACGCTTGCCGTGTCGGTCGAGCGCGGCAGGAATTGACGTAATCCGTCATAGCTGAAGAAAAAGAACACTTTGTCCTTGAAGTTATTAAATTCCGGTCCGCCTTCGCCGAAGTGCGGCAGAATCACCGGACCGCCGACGGTCGCGCCGAACTGTCCGCGCCGGAAGTTAGGTCTTCGCTGTGTCGCCGTTGATTGATAAAACGCCTCGCGCGCGTCGAGCGCACTGTTGCGAATAAAAAGATACGAGCTGCCGTGAAAATCGTTGGTTCCCGATTTGATAACCGTGTTGATAATCGCGCCGCCGCCGCGTCCGAATTCAGCCGGCGCAGTGCTGGTCTGAACGCGGAACTCCTGCGTCGCTTCGGCTGACGGGAAGATATTGATCGTATTGACTAAAGATTCGTTATTGTCCACGCCGTCGAGCAAAAAATTGTTCGCCTGCGTACGCTGACCGTTAACAGAGAGTGCCGCGCCGCCCGTGCTGCCGCCGCGATACGTTTCGGCATCGCCGCCCGCGCCCGTCGCGTAGCCGCCGACCACGCCCTGCGTTACGCCGGGCGAAAGCCGCGCCAATTCCAGCACGTTGCGCCCGTTGAGCGGCAGTTCGACCGTTTCACGCGAAGCGACGACGTTGCCGATTGCCGAACTCGTTGACTCGACCAAAGGCACGTCCGAAGTAATCGTGACGGTTTCCGAAACCGCTCCCGTTTCGAGCGCGAAAACCAGATTGGCGTTCTGCGCGACTTCGAGCGTGATTTCCTGCTGCGTCTTTTTGAAATTTGCCTGCGAAACTTCCACTTGATAGCGTCCCGGCTGAAGCGACAGAATCGAGTAATTTCCTTCTCCGTCGGTCGTCGCTTCGACGCTGCGACCGGTTCCTGAACTCGTCGCCTTGACGGTCGCTCCGGCAATTGCCGCGCCCTGGGCATCAGTTACCGTGCCTTGCAGCCGGGCGGTTTCGGTTTGTGCGAAAACAGCATTCGTCAAAAACAAACCGATTGCTAAAAGAGCCGCGATAGGCGTTCTTTTTACTGAATGAAACATTGTAAATCCTCCTTCGACTTTCCATTTTGGCGGAAAGATTAACCTGATTTAAATTTTAAAATTGTCTGAATTTTGATGGTTTCTTAAACTAAATCCGAATAGCAGCGATCCCTGTTTTCCGTGCCGCGAGACGCAGATCAGAATCACCTTAAACTCTAATGCGGATGAATAATTTCAGGCGTTTCAGTAGGTTATGTTTGTTGATTATACAAACAAAGTATCTGGTGATTCACCTTGAATGAAGACAAACTTAACATTTCCGTGAACCTTTGGCTAGTTCCGGGAGGCGAATTTGTTAATTAAACTCAAACAAATCGCTCCTTTTAGAGTCGGAGCATCGCCGAGCGTCGAAGCCGTGACCAGAGTCGCCGGGAGTTCCTGTTTGATGTTCGCCTCAATTGTTTTGACCAGAGTTTTTTCAATCAGCGACCAGACGAGCGTAATTTTTCCGCTGACGACGACGGCTTCCGGGCTGAGTCCGACCAGCAGATTGACGATACCGAGAGCCAGGTAACGCGCCGTTTCGTTGACGACTCGCAACGCGTCGGCGTGTCCTCGACGGGCGAGGGCGAAGATTTGATCAATGTCGTTTTCCTGATCGTCGCCGCCGGTCAAAGCGGCGAATCGCCGGACGGTGGCACGGTTCGAGGCGAACGATTCCCAGCAGTGCGTATTGCCGCACGAGCAAACCGCCGTGTTCTTTTCGTTGACCGCGCCGCCTAAAATCATATGCCCGAATTCGCCCGCCGCGCCTTTGTTGCCGCGATAAATCTGCCCGTCGAAGATAATTCCCGTGCCGATGCCTTCGGCGACCAAAAGACTGGCGAAGTTTTTGATATTGCGAACTTCCGGCATCCCGAACCACAAATCGGCGAGGGCGACGGCGTTGGCATCGTTGTCAATTATCACCGGCAAGCCGACGGCTTCTTTGAGTTCCTCTCTCAACTGCCAGTTTTTCCAGTGAAAAAACGGAACGTAAGTCACCGTGCCGGACGATTCATCAACCACGCCGGGAACGCTGACCCCAATTTGCACGTCGGGATTGACCAATTTGGTTTTGACCGCCGAAAGCCGCTCGACAATTTTGCGAAAAGTTCGGGCGCGGTCGGGCGATGTCGGGAAAGTTTCCAGATGAATCACGTCGCCGGCGAGATTGGCGGTGGCGATGTTGACGACGGTCGGCGTAATATCCACGCCGACGGCAACGGCTTCGTCGGTTCGCAGCTTTAACATCGTCGGTTTGCGCCCGCCGCTCGATTCACCCGCGCCGATTTCTTCGACGAAGCCGTCTTCGACTAAAGAGTTGACGATTGACGAGACGGTCGAACGCTGAAGCGCGGTTTCGCGGGCGATTTGAGCGCGGGAAATCGGCTCGCGGTCGCGGACGTAGCCGAGAACGATTTGCCGGTTGATATTGCGAATGGTATCGGCGCGGGCAACTTGTGATTTAGCTTTTTGTAAATAAATTCGTCGCATCGTAGCAGATTTTGAAATTTACCTTAAATTAAATTCGATTGTTAAGAAAATGATTAAACAGCACAATGCCGTCAAATTACAAAGGCGGATTTACTAATTGTTTTGGAGACGAACAAAGTCGGGCGTAAAAGCCGGTATTTTCGATAACACTTTGCAGTGAGGAAAAATAGGATCGTTCGTATCCGGGTGTGCGGAAGTTTTTGAATTAAAGATTTAAGACGGTTTTTGTAAATAAAAGCTGTCTCAAAAATACGAAAGATCGTTTGCTTCGTTCAGAGTCCACGCTCTCGGCGTGTTTCCGCCGCGCTTCGCTGGCGAAGAACACGCCGAGAGCGTGGACTCTCAGAGCGTGTTTGGAAATTCAAAAAAGACCGGCAATTTTACATTTGACATTCTTCATTCTAAATTTTTACCGGATAAAAATTAAAAATGTCGAATGAAGTAATGTAAAATTAAGCCATCCACTTTTCGACCAAGTGAATTTCCAAACACGCTTTAAATGAAGACAAGCGACCTTGAGATACTTTTAAGCGCACCGCCCGCGCTTTGATTGATAATTATCTGCGCCGAGTTTGATTGAGATTTTGATTCGCCGCCGAAAAAAATGCGTCGTATTCCTTCTCGAAAAATCCGGCAATCGCCGTTTCGCCCGCCACCAGAATCGGGCGTTTGAGGAAAGTGTATTCGCCCGCCATCAAGTCGAGCATCTCGTTTTCGGACAGCGTTTTGTCTTTTAGACCGAGTTCGCGGTATTTGGTCGAGCGGCGCGAGAAAAGATTTTCGATGCCGCCGAGCATCGCCGCCAGCTTTTCGATCTCGCTGCGACTCAGCGGCGCGTCTTTGATATTGCGTTTTTCGATGTCGGCGACGCGGTGATAATCCAGACGGCGCAGAGCTTTCTGACAAGTCGTGCAGTTCGGCAAGCCGTAGAAAAAAATTTTGCTCATAAGTTTTTACGGCTCGCCGCCGACGGTGCATTTGATGTTTTTAGTCGCGGTTTTTTCAAACTTTTCCCGGCTCGTATTCGCTTTCCAGGCGCGAATCACTTTGTAAGTTTTCGTTTTCGGCAGGATTTCCGCCAGCACGATCAAATCAAGATTTTGTTTGTCGTTTTGCCGACAGCCGGAACTGTAGGAAAACAGAAATTCCTGATTTTTCTTTAATTTATCGAACGGCAAAACGTCTCTGACTTCCCAACTCGGAACGCCGTCCGCGTCTCTCGAAGTGAGTTTTTCCAGCCACAGCATAAATTTTTCGCCTTTGGAAAACCGCGACACGCCGTATTTTTCGTTGCCGAGCAAACCGCCGCCCAAATCCTTGACCCCGTTCGGCAGCGTCGCGCCGTAAACCACGCCTTTGTGCCGGTAGCCGACGAACTTGTTTTTTTGCGCCGCCGCACTCCACGGCAGAATGACTAAGACGAATAAAACGATTGCAAACGACAATTTGAGATTCATACCACTTCCCTTTCCCCTTGTTTCGCCGCTCGAAATTCTCGGCGGCGCAGATTGATGATATTAGATTGCCTGCCGCGTCTCAAGCAGGCGGCTTATAAAAGTCGTTTTGATTTATCGGCGCGTTTGATGTGAAATAGAAGTTTATGGAAAAACAGGAATTAAACACGCTTTTGTCCCTGATGTTTCAGTCGCACCCGTGGCACGGCGTGACGGCGGGCGAAACCGCGCCGCACCTGATAAATACTTACGTCGAAATCGTGCCGCGCGATGTCGTCAAATACGAGTTAGACAAACCTTCGGGACATCTGCGGCTCGACCGCCCGCACAAATACTCGTCGCTCTGCCCGACGCTTTACGGGTTTGTGCCGCAAACTTACTGCGGCGGAAAAGTGGCGGAATTTTGTATGGAAAAGACCGGGCGCGAAGGCGTGATCGGCGACGGCGACCCGTTGGATATTTGCATTTTGACCGAAAAAACGATTATGAGCAGCAACTTTTTCGCCAACACCAAACCCATCGGCGGCTTGCGCCTGCTCGATCACGGCGAGGCGGACGATAAAATCATCGCCGTGCTGGAAAACGACGCGGCTTTCGGGCATTTCGAGGAGATCGGCGATTGTCCGAGCGGCATCATCGAACGGCTGGCGCATTATTTTTTAAGCTACAAACAACTGCCGAACGACGCGCCGCGTGAACTCGAAGTAACGCACATTTATTCGCGTGAAGAAGCGCATCACGTTATCAATTTGAGTTTTGAAGATTACCGCGAAGACTTCGGCAACCCGGAATCGCGGATCGAGACGTTGAAAATGCTTTTGCGGGCTTAATTTTCCAGGCATAATAATTTCATCTGATGGGTAAAAGCGACAAACTTTTTGAGCAGATTCTTTCAGGGAAATCCGATGCCAATATCAGATTTGAAAACTTGCGGCAAACTTTGCTTAATCCAGGTTTTGAAGTAAAGAATAAAGGGAAGTCATCACAGTTTTCGTAAAGAAGGAATTGAAGAAAAGCCGAATTTACAGCGTGACGGCAGCAAAGCCAAAACTTATCAGGTTCGTCAAATACGAAACATTTTACAGAAATATCGTTTGGGAGAAAACTGCTGCACAAATACGAAATTATTATTTATTGGAGCGATGAAGATAAAATTTTCGTCGCTGAAGTTCCTGAATTGAAAGGCTGTCTGGCACACGGCAAAACGCAAACCGAAGCGGTCAAAGGTATCAATGAAGCCATTGAACTCTGGCTTGAAACAGCCGACGAATTCGGCGATGAAATTCCAATGCCGGAACAAAGATTAGTTGCCGCTTGAACGAATGAACGGTTATCCATTCACTATTTATCCCGCCGAAGAGGGCGGCTTCGTTGCCGAAATTCCTTTATTAAAAGGCTGTCTGGCACAAGGCGAAACTTTGCAGGAAACTTTAGCCGAATTGACGACGGTTGCCGAATTATGGATTGAAGCCGCAAACAATCACGGCGAGAAATTGCCGAATGCGAAAACTGAAATCGAACGTGTCAAACGCCAATTAGCGGCGTAAATTTTATGAATCAAATATCAGAACAAAGTGTTTTACAGGCGTTAAGCCAAATTATTGACCCCGATTTGAACAAGGATATTGTCACGCTCGGCTTCGTCAAAGATTTGAAAATCGAAGGCGGCGACATTTCTTTCCGCATCGTTTTGACGACTCCGGCGTGTCCGGTCAAAGAAGCGTTTGAAATCGAAGCGGTAAAACTCGTCGGGGCGATTGAAGGCGTGGAAACGGTTTCGGTTACGATGGATTCCGAAGTTCCGCAAGGTCGCGGCGTGGCGAACAATATCGCGCTGCCGGGCGTGAAAAATATCATCGCGGTTTCATCGGGCAAAGGCGGTGTCGGCAAAACGACGGTCGCCGTTAATCTGGCGGTGTCGCTCGCTCTGGACGGCGCGAAAGTCGGTTTGATGGACGCGGACGTTTACGGTCCGAACGTGCCTCTGATGCTCGGCATCGGACACGTTCAGCCGCAGGTTTCGGCGAAAGGGCAGCTCGTCCCGCTCGAAGCGCACGGCGTGAAAATCATTTCGATGGCGGTTTTGGTTCCGCCCGACAAACCGATGATTCTGCGCGGTCCGATGCTGCACGGTGTCGTCCGGCAATTTTTAACCGATGTTGATTGGGGCGAACTCGATTATTTAATTGTGGATATGCCGCCGGGAACGGGCGATGTGCAATTGTCGCTGGCGCAACTGGTTCCGGTGCAGGGCGCGGTTTTGGTGACGACTCCGCAGGCGGTTTCGCTCGCCGACGTGCGCCGCGCTTTTGCGATGTTCGAGCAGGTTTCGATTCCGGTTCTCGGTGTCGTGGAAAATATGTCGTATTTCGTGCCGCCCGATATGCCCGATAAACGCTACGATATTTTCGGCTCAGGTGGCGGGCAAAAACTCGCCGATCAATTTAATCTGCGGCTTTTGGGTGAAATCCCGCTCGGAATGGAAGTTCGGATCGGCGGCGATCAGGGTTTGCCGGTCGTCGTTTCAAATCCCGCATCGCCGCAGGCAATCGCCTTCCGAACGATGGCGGAAGAGGTTGCGCGGCAGATTTCCATCGAAGCGATGAAGCCGGAACTCGTCATCTCTTCGCGGGTGAAATAAATAACCGACGTTATGTGAACGGTTGAGAATTCGGCGATATTTTGGTTTTCGTTCAGAGTCCACGCTTGAGCGTGTTCTTCCTTCGAGCGAAGCGCGGCGGAAACAAACTGAAGTTTGGACTCTGAACTTTACGCACATTTGATGTGAATCGGTCGGGTTGAAAAGAGTTTAGTTCAACACCGCTCCACAGCGGCTGACGGCTTGATTTTGTTCTTCTATTTTTCCAACGAAATAAGCGGGCAATCGGTCTTTGTTTCTGAGGTTGAGCCAAATATCCAAACTGCGCTGATGCCAGGTTCGGGCTTCGCGCAAATTGTCTTTCACCGATGTTTTGGACGACGTTTGACGCGCCGCCGTTTTTTCGTGAACGTCGCCGATAGCGGCGAGCGTCTCGCCTAGATTGCCGATGTTATAAACGTCGTCGGGAGATTTTTCACGCATTTTTTCCTGAAGTTCCAGCGATATTTGAAAATGCGCCAGCGATTTTTCAAAGTCGCCGCGCCGGAAATAAACATCGCCGAGACTGCCGTGCGCCACCGCCAACTGGCTCGCGGCGAGATAATTTTGCGGGTCGTCGGCAACCGCCTTTTCGCAAATCTCCAGCATCGCCTGCGTATTGGTCAGGGCTTCGTCAACTTTTCCCGTCGCCGCCTGCGTTCGTCCGACATTGCCGAGCGCGATTGCCAGAACAATTCGGGAGTGCGGTTTGGGCGGGTTATTCGCCGCCGCCGCCAATTTTTCAGCGGCGGCGAGAGCCTTTAAATAAACTCCGAGGGCTTCGTCCGTTTGATGGCGTGTTTCGGCATTCTGCCCGATGCGGCGATACGCCATCTGCGTCACGCTGAGAATTTTTTCGTTCAAAGATAATCCGTCCGCCGCTTTTTCGGGCAACTCCGCCGCCGTCGGAATCGCTTCGGCAACCGCGATGCTGCGGCGATAATTGACGAGTGCCGCTTCCGTGTCGCCGTCTTTTTTCGACACCAAAAGTTCGCCGAGTTCAAGGTAAAAACGCGCCGTCGTTACCTGAATTAAAAGGTTGTCCGGTTCGACGAAAACGAGTTCGTCTAAAATTTTTATCGCCCGGCGGCAGTGAAATTCGGCTTCGGTAAAATCATTTTGCAGCATCATTACGCGATAAATTTTGCTGTGAAGCATTGCCGCCGTGTAGCGTTCGGCGAAATCGCCGGGCGCGGCGGCGAGCGTTTCACGAATCGCCAGAGCCTTGCGATAGCTTGCCAACGCGCCTGCGCTGTCGCCTAAATTTGCCGCCAGCGGACTGCCCTGCACGTCGCCGATTTTTTCGTATCCCGCCGCTAATTCGCTTTGTAAAGTCATATCGTTGTGCGACTCGTTCGCCAATTTATCCAAATAATCCAAAGCCCGTCCGACCAGCAATTTTCTCGCCGGGGTCGCGCCGGGCAAATCTTTTATCGAATCGTGAATTTCAAACATCAGGGAATTTGCCAGCGTCCGCACGTCTCTGAAACGCGCTTCGGCTCTGGCGCGTTCCGCGTCGGCGCGAACGGCTTGCCAAATCGCCGCCGTCGTCGCCGCCAGCAGCAGCAAACTCGCCAAAATCGTCGCCGCAAAACCCATTTGATGCCGCGAAATAAATTTGCTGAGACGATACGAAAGCGTGTCCGCCGTCGCCGCGACCGGCAAACCTTCGAGGTGACGGCGCACGTCTTCGCTGAATTCCTGCACCGAAGCGTAACGCCGCGCCGCATCTTTGCTCAGGGCTTTGAGAATTATGTTGTCCAAATCGCCCTTTAACGATTTCGGATTTTGGGTTTTGGATTTTGGATGGATGATACGCTCTTTACTCGTTGAATTTTGATCGTCGTTCGATAGAGTTTGGTTTTCACTTTTGGAATCTGGAATCTGGAATCTGGAATTTGAAACCGCCGACGGACGCAGCGGCTCTTTCGTCAAAATCGCCTGAATAAATTCTTCACGCGAATCGTTTTCGATGACGAACGGACGCTGCCCGCTCAAAAGTTCATACAAAACCACGCCGAGCGAATAGACATCGCTCGCCGTCGTGATATTGCCGCCGCGCAGTTGTTCGGGCGAAGCGTATTCGGGTGTCAGCAGACGCATCATCGTCGCCGTCGCTTCCGCCGTGTCGGTTGACCAGTCGGGATTCAAAAGTTTGGCGATGCCGAAGTCGAGCAGCTTCGGTGCGCCGTCTTTCATCACCAGGATATTCGACGGTTTGAGGTCGCGGTGAACGACAAGATTTTGATGCGCGTAGTGGACGGCGGCGCAGATGCGGCGGAAAAGCTGCAATCGTTCGGCGGTGGAAAATTCGTGCGCGACGCAGTATTTCGTGACCGGCAAACCTTCGATATATTCCATCACGAAATACGGCAAACCGTCGGTCGTCGTGCCGACATCGAGCAGGCGGGCGATGTTCGCGTGTTCGAGATTGGCGAGAATCTGGCGTTCCATCACGAACCGTTTGAGAACGGCGGCGGTGTCCATTCCGCGCTTGATGAGTTTGACGGCGACCGTTTGAGTGAACGATTCTTCGGCATGTGCGGCGAGATAAACCGCGCCCATTCCGCCCTGTCCGATTTCCTCTAAAATTCGATAACCGTCAATTTGTTTCCCGATGTAGAAATCGGCTTCCGCTTCATCAACCAATCCGACATCAACGAACGCCGATTCGACGATAAAATCATCGGCTTCCGCGTGAGCTTTCAAAAGTTTGGCGACTTCTCCGCGCAGATTCGCCGCGCAACTTTCCAGCATCGCCGCCCGTTCTGCGGCGGGCGACTCGATTGCTGCGTTGAAAATCTCTTTTATTTTTTGCCAGTCGTCGGTGTTCATTTTTCACACGTCAGTCAGCTCTTGATTCCGACCAAAAATCCGAGTCCGATCAAAAAATATTAAACCGACGAAAATCATCATTTTGCCAGGACTCGAACGGACTGAATTGAATCAGTCCTGTTTGATTACGCGCAAAAGAATCTCGATTCGGCTCAATTATTTATTTTTTGGTAAAGCCAAGCCCGCGCCATCGTCCATTCGCGTTTGACGGTGGCGGGCGAAATCTCCAGAACTTCCGCCGTTTCCTCAATCGTCAGCCCGCCGAAATAGCGCAGTTCGACGATTTTCGCCTGTTTCGCGTCGAATTCTTCGAGTTCCCGCAAAGCCGCATCGAGTTCGATCAAATTAGCGTTCACCGCAACCGAAATCTGTCCCGCGTCTTCGAGCGCGACTTTCAGCCCGCTGCCGCGTTTGGCGGCGAGGTGCCGACGCGCATTATCAAGGAGAATCCGGCGCATCGCCTGCGCGGACAACGCGAAAAATTGGGCGCGGTTCTGAAAATTAACCGAACGCTGGTCAATCAGTTTCAGATACGCTTCGTGGACGAGCGCGGTCGTTTGCAGCGTCAAATCTTTCCGTTCGCGGGTCAGATAACTGTGCGCGAGACGGCGCAGTTCGTTATAGACCAGCGGCAGCAATTCGTCCAGAACTTCGCGGTTGCCGTTGGTATATTGTTCAAGCAGTGCGGTTACTTCGCTCATAAATTACGGCGGTCGGATTAACAAACCGATTCCTGGAAGCCGCATTTTCAAAGGCGGCTTGTTTAAAAGAAATCGAACTCGAAGGAAAAGGTCGCTGACCGCCGCGACGAAAACTTAAGGTCTGTTGTCCGCAGCGTCAAAAGCCGTTTGAAATAGCAACGACAACGGCGGCGATGCTCGCCGACTCGACCGAACGGGAAAGCTACCGGCTGGTTGAGTCGGGCGAAATCCATTTTATCGAAACCGACCGAATTTTGATTTGTCTGAATTCTCTAACCGAGTTCAACAACAATGTTTAAATTGCCTTGAAAAAGTGGTGAGCTAATTCTACTCCTCTTTGCGCGTAATGGACAGAGAAAATTTTGCGTTAAAAAATGTCTTCGTCTTTGACGAGGAAAGGCGGTCGAAGCGACGCGATAAAAATGAGAAACCCCAAACTTCGTGGTTCAGCCGTAATTATAAAATTTTTTAGTTCCGGCTTCAGTCGGCGATGCTTCGGCAAAGAACCGACTGAAGCCGGAACTAAAAACAAGAAAAAGGAGAAAAGTTATGAAAAACAAAACGACATTTTATTTGATTAACAGCGTATCGCTGATGTTAATTTTCTGCGCGGCGGCAATTATCGCCGGAGCGCAAACCATCAATTTGCAACTGCAAAACGATTACCCGACCGGCGAAGCGACTCAAGCACCGATACTCGCGGTCGGCGATGTCAATAACGACCGTCTTCCCGATTTGGTGGTGTTAAATAAAGCCAACGCAACCGCGCTCGGACCGATTGCCGTTTTCTTAAACAATGGCGCGGGCGGATTCGCCGCTCCGATAAATATCGTTGATACGATCAGCCCGAATGTCGTCATCATCGGAGATTTCAACCGGGACGGCAACCCCGATTTGGCGATTGGCGGTGACGGAATCAGCAACGGAATCCAGATTCGGCTCGGCAACGGCACGGGAAATTTTCCGACCGGCACTTTTCTTCCCAACGAACGCGGCATTTACGGGATGGTCGCCGCCGATTTTAACGGCGACGGCAATCTCGATTTAGCCGGCATCGGCAACAGCAACGATTTGCGGGTTTATAACGGCAACGGCGCGGGCGGCTTCGCGGCGGTAACGCCTTATACCACCTCATTCGCCGCCAATTATATGGTAGTTGCGGATTTGAATGTTGACGGCAAACCCGATCTTGCCATTGTTTGCAGCGGTTTGATCAATATATTTCTCAATAACGGCGCGGGTATCTTTACCGCCGCCCCGAATGTCTCCATTGCGGCTAATAGAATTATTACCGCCGATTTTAACCGCGACTGCATCCCCGATTTGGCTTTTGTCAGAGGCGACTTCGTGACCATTCTGCTCGGCAACGGCGTGGGCGGATTCACCGCCCAAACGCCGATTGCCGTCTCTAATCAGCCTTCCGACCTGGCAGTCGGCGATTTTAACCGCGACCGCAAAATTGACCTTGCCGTTCGGCGCAATACCTCAACCGCCGGAATTCCCAATTTCACGATTCTGCCCGGCAACGGCGCGGGTGGTTTCGGTGCGCCTTTTGAACTGACGCTGCCGCTCGCCGGTCAATTTACCTTCTCCCAGCAACTCGCCACAATTGACGCAAACCGCGACGGCAAAGACGATATTCTCATCGCCAGAAAAGGCGGCTTCTTTCTCTACAACGGCAACAGCGCGTTGTTCACCAGAACGGAAAACGATTTCGACGGCGACGGCAAAACCGACTTGAGCGTCTTTCGCCCGTCCAACGGAACGTGGTATTTGAATCGCTCGACCAGCGGATTAACCGCTACGCAGTGGGGACTCGGCGGTGACAAACCGGCGGCGGCGGACTACGACGGCGACGGCAAAACCGATCTCGCCGTCTTCCGCGACAACGGTTTCGGCAATCAGAATCTTTCCTACTTTTTCATTCTGCGAAGTTCCGACAATACGTTTCAGCAGGAACAATTCGGCAGAACCGGCGACGTGTCGCTGCCGGGAGATTTCGACGGCGACGGCAAAGCCGATGTTGCCGTTTACCGCAACGGCGCAGCGAGCGGAGCGCAGAGCTTTTTCTTCTATCGCCCGTCGTCCGCCACCGGAGTTGATTTCCGCACTCTCTACTGGGGAACGAGCGGCGACGTGCCGGTGCGCGGCGATTTCGACGGCGACGGCAAGGCGGACGCGGCGGTTTTTCGCCCGTCCAACGCCCTCTGGTATGTTCTGCAAAGCTCCAACGGGCAAACGCTGACTCAGAGTTGGGGAACGGCGGCGGACAAGCGCGTTCCGGCGGATTACGACGGCGACGGGAAAACTGATTTCGCCGTTTTCCGCCCCGCCGACAACACCTGGTATATCCGCAACAGCGCGACCGGAACCGCGAGTTCCCGGCAGTGGGGAACCAACTCCGACGCGCTCGTGCCGGGCGATTACAACGGCGACGGCAAAACCGAGGTGGCGACGTATCGCGGCACGGAAGGCAACTGGTATGTTCCGCAATGCGCCGACAATCCGCAAAAAATTCAGAGATTCGGCGCAGTCGGCGACGCAGCGATCCCGTCCACGCTGCTTCCCTAAACTCGAAACCGTCGGCGGCAAGCGGGCGGTTTGGCAGAAGGCGAAAGGCAAGAGGTAAAAGGCAAAACGTCGCAATTGTTTTTTACTTTTGCCTTTCGCTTTTTTACTTTTGCCTTTTGCCAAACTCTGCAAAACCCGGCGAAGCAGAATTTAGCTTGTGCTTTTCAAATCGCGCGTGTAAAATTGACATTAAAGTAAAGATTCAATTTTTTGAATCTTTGGATATTATTAAAGTAAGGAGACTATAAAAAATGTCAGCAGTAGCAGCACCGTCGGTTGAAGTTCAGGTTACGCCGAGCGCGGCAAAGGAAATCAAAAGTTTTATGACGAGCGAGGATGATTTGCCGGAAACGGCGGGGCTTCGCGTCAGGGTCGTGCCGGGCGGCTGTTCGGGTTTTCAATACAGTTTGAACATCGAAGAAGAATCGAAAACCGGAGATTTTATCATCGAAAAAGAAGGCGTTCGGCTGTTCGTGGATATGTTCAGCGGACAGTATCTGAACGGCATTCAAATTGATTACACGTCGAATATGATGGGTTCGGGTTTCACGTTTGAAAATCCGAACGCGACCGGCGGTTGCGGCTGCGGGACTTCGTTTTCAGCGTAATTTTTCGGCACCATCCAACTTTCACGAAGACGGTTTTTTGACCGTCTTTTATTTTGCTCAGAAGCTGTTTGAAAACTTTAAAACGTTGGGCAACCGTCATTTTACATTCTTCATTCTAAATTTTATTTCATTAAAATAAACCGTTTATTGACGGGTATAAAATGAAAAGTGAAGAATGTAAAATTTAGAATTACTCTCGTCTTCGAGAGTTTTCCAGCAGCTCCTCAAAGGCTGTTCACTACATTTCCATCCTGCACGCCGATTACGTCCGCCGCCGGTGTCCGGGAGATGGCGTTCAGAGTCCGAACGCGAAACGCACGTTATTTTGCCGCAGAGCGAAACGCAGCGAAAACACGCCGAAACGTGGACTCCGAACGCTTGCCGGTAATTCAAAATCAGGGTCGCAAATTTTTATAAGGTATCTCAAAAATGCTTTTCGGCAACCTTAGCATTTAAAATTATTTAGAACGTGTTTGGAAATTCACCTGGTCGAAAAGTGGATGGCTTAATTTTACATTTTACGTTCTTCATTTTTAATTTTTATCCGGTAAAAATTCAGAATGCGAGATGTAAAATGTAAAATTGCCGGTCTTTTTTGAATTTCCAAACACGCTCTTAGAAAAATCAAAATGCAAACGATGTAAAGGTTGCGCCAAGATCGCCAGGTAATTTTTGGGACTGCCGCCGGTTTGAAAAATCGGATTTTGTGGTTGAACGAGACAAATTTCCATCTGCAATTACAACTTATTCATTTCTCCGCTTGACATATTCCCGTTCGGGATTTATAAAAATACGAGCGTTCGTTTTTTGTTCGATGCCCAAATTAACTCAGGAAAAAATTGAAGAAAGAAAGTCCGTCATCGAAGACGCGGCGCGTGAGCTTTTGATCAAGCAAGGTTTTCACGCGACCTCGATGCGCGACATCGCCAAATGCGCCGGCATTTCATTGGGCAATGTTTACAACTATTTTGAAACCAAAGAGGCGATATTTGAATCAATAATCAACCGTTATCTCATCGTCATTGACCGGAAATTAAAAGCCATTCTGGAAGAGATTGACGAACCGCTCGACCCGAAAGATATGCGGCGGCTCGGCGAAATGATCGGCGAAATGGTTGACCGGCATCAGGATTTTTGGCTTTTGATGTATATTGACGTGCTGGAGTTTCAGAATCGCCACTTCCGCAAAATGTTTGAAGGTTTAGCGGAGAAGTTTCGGCGGCTTTTTGAAGAGAAATTCGCGTCGGCAATCGAGCGCGGCGATTTGCGAAGCGGCGTTGATCCGGCAATCGGTTTCACGGTCGCTTATATGCAGTTTTTCAATTATTTTTTGGTTGAAAAACTGTTCGGCGGCAATCTGCACCTCGGTTTGACCGACGACCAAGCCTTGAATTATTTGACGAAGATTTTCAGTTACGGAGTTTTGAGCGAAGGCAAGCTCGCGCAATTCAAAAAACAAACTATCAAGCAAAAGGCGACGACAAAGGCTTGAAACTTATATTCAAAATCAAGTTTCTGTTTTTGATGCTGACAACCAAAAACGGACGTTCATTTTTTTTGTCATCATAAAATTCGATTGGAGAACACAATGTTAAAAAATAAAATCAGTTGGCTAACTTTAGTTTTTTCGCTTTTTATCTTTTCGGTGAACGGTTTCGCGCAAGGCTCGACCTATGGACAACTCATCGGCACCGTTACGGACCCGAACGGCGCGGTTGTTTCGGGCGCGGTAATTAAGATAACGAATCTCGATACCAATGCCGGACGCGAAGCAACGACCGGCGATGACGGAAATTTTGCGTTTCAACTTTTGCCGCCGGGACGTTATCGCGTTGAAACGACGACCAGCGGTTTTCAGATTTATGACACTGAAGCGGTCGTCAGCATCACACAGACGACAAGAGTTAATGTTTTGCTGGCAGTTGCCGGAGGCAATCCGAACTCAGTTACGGTGACGGCGGAAACCCCGACTTTGCAGTCGGAAACTTCGCAGAACGGGCGCGTCATCGAGGGCGCAACGATTCGTCAGCTTCCCTTACCGACGCGCAATTTCCAACAGCTTCTGACTTTGCAAGCCGGAGCGCAGTCCTCGGTCTCCAATAATACGGATTTGGGGCGCGGCGATAACAACATTTCGGTCAACGGTCAGCGCACGACCAGCAACAGCGTTCGGATCAACGGCGTGGATGCCAATTCCATCGGCACGAATTCGACTCCGAACCTCGCCGTTCCGTCGCCCGACAGTTTGCAGGAATTCGTCGTGCAGACTTCGCTCTACGATGCCTCGAACGGGCGCAACGCGGGCGGCAACGTCGAAGCGGTGACGCGCAGCGGCTCGAACGAACTTCGTGGAAACGCCTTTTTATTCGTGCGAAACAAAAAATTGAACGCCAACGAACCGTTCGTCAAAGCGCGCGGACTCGACCGACCGGAGTTGACGCGCTATCAATACGGCGGAACTCTGGGCGGCAAAATCGTTCCCAACCGCGCATTTTTCTTCACGTCGTATCAAGGCACGAACGAGCGCAACGCGCTTTCGCTGAATAATAGTTTGACGTTTCCCTCGATTCCAGCCGGTTTGACCAACGCCAATCGCACGGCGGCTGGATTGGCGGCGGCTTTTAATCTTCCCGTCGCAAACATCAGCCCGGTTGCGCTGAACATTCTGAACGCTCAATTCGGTAATGGACAATTTGCGATTCCTTCTTCGGGCAGAACCGGCTTGTCGGCGACGACCGCCGTTTCGACCGTGCAAACCGGCTTGTCGCGTTACCGCGAAAATCAATTTAACGCCAACCTCGACGTTATCGCTTCGGACAATCATTCGCTGTCGAGCAAATTATTTTTCGCCGACAACCCGACGACGCAGGCGAATTATAATTTCGCCGGAACGGGCAACCGTCTGGACGGTCAGCCGCCAACGCAGTTAAACGGTTTCGGCGCGGACTTTACCAATCGGCAGACTTTATATTCGCTGACGGACAATTACGTTTTCACCTCGAACATTTCCAATCAGGCGCGTTTCGGTTTCAGCCGTCTGCGCGTCACCAGCGTTCCGCAGGAACCTTTTACAGCCGCGCAGCTCGGTATTTCGAGTCCGCTCGGCAGTCTTTATCCGGGTGCGCCGACGATTCAAATCGCGGGCGCGGATTCTTCGCTTTTCTTCGGTTCGTCGCCGCTCGCCGACCAATCTTCGCGCATCAACGCCTACACGATTCAGGACACGGTTTCGATCATCGCGGGCAAACACCGCCTTCGCATCGGCGGCGAATACCGCGCTTCGACCGTCAAATTTTATTTCAACGCTTTTTCACGCGGGCAATTGATTTTTTCGAGCTTCACGAATTTTTTGCAGGGCAGCGGCGTTTCGATCATCGGTTCGGGCGTTTATGACCGTTCGTATCGCGTGAAGGATTTCGGCACATTCATTCAGGACGATTACCGCGTCAGCGACCGTCTGACGTTAAACCTCGGCGTGCGCTACGATTTATTCGGATTGCCCGCCGACACGCAGGGCAGATTGGTAAATTTCCTGCCCGAACAATTTCGCGCCGGTGTCGCGCCGAACGGCATCGTACAAGCCGCCGGCGGACAATTGGCGGGCGTTCCGACGGTGACGAAAACGCTGGTGCCGACCGATAAAAACAATTTCGCGCCGCGTGTCGGCTTCGCTTATCGTTTGGATAAAGAAGGCAAGTTGGTTCTGCGCGGCGGTTACGGAATTTATTACGACCGCATTTCGACGCGCTTTGCCAACACGCAGCTTTTCAATTTCCCGTATCTCGGTCTCGGAGTCGGCTTGGTCAACGCGCTCGTGCCGCAGCCGTCGGCGGTTTTTCGCCCGTTGACCAGCCCGTTTATTCAACTTCCCCTGCCGTCGGCGTTTCCGACCGCCGCGACGATTCCCTCGCCGCTCGCGCCGCTTTCATTTCTCGGTGCGCCGGTCAGCGGAATTTTTGTTGACCCGAATTTGAGCACGCCGTATATTCAGCAGTTTAATTTCGGAGCGCAGTGGGAATTTGCCAAAAACACGGTTCTCGAAGTCGGCTACGTCGGCAATAAAGGAACGAAATTGCTGCAAGTCATCACTTTGAATCAGCCGGTTTATGTTGCGCCGACCGCCGCCGCGCCGCTCGGCAGTTTTGTTCCGCGCCTGGCGGCGGGAAATATCCTGTCCGCCAACAAAAATTTAACCGGAGCTTTATCGCAGGTGCAGACGAGTTCGAATTCCCGATACAATTCCCTGCAAATCACGCTGGCGCGACGATTCGCGCAGGGTTTGCAATTCACCGGAGCCTACACTTTCGGGCGTTCGTTCGATTATTATTCGGGCGCGGCGGTCAACGAACTCGCCAACAATCCGGGCGATCAGTTCAATTGGAAAACCAATTACGGGCGTTCCGATTTTAACCGCGAGCAGCGATTGGTCGTCAGCGGCGTTTATGAATTTCCGAAACGCAAATTTGAATCGGGATTTGCCAAAGCGATTTTAAACAACTGGCAAATCGCCGGAGTCGCCGTTTTCCAAACCGGCTTGCCGTTTTCGGTGATTGATAATCCGGGCAACGCCGTCATCAGCCGCGCCAATTTCAGCGCAGCCGGCGGAAATGTTTACACGAGCGGCAATGTTTCCGACCGTTTGAACGGTTATTTCAACACCGCCGCGTTCGCCACTTCGCGCCCGCGTCTGGACGGCACGGGTGTCGGTTTGGTCAACAACCCAACTTTTGACCCGAACGCGCCGTTCGGCAACACGCGGCGCAATTTTCTGACCGGACCCGGACAGAAAAACGTGGATATTTCGTTTATCAAACTCGTCCCGTTCACCGAACGCTTTCGCGGCGAACTGCGGCTGGAGGTTTTTAACTTCTTTAATTGGGTAAATTACGCCAATCCGGTGAGCAATATCGCGCTCGGCTCGGCGTTTGGCAAGATTATTTCCGCCAGCACCGGACCACGCGTGATTCAACTCGGTTTTAAGGTGAATTTTTAATTTAATGGAAATCGTCAATCGAAACAAAGATAGTTTCACGCAAAGACACGAAAGAACGCCGAGTTATATTTTTAAGGAGAATCAATGAAAAAAAGCAGGTTTTTCGCGCAGACGTGCATTTTAGGATTATCGCTTCTGGTTTTTTCTTCGACCGCGCCGGCGCAGTTGACGGCAAATTTTCAAACGTGGCTGAACGCCAACGGTTATGCCGGTTACGATTTCAATCGCGGCGGCAATTCCTACGGCGGCAAGGCGAGCGCGTCGGATGCGGTCGTCAATCAGCCGGTGATTTTTATTCACGGAAATTCCGATTCCGCGCTTGGGCAAAGTTCGGCTCTGACGGGTTGGAACGCTTCGATCAATTATTTCGGTTCGCAAGGTTATAAGACTTCGGAACTTTATGCGACGACGTGGGGCGATGCCGACCCGCTTTTGTCGGCTTATCAATATCATTCCAAACCGAATCTGCAAAAGATTCGCGCCTTTATTCAAGCCGTCAAAGCCTACACGGGCGCGGCAAAAGTTGACATCGTAACGCATTCGATGGGCGTAACTTTAACGCGCAAAGCGATTTTGGGCGGCAGCGGCAACGATTCGGCGAACGGCGGAGATTACGATTTAGGCTTGCCTCTGACTTCGAGCGTTGATGCTTTCGTCGGCATTTCAGGCGCGAATTGGGGCTTAGTTTCCTGCTATCAAACGGGCGCGGCAACGCCGACGTGCGGCGCGGCGAATGGACTTTATCCGGGATACGCCGCCGGTTCGCCGCCTTTCGGATTGTCGAATATCCTATCCAACATTAACTATGCCGCGTCGCACTACGAAGGCGGTTTCGTCTATTCGATCTGGTCGTCCGCCGATGAAGTTATTGGTTACGGCGATGTCGTTTATTACCGCGACACGTCGCGGATTCCCGGACAAAACGGCGAAAAAACTTTCAGCGGCTATCCTTACGGGCATATCAATTCAAAGGATTTGACCGGCTATTATCAATGGCGAATGGTGAAATATCACCAGACGAATTAAATGAATTTACATTATGAAACTCACGGTGCGGGCGAGCCTTTGATTTTGATTCCCGGTTTTGCGTCGGGCGCGTGGACCTGGTTTCGGCAGATTGAAAGTTTGGCGAAAGATTTTCGAGTCATCACGTTTGACCCGCGAGGAATCGGCAGCTCGAAAGCCGCTGGAAATGATTTGCGTGAACTTTCGATGCAGACTTTTGTCGAAGACGTGAAAGAAATTATAGACGAACTGAAAATCGAAAGGGCGCACGTTTTGGGCGCGAGTTTCGGCGGTTTTGTCGCGCAGGAATTCGCGCTTGTATTTCCCGAACGGATTGATAAATTGATTTTAGCCTGCACGACTTTCGGCGGAGTCAATCACGTTAAACCCGACATCGAAATTCTGCGCTCGTTCGCGCCCGACCCGACTTTGCCGCTCGGCGAAAAAATCCGGCGTTTCATTCGTCCGGCGTTCACCGACGAATTTAACCGGACACACGCCGCCGAAGTTGAAAAAGTCTGTCGTTTGCGTGAACAAAACGAGGTCGCCGATGCAATTTATCCGGCGCAGTTGCAAACCGCTCTGACGCTCGACACGGAAGCGAAACTCAGCGTGATTGAAAATGAAACTTTAGTCATTACGGGCGATCAGGATTCGGTCGTGCCGATGGAAAATTCGGTAAATCTGGCGAAGAAAATACGACACGCGAAACTTGAGATTATCAAAAACGGCAGTCATCTGTTTTTTATCGAAAACGCCGCCGCATTTAATCTGGCAATAAAGAACTTTTTGAAAGGTGAAAGCGTGTAAGTCTCAAAATTAAAGGAGATTTTATTATGCCAAACGGAAAAGGTCAGCTTGATTGTTGTTATTGTGTTCATTTTGAAAGTAAATACGAAGGCTCGGATGCGATGTATGACGATGGATTTTGCGAGTTTCATAAAGCAGAGATTCCTTCGCTATTGCCGGAATGGATTCACCGGATTTGCATAGACTTTGAGGCGAATAATTCTTTTGAGAAGTATCTGCAATACAACTCTTTAGAGCAGAGATTTGAATGGTTTGGCAAAGAGTTGGAAGAAAATGCGCTTTACGGTTTTCAAAATTATGAAGATATAAAAAAATTAAAAGATTTATAAGTATGCGTAACGCGAAAATTATCGGAACGGGCGTTGCCGTTCCCGACAAAATTATAACCAACCGAGATTTGAGCGAAATGCTCGGCGAGGACATCACCGAATTCGTCACGAAAAATCTCGGTATTATTGAACGCCGCGTTCTCGCCAACGATGAAAGCGCGGCGGACATCGCTTCGATTGCGGCGCAAAACGCTTTGAAAAATGCCGGAATTTCCGCCGCCGAGATTGATTTGATAATTCTTTCGACCGACACGCCCGAATATCTTTCACCGGCGACTTCGGTCGTCGTGCAGCATCGCATCGGCGCGGTGAATGCCGGAACTTTCGACACCAATTGCGCCTGCGCCGGATTCGTCACCGCGCTCGATACGGCGGCGAAATATATTATTGCCGATGCAAATTATAAAAATGTTTTAGTTATCGGCGTTTACGCGATGACGAAATTTCTCGACTGGACGGAAAAGAAAACCGCGACGATTTTCGCCGACGGCGCGGGCGCGGTGGTTTTACAATCGGTCGAAACCGGCGCAAGCGGCGTTCTCGCCTCCAAGCTCGAAGCGCACGGCGAATATCACGATTTTTTGGGAATCTTCGCGGGCGGCTCGAAAACTCCGATCACGGCGGCAGTTCTCGAAAGCGGTTATTACAATAAAGTCCGTTTTGCCAAAAGAACGCCGCCGGAAATCAACTTTGAAAGCTGGCAGAGAATCGTCAAAGAATTATTGCAGCGAGTTGATTTGACGCTCGACGACGTGAATCTTTTTTTGTGGACGCAGGTTAATCTTTCGACGATCAAAGAAGTGATGGCGGCGTTAAATCAGCCGTTTGAAAAGACGCATACGATTATGGAAAAATGGGGCTACACGGGTTCGGCGTGTATTCCGATGGTTCTGCACGACGCGATTGAAGCGGGAAAATTACAGCGCGGCAATATTTTTGTGCTGTGCGCGTCGGGCGGCGGAATCAATATGGCGGCGATGGTTCTTCGCTATTAGTAGTTCGTAAATTAAATTTTAAAGTATTTTAATTCTCTCTGCGTCCTCTGCGCCTCTCGCGTGAAATTACTTCCGTTAAAAAAGAAATTTCACGCGAGAGGCGCAGAGGACGCAGAGAGAGCAAACACCAGGAAATTTAATTTACACACTATTAACGGCAAGGCAAAAGTGAAAAGGTAAAGGACAAAATAATTTCGTGTTCTTTCGTGTTTGTTCGCAGCTAAATTTCGTATGAAATCCTCGTTCAAAAATATCGTCGTTTTATTTATCGCATCAGCTCTCGTTACCGCCGTTTTTTCCGTTTCGATTAAGACGTTTTTCGCAGCGGAATCGTGGACGCTGAATTTGAGCAAAGGTTTGATAATTCCCTGTTTTACCTGGACAGTGCAGCTTTTGCTGTCGGCGTTTTTGCTGCGCGGCGCGGAACGAATTTTCTATTGGACGCAGTTGGGAATAATCTGTCTGGTCGGTTCGTTCGCGCTGCTGCCGGCGGCGGTTTATAATTTCGCGGTCGCCGCGCCGTCGCCCGTCGTTTCAATCTTCAGCGTTTTATTATGCGTCGGCGTGATGTGCGTTACGCTTTATTTTCGATTGAAACCGCGCAGCTATAACGCGCTGTGGACGCTCGGCTGGACG
Organism: Pyrinomonadaceae bacterium; assembly: GCA_043768465.1. Taxonomy (GTDB): domain Bacteria; phylum Acidobacteriota; class Blastocatellia; order Pyrinomonadales; family Pyrinomonadaceae. The sequence continues at coordinate 35,978 of JAYVKL010000343.1, forward strand.
GCGACGATCATCGTTAATATGTCGCTCTACGCTTATTCGATAAATTTATTTCATTACCTGTAAAATGCAGTTTCAAAATATCTATCAATTATTCTGCGAACAAACCGCCGAATATCGCGGTGAGCCGGTTTTTTATTCGCGCAATTTGTCCGAACCGGCGGCGGCGGCGGACGGTTCGACACGGCAAATTGAAACTTGGACTTCACAGACTTGGAATGAGTTTGAAAATCAGGTTGACGATTTCGCGTGCGCTTTGCTGGCGAAAGGTTTGACGAAGGGCGCAAGCGTGGCGATTTTGGCGGGAAATGTTCCTGAATGGACGATTGTTGACGTGGCGACCATCGCGGCGGGCGGTGTCGGTGTCGGGATTTATCCGACGAGTTCGGCGGAACAGTGTGCATATATTATCAATCATTCGGACGCGGAATTTGTTTTTGTTGATACTGAAGAACAGTTAAGAAAACTTTTGAGCTTTGTTGTCGAACTAGAGAAAGTTAAGGAATTTATTATTCTAAACGAAAACCCTTTTTTTTCGGAATTCAAAAAGAATAAGAACAGAAAATCAAGTTCTATTTTAGACTGTCTAAACAAAAAAGCCAATGATTTGTTTGCAAAAAACAAGGAAATAAAAGTTCCTAGCTACAAAGAATTTCTCGCCTTCGGCAGACAAAACCGCGCCGAGTTTCTGCCGCAAGTCCAAGCCATCGGCAACAACGCCGAATCCGACGAAACGGCGATAATGGTTTACACTTCCGGCACGACCGGACAGCCGAAAGGCGCGATGCTGTCGCACCGATATATTTTGAATTCGTGCGAATCGCTCAAAAATTCCGTGCCGATTTTTGAGACGGACGTTTCGTTTTCGTATCTCCCGGCGTGCCACGTCGCGGAACGGATTTCGGGAATTTACAATCGGTTGTATAACGGCGCGGCGGTGTATTTCGTTGATGATTTGACGAAACTTTACGCTGATATGCTGGCAGTTCAGCCGACAGTTTTTGCGAGTTTGCCGCGATTTTTCGAGAAGATTTACGCGAAAGTGGTCGGCGAACACGGAAAACAGGCGAGCGAGCAATCTTTGAAAAACGCTTTCGGCGGCAACATCAGATTATTAACGAGCGGCGGCGCACCGCTGCCGAATGAAATCGCCGATTTTTACGCGAAACGAAATCTGCCGATTCTTCAGGCTTACGGTTTAACGGAAAACATCTGCGTCGCGTTCAATCGGGCGGATGATTTCAAATTCGGAACAGTCGGCAAAGCGATGCCGTCGAGCGAGATTGCAATCGCGGCGGACGGCGAAATTCTCGTTAAAAGTTCGATGATGTTTTCGGGTTATTACAAAGACCCGGCGAAAACCGCCGAAATGTTTGACGAAAACGGTTGGCTCTTAACCGGCGATTTGGGCGAACTCGATGCCGACGGTTTCTTGAAAATCACGGGGCGCAAAAAGGAAATCATCGTGTTATCGAACGGCAAAAACGTCGCGCCCGCGCTCGTTGAAAATCTCGTTAAGGAAAATCATTTGATCAGCCAGTGTTTCGTGTCGGGCGACGGCAAAAGCTACTGCATCGCGCTGGTCACGCTGAATCGTATCGAGGTCGAAATGTTTGCGCGGGCGAATAAAATTGATTTTGAAAGTTTCGCCGATTTGATTGTCAACGAACACATTTGTCATTCGATTGCAGAAACCGTTGCGAAAGTGAATTCAAAAGTTTCGTCGAGCGAGCAGATTAAAAAGTTCGTGATTTTAGACCGCGATTTTTCGGCGGAAGCGGACGAAATCACGCCGACTTTAAAATTGAAACGGCGCGTCGTCGCTGAAAATTTTAAGGATTTGATTGAAGATTTTTATCGGTAGCCGATTGGAGCGCAAGCTGGACGCTCGCGTTTCGATCAAAAAAATCATGGGAAAAATTCCGACTTTATTTTTATTTATTCTAATTTTCGCGTTTGCCTTATCAGCGCAAACCGCGCTGCAGGACAAAACCGTGACGATTTTCGGCGCGAAAATCCGTTATCTCGAAGCGGGCGATGCGGCGAAGCCGACGGTGATTTTACTGCACGGACTCGGCGCACAGGCGGAAAGCTGGCAATTTAACATCGCGCCGCTGGCGCAAAATTATCACGTCATCGCGCCCGATCAAATCGGTTTCGGCAAATCCGACAAGCCGTTTTTGAAGTATCGCGTCGGAACTTATGCGGATTTTCTCGACAAATTTATGGCGGAACTGAAAATCGAAAAAGCCGATTTGGTCGGCAATTCGATGGGCGGCTGGGTCGCCGGTTTGATGGCGATCAAATATCCGAATCGCGTCGGGAAAATCGTGTTGGCTGATGCTGCCGGACTCGCGCCGCCGACGATTGATTTGGACAGAATTTATCAATTGAACAACTCGACCCGCGATGAGATTCGGGCGAATCTGAAACTTATTTTCGCTTCGCCCGCGCTGCAAAACAACGAAGCATTCGTTGACCAGTTTATGACGGCAAGAGTCGTCGCCAACGACGGCTACACGATCAACAGTTTGATTGAATCAATCAAACGCAAAGAAGATTTTCTGGGTGCGCGATTGAGCGAAATCAAAAAACCGACGCTGGTAATTTGGGGCAGACAGGACGGACTGTTGCCGCTTTCGGACGGCGAAAAGTTTAATAAAGGCATTGCCGGTTCGGAATTGGTGATTTTTGAAAACTGCGGACACGTTCCGCAGGTTGAAAAGGCGGCTGATTTTAATAAAAAAGTTTTGGAGTTTTTAGAAAAAAACTAGACGAGTTTCCATTCTTTGAGAACTTCGATTAGGCTCGGCAGCTTTTTCTGCCACAGCCATTTGACGTTTAATTGCAGGCTTTTCAAAACTTTGCTGTGGTAAATTTGATTTTCGTCCGGCTGTGAAACTTGATAAATGCCGTTTTTGCCCAAGTTGTAAAATTCGGCTTGTTTGCGTTCGTAATCAATCAGCCAGTGTTCTTTGACACCGGCTTTTTCATATTCGTAAAACTTGTCGCCGCGATCACGCCCGCGACTTTCGGAGAAAATTATTTCGATAATCAAATCCGCCGCGCCGTCGAGGTAAGTTTTTTTCAAACGGTCGAGATTGTTCTTTGAGATAAAAAATATGTCGGGTTCGCGTCCGCGCTCGTTCACTTTCATTGTCATCGGAGCGGTAACGACGACACCCAAATCTTTTTCTTCGACAAAAGCACGCAGAATGCCAATCAGAAAATCGCATAAATCCTGATGTTTATAAGAAGCAGACATATTTGGTTTTTCAGTATAGTCAGGAATGGAATTTTCTTCGCCGTAAATTAGGACGACTTCGCCGTCAATCCATTCGGCGTGTTGACCGTCATATTTGATGAGATATTCTTCAAACGAAATTTTCTCCTTCGTTTTTTTAAGAGATACGTTGGTTGGTTTTTCGGCTGCAATTTCTAACATTTTCGGCTGCTCCACTGGCAAAATTATTTTAGGCTATTTTATAAAATTATGACATTAAAAATCGGAGATAACTTCTCCACCACCAAACAAATAACCGATGCGGTCGTCCGCGCTTTTGCCGAACTTTCCGGCGACTTTAACCCGATTCATCTGGACGAAGAATTTGCGGCGAAAACGCAGTTCAAACGCCGCATCGCGCACGGAATGATTTCCGGCGCGTTGATTTCCGCCGTTCTCGGCTACGAATTCAAAGAGCGCAAAGTCGTTTATCTTTCGCAGACGATGAAGTTTATCGCGCCCGTTTTCATTGACGATACGGTGACGGCGACGGCAACAATTACGAACATCCGCCAGGACAAACCGATTGTCACGATTGAAACCGTCTGCACGAATCAATCGGGCGAAACGGTCGTGACCGGCGAAGGGAAAATTATGATTTTACCCTAGCAAAATCGTTATCAAGGTTAAAGGTAAAATCGAAGGCGACGAGAAATCTCCGGTGAAAATTAAGGATATTCGGGAAAGAGCGTTTGCTTTCACAGTGAGAGTCGTCAAACCTTGCCGATATTTGGAGAAAAATTCCAACGTCAGCAAAACCGTCGGCAATCAATTGTCGAAAGCCGGAACCTCAGTCGGCGCGAAACTCGAAGAAGCTCAAGCCGGATTAAGCAAACCTAATTTGATAAGCAAAAACGCCATCGCTTTAAAAGAAGCCGGAAAATCAAAGTATTGGCTGAGACTTATCTCGGCGACTTATAACTTTGACGAAAAAACAGGACGCGGCATCATCGAATTGACGGAAGAAGCCTCTGAAATATCAAAAATCGTCGCCTCAATTATCGTTTCGGCAAAAACGGAAAAGTAAAAAAAGGGAAAAAGCAAAAGCAAAGGAAAAGACAAACATCCGAAAATAAAAATTCGACACTTTTGCCTTTTGCCATAGATTATGGACGAACAAAAAAACCCGAACTACTCGTATTACGCGCTCGCCCTGCTGACGTTCGTCTATGTGTTGAACTTTCTTGACCGTCAGATAATCTACATTCTTTTTCCGCTCATAAAAAAGGAAATGGCGTTGACGGATATGCAGTTGGCGTTGCTCGGCGGAACTTCGTTTGCGATTTTCTACACGCTTTTGGGAATTCCGTTCGGGCGTTTGGCGGATAAATCTTCGCGGACGAAATTGATTGCGATTGGCTTGGCAATCTGGAGTTTGTTTTCGGGTTTAACCGGATTTGCCGACGGATTCTGGACGCTTTTCGCGTGCCGCGTGATGGTCGGAGTCGGCGAAGCGACGCTTGGACCGGCGGCGATCTCCCTGCTCGCCGATTATTTTTCGCCGACGAAACGCGCCACCGTGACGAGCGTCTATTCGATGGGAATCGCCGTCGGCGCGGGATTTGCCGCGATTTTCGGCGGTTATTTAAGTCAATTCGGCTGGCGCGAAGCGTTCTACATCGTCGGCTTTCCCGGAGTGATTTTCGCCGCGCTGGTTTTCTCCCTGCGCGAGCCGCCGCGCACCGCAAAAGTCGCCGAAGAAGGTTATTCGAGCGCGGACTGGCGAAAGCTCGTATCGAACAAAGCGTTTATCTTTCTTTGTTCAGGCTACGCTTTTCTCGGTTTGGCGACGAACAATACGGCGATCTGGGGCGCGAGCTATTTTAATCGTTTGTATAATGTCAGCCTCGCCGACTACGGTTTTTGGGCGGGAATTTTCACGCTCGCGGCGGGCATTCCGGCGACGCTGTGCGGCGGCGCGATTGCCGATTGGTTTCGGCGGCGGCGAAGCGGCGGGCGAATGTTCTACGGGATGATTTT
>JAYVKL010000344.1:0-2579 GCA_043768465.1 Pyrinomonadaceae bacterium
ATTATCTTTCATTGGAAAGGCTGAGGAAAGCCATCAAAGAAATCTTGAGCAATTTGGGAACGCACTACAAGATAAACTTTCGAGGCAGAGCATTTATACTATAATTCTGTCCACCTACTTAGTTTCTAAGAATGTAAAACTGCTGGCTCTAAAAATCAGGGCAATAAAATTATGAAAACTACCATTAAAATCTTTTTCTCGTTTCTTTTACTCGTCGCCGGTATTACGATTTGCGCCGCGCAGACTCCGACCGATAAAACCAAAACTCCGAACGGTTATCATCTGTTGAAAAAAATCGAAATCGGCGGCGAAGGCGGTTGGGATTATCTTTTTGCGGATTCCGACGCACATCGGCTTTACGTTTCGCGCGCGACGAAGGTCGTCGTTATTGACACCGAAACCGGCGCAGCGATTGGCGAAATTCCCGATACGAAGGGCGTTCACGGCATCGCCGTCGCCGATAAATTAGGAAAAGGTTTTACCAGCAACGGGCGCGACGATTCGGTCACGATTTTCGATTTAAAAACGCTGAAAAGAATCGTTGATGTCAAAGTCGGCAAAAATCCCGATGCCATTATTTATGATGCGGCGACAAGGCGCATTTTCACTTTTAACGGCGGCAGTTCCGACGCGACCGTCATCGAAGCCGAAAGCGGCAAAGTCGCCGGAACGATTGTCTTGGGCGGCAAACCCGAATTTGCGGCGGCGGACGGCAAAGGAACGGTTTACGTTAATATCGAAGACAAATCGGAAGTCGCGCAGATTGATTCAAAAAAAATCGTCGTCAAAGCGCGCTGGTCGGTCGCGCCCGGCGTAGAGCCTTCGGGAATGGCGATTGATGCGAAAAATCATCGCCTGTTCGTCGTTTGCGGCAACCAAAAAATGATTGTCCTGAACGCCGACAACGGCAAGGTCATCGCTGATTTGCCCATCGGCGACGGCACGGACGCGGCAGTGTTTGACCCGAAAACAAACTTCGCGTTCAGTTCCAACGGCGCGGGAACTTTGACGGTCGTGCGCGAAGATTCCGCCGACAAATTCAGCGTCGTCGAAAACGTGACGACGCAGCGCGGAGCGCGAACGATGGCTCTCGACACCAAAACGGGCAGGATTTATCTGGCGACGGCAGCCTTCGGCGAAACGCCTGCACCGACCGCCGAACGCCCGCGCCCGCGCCCGGCAATCGTGCCGAACAGTTTCGTGATTTTGGTTTTCGGGAAGTAATTTTTGGGTCGTTGAAAAAATCGGAAATTCTAAATTTTACATTTTCCATCCTAAATTTTTACGCGGAAAAGTGAAGGATTGAGAATGTAAGTAAGCGGACACAATTAAATTAAGGATGTTCAACTTCGTTCCGAGTCCCGACTACAGTCGGGACTCCAAACATCGCAAAAATTATTTTGTCCGCTTACTTAATACCAATTCAGGTTGAATAGTGCGTCAGGTCAGAACCGCCTGCGGTAGCGGGCGGGTTTTCCGCGCCTGCACCCGCCCGCTACCGCAGGCGGTTCTGACCCTTTGATACGCCTAAATTGATTTGAATCGGTATAAAATTTAGAATTTAAGCCGACTTGGGGATTTTTGAGACGGTTTCTACTAGATTTTTATCATTTCTACGTCAATAAAAAAGGGCATCGCTAAACTTAACGATGCCCTTTTTTAGTTTTACCGGATAAGTTTTATTTCCGATCTTTGAATGAATCGTAAAGTTCCGTGTGGCGGCTCGTCAAAGGCAGCAAACGTCCGTTGATAAAAACGTATTTGACGTTCGTGCGCGGCTCTAAAATGTCGCCGTTGGTGATGACGACGTTGGCGATTTTGCCGGTTTCGAGCGAGCCTAATTTGTCGGCAATTCCCAAAATTTGCGCCGGATAAAGCGTCACGGATTTTAACGCTTCGTCTTTCGGCAAATCGAACGCGGCGGCGAGTCCGGCTTGAAACGGCAGTTCGCTGACCATCGCGCCGTTGTCGCCGGTCGAGATGGCGAATTTTACGCCCGCCCGTGCCATTTTCGCCGGGGCTTCAAACAGGTAATCGTAATCGTCGTCGTCGCGCACGGGTAAATTATGAATGTTCGTGAAAATGACGGCGATGTTGTTTTTCTTTAAATCGTCCGCCGCTTTCCACGCTTCCTGTCCGCCTAAAATTATCGCTTTGATTTTCATCTCCCCGGCAAATTTCGCCGCGCCGCGAATATCGCGCTCGCGTTCGGCGGTGAAAATAACCGGCTTGCCGCCGCGCACATAATCTTTCATCGCCTCCATTTTCAAATCGGTGGCGGGCGCGGGCAAAGATTTATCGGCGGCGTAGGCTTCCTGAATTTTGGCGTAATTTTCCGCGTCCCGAAATAATTTTTTGAGTTCGTCGAGCCGTCCGTCGCGGCGTTTCAAGGCTTCGTTAAAATCAATCGGAGTCGGCGTTCCGAACGGATTGAAACCGCCGCCGCCGGTCGCAATGCGCGGAAAGTTGATGACGAGTCCGAACGTCGGCACGAGTGCCATTTCCGCCTGCGTCGAACCGTTCAGATTAATAACCGCCGCCTGACCGGAAATCACGCCGCCCTGCGGAATCGAAAGCAC
>JAYVKL010000345.1:0-11105 GCA_043768465.1 Pyrinomonadaceae bacterium
AGGCGATAAACAGGTAAATTAGGGTATATCTTTGACGTTATACGGTTTTCACTTAAAAACTATGCAATAAGTCAGAACCCTGAGCGGTAGCGACGGGGTAATTGTCGGTAACATCAAATCCGTCGCTACCGCTCAGGGTTCTGACCTGTTGCCTGATTTCCGGGTGGAAAGCGTCTTGGAATGCCTTCCATCCGATTTTTGAGACGGCTTCCGATTAGTTGCTTTTCTGTGTTAAGACTCTGCAAAAATCAAATTTTAACACTTCCCGGATGAAAAATCCGAAACTCGACACTCAAAATAAAAAAGTCCCAAGTCGTTGATTGACTAAGGACTTTCAAGCAAAGAATTATCTTCGGCTTCGACTCTTTTAATGAGCCGCGTCCCTTTTGATAATAATGCCGATTGTTTTGAAAGTTCGTTTCATAAACTTTTTCGCCCGGTTTTTTTGATGCCCGGAGGCTCCCGTTCAGTCAATCGAAAAATTCCGCGCCAAAGAAGCGAAGCCGATCAACGGCGAAAAGAAATTTTTGACTTATCGCGTCAGACGGCTGATGGAAAAAACCGCCGCGTAGCTGTCTGAACTAACCTTGGCATCTGCTTTCGGAGTCGGTGTCAGGCTGACCAAGTTGACCGCGTAGCCTCTGAAACTCGCGCCTTTCGCGCCGAGATTGGTATTCATTTCAAAAGTTTCGCCCGCGTCTTTGCCTTCGCTGATCTGCACTTTGATTCTCGCGTTGCCCGCCCAGACGCAGTTGACACCTTCGGGACAGCGCGAATCCTCGATTAGCGAAACGAATTTAACGCTTATTTTACTGCGCGAAAACTTTTTCTGCTTGCCGACGCGCACCTTAATCGGCGCGTCGTCTTTCGCATTCACCGCCGACACGCTTCCGAACACGAGCGTTAAAATCAATGTTAAAAATAATGTTTTCATAATTTTTCCTCCAAAGTTCGGGAGAGCCGTCATCTGACCGAACTTTGGAGGACGAACGGACTTTGCGCGTTGTAAAAATAAAACATTTCAGGCGTTGAGCCGTTCGCCGGCTTCCGCGTGAACCAGTCCTTTGCGGTCGCGGCAGAATTCGCCGATGAGCGCGACGAAGCGGTCGGGTTTTTCTTCCGACGGCAGATGCCCGCAGTTTTTCAGGACGACGAGCCGCGAATGAACAATCGAATCGTAAAGGTTTTCGCCGTTGTGCAGCGGGATAATCGTATCGTTTTCGCCCCATATCAAGAGCGTCGGCTGATTGATTAAATGCGCGTCTTCCTGAATGCGGTTTGCGTCCCAATTTCGCGCCGAAGTCAGAACGGAATGATGCGCGTCTTTGGCTTTCAGCGGGCGAACGACCGATTCGACGCGCTCGTCCGTCACCAAATGCCGGCTTTCGGGCGCGAAGGTGTGCTTCATTCGCGCTTTCGCCAGTCGTTTTGAATCGAGCAGAAACGGCGTGAAAATCTCGCCGAGAACCGGAACCGACGCGAATTTCAGCAGCGAATTACTGAGAACTTCGTCGTTCGCCACCGCGCCGACGAGAACGAGTTTTTCGACGCGCTCCGCATAATCGAGCGCGAGCGTCGCCGCCACCGCGCCGCCGTAGGAGCTGCCGATAATCGTCGCCTTCCCGATGCCGAGCCGATTCATCAGACGCTCGATCACGCGGGCTTGCGAAGCGATGGTGTAATCGAACCACTCCGGTTTATCCGAGTAGCCGAAGCCGACCAAATCAACCGCGATAACGTGAAATTTCTGCGCGGCAAGCAGCGGCGCGACCGTTTTCCAAACGTAAGTCGAAGCCGTGTAGCCGTGAATCAAAAGCAGCGTCGGGTTCGTTTGTTCGCCGAACTCCTGATAATGCACCGTCGCGCCGTCAACTTCGATAAAATGCGAATTTTCCGCGTGTTCGATTTTGTCAGAGACGTTTTCCCATTCCACCGTCTTTGCCCGCGTCAGCAATTTCACGCCGACAATCGCGCCGACCGCGCCGCCGATTCCCAAAGCCAGATTCTTTTTGTTCATAAAATTTCCCCCTACTTTTAAAAGTTACCTAGTTGAGAAACGACGCGAGCGAAAATTGTCGCTGAACGTAAAACAGGCTGACAGCCTGTTTCCCCGTCGCGGCAAGGTTTTCTCAACCAACGGGAAAACAGGCTGTCAGCCTGTTTTCCCGTTGACTGAAAAATCTTCAACTGCGTAACTCATAACTTTATTTATACCAAAACGAGTTTCGGTTGAATAGATTTTTCCTGCGCTTTATAAAAACCAATCGCAATTAAATTTTCCGCTTCGTCAATCATTCGCACCGTTTGATTATCTTCGAGTGTGGCGTTCTCGATTCGTCGCCGTTTGCCGTTTTTCGCGTCTTCGACATCTCGTTCGCTCAAAACCACCGGCGGCAAATGTGAAATGGCTTCGTTCATCGAAACCAAAACGTCATTCAAACGGTTTGCGGCAACAATCGTTTCCAGTTCTTCAATCGTTACGGCTTGTTTTAAATCGAATTTGCCCGCTTTGGTTCGCCGCAACTCCGCCAGATGCGCCCCAACTGCGAGTTGTTTGCCGATGTCTTCCGCCAAAGTTCTGATATAAGTTCCGGCGGAACAAATAACCCGAAGTCCGAAGTCCTGAGTTTTACGTCCTGCGTCATCGGTTTTCGGCGATTCGTAATTCGTAATTCGTAATTCGTAATTCGTAATTCTCACGGCTTTGCGCTCGATTTCAATACCTTTTCGCGCCAGTTCATAAAGTTTCACGCCGTCAATCTTTTTCGCCGAATACATCGGCGGCGTTTGCTCGATTTCGCCGCGAAAATTTTTTAAGGCGTTTTCAATTTCCTCATTCGTGATCTGGAGTCTGGAATCTGAAACCTGAAACCTGAAACCTGAAACCTGAAACCCGGCATCTGAAACCGGCTTCGGTGCGCCTGTCCGATCTCCCGTATCGGTGGCAAATCCAAACCGCACGACGGCTTCATACTCTTTTTTGTCTCTGTCTAAAAACTGCGCGAGTCTGGTCGCTCTGCCGACGAGCATCACCAAAACGCCCGTCGCAAACGGGTCGAGCGTTCCCGTATGCCCGATGCGCTTCGTCTGCAAAATGCGCCGCAGCCGCGCCACGACATCGTGCGACGTGAAACCTGCGGGCTTGTCTATAATCAAAATTCCGTCCATTTGAGATTTAAATTTGAGCGCACAACGTCGGCTGAAAGATTTGAAGGAATTTTGCCCACGAAATACACGAAAAACACTAAAAGAAATGAGCCGGAATTTTCTCAGTTTGTTCTTATTTCGTGACTTTCGTGTATTTCGCGGTTAAAGTCTTCTGTTCGCTTTTAACGAATTACCGGAAATAAAAATTTCAGCACCAAACCGAATCGCGCCGCCCACGCCGATTCGTCGTGGCGGGCTTCAGGAAATTCGTAATAAGCCAGATCAACATCGTTGCGCCAGCCGTTCGCCCGCAAAATTTCTTTCAGAGCGCGAACCTGATGTTTGATGCGCGAGCCTTCGCGCCGCCCGATGTCAAGCCAGATTTTCAGCGGCAAACGCTCGCCGATCAGCGCGACTTCGCGGATGATCTGATTGTTCGCCCACCAAACCGCCGGCGACATCACCGCCAGACGGCTGAAGACATCGGGACGTTTGATGCCCAAATGCAGCGACACCAAACCGCCGAGCGACGAACCGCCGAGCGCGGTAAATTCCGACTCCGGCTTCGTCAGATATTCGCGGTCAATAAACGGCTTTAGTTCTTCGATAATCATTCGCCCGTATTGGTCAGCCTGCCCGCCGCGCCCGCGCATTCTGCCGCCCGCGCTTTTGACGGGCGTGTATTCGTCAATCCGTTTGTCGCCCGCGTTGTAAATTCCGACGATGATCAGCGGTTCGATTTGTTCGGTTAAAATCAATGTCTGCGCCGTCTCGTCCACGCCCCAGACGACACCGCCGAAAGCGTCCTGCGGATTAACGAGATTCTGCCCGTCGTGCATATAAAAAACCGGATAACGCTTCGCTTCGTCCGAACCGTAACCCGGCGGCAGATAAACCAAAACATTGCGCGGGATTTTCAAATGCTGCGACCCGAAATTCTCGTGGATTTTAATTTGTTCGCTCAACATAATTTGATTTTAGTTTATGAAACATTTCACATCACACTCAACCCGAACATTTTGATTTATAATGGTTCAAGCCATTTTGAAGCTGTGCGCCGTTCGTTCAGAGTTCACGCTTCCAGCGTGTTCTGCCGACCGCAAAGCGCGGGCGGTGCAGACAAACGGCGTTCCGCAGTTTGGACTCTGAACTTTGAATCGTTTGCCAATGCAGGCAACTCTGAGAGCGTGTTTGAAAATTCACTTGGTCGAAAAGTGGATGGCTTAATTTTACATTCGACATTTTTAATTTTTATCCGGTAGAAATTTAGAATGTAAAATGTAAAATTGCCGGTCTTTTTTGAATTTCCAAACACGCTCTGACAAAAAATATATGTGGAAAAAACGCCTCGAAATAAAACCCGACGAAGAGCGTGTCATCGTCAACGTCGAACGCGCCCGCCAGAAGACGTTTGACCGCGCCGTCAATCTGCTCGGCTACAAACCGCGTTCGGTCATCGAACTGCGAACGCGATTGATGGAAAAAGAATGGACGAATTCGGCGATTGTCGAAGAAGTGATCGTCAAACTCGAAGGCTACGGCTACCTCGACGACGGGCAGTTCGCCAGAGATTTCGCCGCCTCGCAACTGCGCGGCAAACCAATCGGCAAAAGAGTTTTGCAGCAAAAACTGGCGATGAAAAAACTCGACAAAGAAACGGTTGCCAAAGCGATTGAAGCGACGTTTGAGGAAACGCCCGAAGCCGAAGTCATCGAACGCGCCGTCGCCAAACGTCTGCGGTTAAAAGGCAAACCCGAAACCCGTGAAGACTCGAAAAAGTTTTACGATTACCTTTTGCGGCAGGGTTTTTCCTACGATTTGGTCAGCAAAACAATGCGCGAAATCGCGGCGCGGGACTTTGAGGAAGAAAATTGAGATTATGAATGTCTTTACCAATCTAAAATCATCATTCGGAATTACCTTACAAGCCGATGATAAATCCGAAAGGAGAAATCCCAGTCTTAATCTCAAATTATGGCAGCAACGGTGGGAAAATTTCAGTCCCAATGGAGATGGTTTCATTTGGTATGGAATTGATTCGGAAGGAAGCATAGCTGAGTTTATTTGTGAAGATTCATACATTCCTGAAGAGGCTTTTGAGGATATTGCAAATTACCGAAAGTTGGAATATTGCTTTGACAATTTGCCGGAAATTACCACCGCAGAATTTCCTTTAAACTACCGCTATAACTCCATCGCGCCGGGAAAATATCATTTCGGAAATTTAACGCCGCCTAAAGAAGCTAACAGAGGTATTTATGTTTTCAGCGAAGCCGCCGATCTTCATTGGTATGAAAGTGGAAACTACAAACAATACTCTAAAAATCCGTATGAGTTAAATGCTGTCCCTGAAAGAAAGATAAAGGTTACAGAATTGCCGAAAAGCATACAAAAATTGCTTGAGCCATTTCATTTTCAGAATGTAAAGTTTGCAGACTTTAATTTTTTAGATGCGTCCAAATTTTTTGAGTGCAAAGAATAAAAACAATCGTGACCAAAATAAATTACGACAACAAAACTTTCGCGTCCGTCCAAAACTCGGCAACGGGCGAAGTCGGCGCGGCGACGCGATTTTATTATCATCAAAAGGACGATTTGGTTTGGGCGGAATACGCGGGCGGCGCGCTTCGGTTCGGCAGTTTGGTGGCGAAAGTTACGGACGAAGATTGTTTGGAGATGCGTTATCAGCATTTGAACGAACAAGACGAGTTGATAACAGGCAAATGCTTTTCAACGCCGGAAATACTCGCTGACGGCAGAATCAGACTGTTTGAGAAATGGCAGTGGACTGTCGGCGGGTTGTCGGAGGGCGAATCAATCGTCGAAGAAATCGAGCGTTTTGAGTTCGCGCTTTAGCGTGTTTCTTCAGCCGCGCCTCGCGGGCTGGGCAAACTAAAGCTTGAACTCAAAACTTATTTCAACTTTTCCAAAGTGTAAATTTTCGCTAACATTATCTTAAAAATTTAGAACGCTCCCAAAACAATGAAAAAACGGCTGACTGTAATTTTATCAATCATTGGCGCGATTTCTTTTTTGGCTTTCTACCGGACGGCGGCGAGCCGACAAACCGAATCGCCGAACGAACGATCTCAGAACATTTCCGTCGCCAAACCGCAAACCTTTCAAGCCGCCGCCTTTGCCGAAACAGGGAAAATCAGCGATCTCGCGCTTTTAAAAAAAACAGCCAACGCCGACGGTAAGGTTTTCAGCGTGTCCGGCATCTCTAACTTTCCCGCCGAAAACCCGAACACGATTCACGATGCCGACCGCAATTTAATTAAATTTTCCGCCGCGCCGATGCCCGTGCCGTCGCTTTCGTTCGACGGGATTTCCAACCGGGAAAACAACGATGTTTACGGTTTCGCCGTGATTCCGCCGGATATGAACGGCGATGTCGGACCGAATCATTTTGTGCAGTCGGTCAATATTCTAACCAGAATTTACGACAAAAACGGTGCGCCGCTAACACCGGCTTTTAAGTTGAGCGATGTTTTCGCGGTTCTCAACACGCCGTGTTCGCAGGGCAATTTCGGCAACCCGATCACGCTTTACGACCCGCTCGCCGACCGCTGGATTCTGAGCCAGTTCTGCACGAACGCGCCGCCGTTTCGTCAGATGATCGCCGTCTCGCAGACCTCCGACCCGACGGGCGCGTATTTCGCCTACGAATTCGTGATGCCGAATCTGCGCCTTAACGATTACCCGAAACTCGGCGTTTGGACGGACGGGATTTATATGTCAACCGACGAATTTACCGGCAACGATTTCACCGGCAACGGCGTTTTCGCCTTTGATAAAAAGAAAATGCTCGCGGGCGACCGGAGCGCGAGCTTCATTTATTTCAATTTGCCGGCAGCTTCCATCGAACGGCGCGGCGGTTATCTGCCGTCGGATTTGGACGGCTTGAACGCGCCGCCGTCGAACGCGCCGAACACTTTTCTCAGTTACACGGCGACCGAATACGGCGATCCGAACGACGCTCTGCGCCTGTTCGATTTTCACGCCGATTTTATCAATCCGAACGCTTCGACGTTTCTTGAACGCGGCGAAAGTCCTTTGCTCGTCGCGCCGTTCGACCCGACATCGCCGCCCGACCGCGCCGACATCGCGCAGCCCGCGCCCGGCGAATTGCTCGATTCGCAGTCCGACCGTTTGATGTATCGCGCCGCTTACCGCAATTTCGGCGCGTCCGAATCAATCGTCGTCAATCAAACCGTGCGCGTTACGCCGCTCGATCAAACTTATCGCGCCGGTGTCCGCGTTTACGAACTGCGAAAATCAAACGGTGTTTTCAGCGTTCGTGAAAATTCGACCATCGGCACGAACGACCTCAGCCGCTGGATCGGCAGCGCGGCGCAGGACAATCAAGGCAATTTAGCCGTCGGCTATTCGGCGGCGAGCGAAACGGAAAAGCCCGACATTAAATACACCGGAAAATTGGCGAACGAACCCGTCGGCATGTTCCGCGACGAAGTGAATTTAATCAAAGGCACGGGCGTGCAAACCGGCTTCGGCTACCGTTGGGGCGATTACAGCCAGATGACCGTTGACCCGTCGGACGACTGCACTTTTTGGATGACGGGCGAATACTACACCGCCGCGAGTCAGAAGGAAAGTGCTTACGGCTGGCTGACGCGCATCGGAAAATTCAAATTTGCCGAATGCACAAATGCGCCGCGAGCGACGATTACCGGAACCGTGAAGAACGCCGCCGACAACCAGCCGATTGCGAATGCAGTCGTGACGGCAAATGCGGTTTACACGCGAAACACGAACGCGACGGGGAGCTTTGGTAGTTTAACCGTCGTGCCGAATACTTATAATTTGACCGCGACGGCAAACGGTTTTCGTCCGCAAACCGTAATTGTAACAATCGTAAACGGGCAAATTTTAACGCAGAGTTTCGCGCTTCAGCCGACGGCGATTTTAATGTCGAGCGGCTTTCAATTTACGTCGGAAAGCTGCTCGCTCGATAACGCCGCCGAACCGAATGAAACCGTTACTCTGAACATCGCGCTTCGCAATACGGGCGCGAGAAATACGACGAATTTGACCGCGACGCTGCTGGCGGCGGGCGGAATTATCAACCCGTCGGCAGCGCAAAATTACGGCGCGTTAATCGTGAACGGCGCGGACGTTTTGCGCCCGTTCACTTTCACCGCCGCGCCGACTCTGCGCTGCGGCGACGCGCTCGCGCTGACTTTGCAGTTAAATGACGGCGCGGAAAATCTCGGCACAATTACGATCAACCTCAACGCCGGAGCGCGGCGCATCGCGTTTCAGGAAGATTTCGATGTCGTCAATCTGCCGATTTTGCCGGTTGGCTGGACGAGTTCGGCGACCGGAGCGCAGAGCATCTGGGCGACGACCGAAGAACATTTCGAGTCGCCGCCGAACTCCGTTCATTCCGCCGCCGCCAATCAAGTCGGTCTCAACGAATTAACGTCGCCCGTGTTCCGCATCAATTCGGCGAACGCCCGTCTAACCTTTCGCCACCGCTACAATTTGGAAACGACTTTTTTGCGAAACCGCCTTTACGACGGCGCGGTTTTGGAAATCAAAGTCGGCAATTTCGGCAAATTTCGAGACATTCTGATCGCGGGCGGCACGTTTGAATCCGGCGGCTATGACGGCATTATTGACGCTTGCTGTCAAAATCCGCTCGCCGGCAGATTCGGCTGGTCAGGCAAAAGCGGTGTTAACCAAACGCCCGCTTTCGTGACCGTCGCCATCAAACTTCCGGCGCGGGCGGCGGGCAAAAACGTCCGTTTTCGCTGGCGCGTCGGCACGGACAACGGCACGGCAACCGACGGGCAATTCGTTGACGACGTGCGCGTCGAAGACGGTTTTGTCTGCGCCTGCCAACTCGCGCCGTCGAGCAGTGCGCCGCCCGATTCCGACGACAAAAATGATTGAGTAATTTTTCTTCGTTCAGAGTCCAAACGCGAAACGCACTTTGTCCCGCCACGCTTCCTCGAAGGAAGAACACGCTGAAGCGTGGACTCTAAACGAAAAAAGAGGTGAAAGCTCGTTTCCACAAACTTTCACCCTTCTCTTTCGCCTTTTGCCTATTTTGCGAAAATTTACGCCGCTTTTGCGCGTTTGTCCGTTTTTTCTTCCTTCGCCGCCGTCTGCGTTTTGGACATTCGCGCCGTCATTCGACGGTCTAAATCTAAAATTTGCTCGTCAGTCAGGTGATAAATATTCGATTGATTGTGATAGATTTTCGCGCCCGTTACGATGTCGGCTTTTTTGAAACCGTTCGCTTCGGCTTTTTTGACCAAATCTTCGACCGTCATCGCTTGCGGCGCGATTGAAAGCGTCTGTTTGTCTTCGATAAACTCCGGGACTTCGGACTTCGCGGGCGCGTCAAACGCCAATTCGAGAGCCTGTTCGCCTTTCATATATTCGAGAAAATCTTTAAATCCGATGTTGCCGGTCATCTCGAACCCGACTTCAAACGCGGGTGAATTCGACTTGACGACCTGAAAAACCCTTGTGATTTCCCCGTCGCGTTCCTGCAATGAAACTTCGAGCATCACGTCCACGAAATACTCCAAGCCGCTCGCCGTCATCGGCAGCACACGCCCGATTTCGTTGTCTTCTTTGGCTTCTTTGCCGCGCGCCGCGATTTGATCGGCGATGACGACGCACTTGCCCGATTCGATGCAGAGCTTTCGCAAAACCGATTGCAGAATCATCTGGTCGGCGGCTAATTCTTCCGCCGTCGGCTGCGCCAAAGGGTCGCCCGTTCTTTCCCGCACAGCTTCAAGCATCTGCGAATGTTTCGCCCCGAAATACGCCGCCCAGGAATCTAAAGCGAAACAGCCGTAATTCTGTTCCGTGCCTTCGCCGTTAATCGCCCATTCGATAAACTCCGGCAACTCGTCCGTTTTTTCGATTTCGAGCGCGTCAAATTTCTGCCCGACTCCGCGCAGCAGCCGCGCCTTGCGTTCGGTGTCGAAGATGCAGAGTTTCCCCAAACCCGCGTCCGCCATCGAACTGATAAAATGACTTTTGCCCACGCCCGCGCCGCCGCGAATCGCCATAATTAACCGCTGCTGGCGCGGCATCCGACTTAGCGGATTGATTTTCGGTTTATTGATATTGTTCATTTTGCTTTCTCCTTAGCTCCAAATTTTCTTGATGTTGTTGCTTACTACCCGTCCGTTAAATACCTCCCGTCAAAGGCATTCTGTTTCATTGATGCAACAAACTTAGCATAAGTTGTTTTGTGTTTCAAGTATGAAACACGCATTTTCGCAAAATACTTTTAGTTTTTATTAAGTTGTTGTATTTTATTTTGAGGAAAAAAATATATGAGACAAGTTTTATCTACAGCGATTTTGCTTCTTTTAGTTTGCGATTCGATGTTTGCTCAAAAAGATGATTCGCTTTGTCCGACGATAAAAATAGTCGCGCCTTTGAGGCTTACGATGTTTGGTGAATCAATAATTTTTTCCGTGTCGGCAAGCGAAAAACTAAAAAAATATAACGCCGAATATGAATGGATAATTTCAGAAGGTGCCATAACCGAATGACAGGGAACGTCTGCGATCAGAGTCGTATCGGAAAAAGGCGGAATTGAAATCAAGACAACCGTAACGGTTAAAGGTCTGCCGAAAAACTGCTCAAACAATGCATCGGAGACAGCCGTGATTGCCGATCAAATAGCTGATCAATTTCCGTTAGAGGAATACGGAAAAATCTCATTACGGGAGGAGTTTTCAGAATTTGACGTTGTAATAGTTTCACTTTCTAATAGCTCGAAATCAAAGGCGTTTGTTCTTATTTCTATCCCGAAAAATGACTCTTTTAAGCGAACGAAAAAACGCATTAAAAAACTTATCGGAGATGTCAACCTGAGTCTTGATTAGAGATTAAGCATAAGAAATTAGATTGGCAAAACACAATTTGTAATCTAACATCTTGAGTTTCAGCGTGTTCCACAATCCGTG
>JAYVKL010000346.1:0-20507 GCA_043768465.1 Pyrinomonadaceae bacterium
GTAGTTTCAATTCCACACTGGTTCAATTAAAAAAATCAAACCGACTTCGTTCTGCGCGCTGTAGTCGGGGTTTCAATTCCACACTGGTTCAATTAAAAATAGGCGCAACGCCAAACGACGAAACTGCTTTGCAAGTGTTTCAATTCCACACTGGTTCAATTAAAAAACAAGCATACAACGTCGAAAGCAATACACCCGACACGGTTTCAATTCCACACTGGTTCAATTAAAAACCAATACGCGATGACCGATAACCGCCTCAGATGGTGGAGTTTCAATTCCACACTGGTTCAATTAAAAAACGGCAATTTCCGCTTCATTCCGACAGTCGTTTCGGTTTCAATTCCACACTGGTTCAATTAAAAATTGGAAAACACAACCATCGTTTCGCCCGAAGCTGTGAAGTTTCAATTCCACACTGGTTCAATTAAAAACATCCCAACTTTTGCGGATTTCCCGGTTTATCCTCGTTTCAATTCCACACTGGTTCAATTAAAAACCGTTTCAATAGCTTCGATAATCACATTTTGTTCAGGTTTCAATTCCACACTGGTTCAATTAAAAAGTTGTCTCTTAAGGACACGGCGTGGTTGACCAAATCGGTTTCAATTCCACACTGGTTCAATTAAAAATCGGCGGCTCGATCACCGGCAAAGGCTTTCATCTGTTTCAATTCCACACTGGTTCAATTAAAAAAAAAGAAAATCAACCCGAAAAACGCGGGCGGGCGAAGTTTCAATTCCACACTGGTTCAATTAAAAACTCGAACTTTTGATTTCGGCACGCCGCAATCAAGCAAGTTTCAATTCCACACTGGTTCAATTAAAAAGCCTTTTTCAAGCAATATACTTCATTGATTATATTGACTTTATGTTCAGTTTACAATCGTTATTTCGAGAGTCGGGGTCGTCGGGTAGCAATAGTGCGAAAAAGGCGGTCGGTTGACGATGCGGATTAATTGCTTATTTTTGTTGCAGTTAAAATATTTTTGTTGATTAAAGCCGTGATTTTTTCCATCGGTTGCCTGCCATATAAATCAGGCTGACGACTTTCTTATTGCTACCACCAGGCACGAAAGCCTTTGTATTCTTCAACATCCGTCAGATGTTTGACGAGCTTGTAGCATTCCAGCCTGATGAGTCGTTCGTAACTGACTTTTCGTTTCAAACGCCGGTGTTCGATAGTCGTTTGCAGACGCGCATCCCATTCGCGCAGCACAATTTTTCTGCCCGTCTCTTTGAGATAACAACAGTTCAAATCCTGCGCGAAATGCTTTTCGGAAAGCTGCCCGTTATTGAAAAGCCGAAAGATCAGACGGTCGGCTAACACCGGCTTGAAGACTTCCGCCAAGTCGAGCGCGAGCGAAAACCGGCGGAAGCCGGGTTCGTGCAGAAACGAAATCGTCGGGTCAAGCTGCGAGCGGTAAATCTGCGTCAGCACACTTGAGTAAACCAAACCGTTGGTGAAAGACATCAGCGCGTTGACCATATTGTCGGGCGGACGGCGGACTCTTCTTTTGAATTCGACATCGCGTTTGATGATTTTCTCAAATGCCTTATAATAAGCGGCTCGCGCTCTGCCTTCGCATCCCATTAACTGGCTGATGTCTTTAACCTCGGCAAGCCGCAGCACTTCCGTCTGGACGGCTTCGGTTTCGGAAAGCAAATCCGCGCCGCGCGAATCCCGATAACGCAGATTTCGCAGGATATTATGCAGTGCCGCGCCGATCAGTTCACGCGAAATCAGCAGTCGTTTCTGTGGTGAACTGTAGTGTTTGACCTGTTTGACCAGCAAAAACCCGGCTTGCAGATATTCACGCGGGTAAAACGAGCCGCTGTAAAAACCGTAGTAATTGAAAAAATGAATCGGAATCTTTTTCTGCGCGAGAAAATTGAGAACTTTGGAATTCAAATCCAGTTCGCGGAATGACCAGATCGCGTCCACGTCTTCGACCGGAATCGTGCGGCGGTCTTTGACGCGCACCGGCGATTCGGTTTCGCCGTCAAGAATGTCGGCAAGCTGTTTTTCATCTTCGACGGGCGCGGCGGGCGATTCGTAATCGAGATTGCCGAGAAAATCCGCGCCCAAACCGCCGCCGATTTCCGAGACGGTTTCGCCGAAACTTTCCGCCTTATCTTCCGATGTCATCGCCGTTTCGAGTTCAGTTTCATCCGCCGCCGGTTCAAAAGCCAGCGTATTGTCTTTGCGCCGCAGTCTGCCGGAACGCGTGAGGTAATAATGTCTTGCCATAATTCGGTATTGGATTTCAAATTTCGGATTTTAGAAGGCAGCGTCTATTTTGCCTTTTTACTTTTACCTTTTGCCTTAAGGCTACCCCCAGCAGAGTTCGGCATAACTGCACGAATTGCAAATCTTCATAAACTCGACTTTCGGCGGCGCGTCAAGCGCGACAATTTTTGCCATTTCCGTCAGTGCCGTTTCGAGTTCCGCTTCCTTTTCAGGGGTTAATTCAACCGTTTGCGTGTGCCGCAGTTTCGGGTAATCAATCTGTCCGGTGAGGTTTTCCACGCCTTTTTGTTTCAGATAATAAAGGTAGTAAAGCAGTTGAAATTCATGCGCCGATTCCATTTTATCGGTTAGTTTAACTTCATGAATCACGCCGTCCGCTTGCCAGTCCAGCACGATTTTCCCGTCAATCGAGATTTCCTTCGTCTTTCGGTTATACGCCGTCTCGTGAACGAGCTTGCCCATTTTCACGCGGTCGTTCTCCCTTTCCATCTCAATGCCGTGATGAAACCACCAGAGTTTTTTTCGGCAGATAAAATAATAGCCGACTTCGGTTCCCGTAAATTTCGTTAAAGTTTCGGACATAATTTACGCTTTCAGCCGATACCAAGTTGAACGCGCCTTGCCGTTTTGTTCGATGTAATTGTCGCTGACGAGTTCGCACAGACGGACTTTCAAAGTATTGCGATTGGCGTTCGTTAATGTTTCGATTTCCGTGATGCTCAAACGCTCGTGTTCCTTCAAAAGCGCGAGAATTTTAACAGCCAGCGGATAAATCCGTTTTTTATCAATCGTTTCATTCAGCCAATTGACCGGTTTTGCCCTCGCCAAAGGCGTTCCAAAAGGCGATGCGGTTTCAAAAACAACGCCGATTTTCCTGTCGTCCGCATCGAAGGCGACGACATTATTCGACGACTTTTTATAATTTCCGCGATGCGAAACGTCGTTGCTCAAAAATTTCAGCGTTACCGAATTAATCTGTTTGAGATTATTCACGGTCAAGGAAATTTTCCGCCTTCAATCCGTGTCGAAGACCCGATGCTCTCAATCGTCGCCACCCGCCGCCGCGCGGGCAGTTTGTCGGGCGAAAGATTCTGCCAAGCCATCCATTTCCCTTTGAATTCATCAATCTCGGAAATCAAATTAGGAATCTCGTATGTCGGCGCAAATTCGGTGCTGAATTGTTCGATGGAATCAATCATACCCAATATTCTACTCGACTATACCTGATTATGTTTGCCTAAATCTTTCACTAGTGCTTTGTAATCTAAGTTTGTGATAATTAAGTTTTCGCCTTCGTTCAGATTCCAAACTTCAGTTTGTTCTTCCGACCGCGAAGCGCGGCGGAAACACGCTGAAAGCGTGGACTCTGAACGAAGAAGGCGATTCCAAAAACTTCAGTTACAAAGCACTAGTTATCAATGCCAAAACTGTCATCAATGAAATTTAATCCTGTTTCTTTATTGTAATAATTTGGCGAAACGAACTCGCGCGTAACTGTTTCACCTTTGATGTCAAAAACAAGAGCTTTGTTATTTTCCAGCGAATCAATCTTTCCGGCTTTTTTGGCTTTATGGTATTCATATGCATAGCAGCTAATACCGTATTTTGCTTCAAATTCTCGCAGTTCGGATTTATTCGTTGGTGGACGATAATCATCTTCATCACCAAAATCAAAATTTGGCTCAAATCCGGTAAAAATTGTGTATTGAAACGGAATGTCACGACTGCGCCAATCTTTTGTTTGGTCGGAATCCTCAGCGGTTTCTTCTTCGACGGTTTCGGCGGGCAAAATCAGCCAATTGGCGACGATTAATCTTTCGAGTTGTTTTTTGTTTTGGAGCGCATCAGACGCGGATTCTTTTAGCTTTGGATAAAGTTGATTGACCTTATCCACAAAAGTTTTCGCGCTGTAATCGCCTTCGGTTAGTAATTCATCAGATTTCTCCAAAACATCCGAAGTTTGCCAGCCTTCTTTTCTGCTGTATTCGCCGTAGGGCGCAGGATAAAATTTGGTTTCGCCGTAATTGTCCGTCTTCAATGGTTTAATAATAAACAGTTCGCCGCCGTCTTTGGTGAAACGCGCCAATCTGCCGACTCTCTGCGCTAAACGGTCGAGCGGACATAAATCGGAAATCATTAAATTTGCGCTGATGTTAACGCTGATTTCACCAATTTGCGTTAGAATTGCCACGCCGCGCTGTGTTCCGGTTTCCCACGCTTTGCGTCCGAGCAGTTCGCGTAACTGATTTTCTTTTTCAACTTTGTGCGGTTCGATGTAACGACTGTGATAAATCACGATGTCATCCTGCTGTAATTCCGCTTTGCCGAACGAATCACGAATTTTATCTTTGAACCATTTGTAATAATTTTGCGCCCGCGCTACCGTGTTGGCATAAATTATCGTCGGTTCGCCATCTAAAGCACGTTGCAAAAGTTCTTCGATGTTTTCGGGAAATTCTGTATCTTTGTAGCGCGTAATGGTGCATCGAGTTCTTTCATAATCGGATTCGTCGGCGTGAATTTTATTAATTTCAAAACCAGATTGCTGATAAAGTTCGATTGCCGAATCGGGAACGGTTGCGCTCATCAACAGAACCGGAACTTTTAACAATCGCAGAGCGCGAAGCAAAACGACGATGTTGAGTTGCGTGAACTCATCGTAGAAATCGGCTTCGTCAATCACGACGCACGAATTTGCTAATCCGAAAAATGTTGCGTGATGTGTTTCTCGCGTTCCGGTTAAACAAATGCACAAATGGTCAATTGTTGTCACGGTTAAAGGCGTTTCCAAAGTTCTGGCTAAATCCTGTTCTTTGTCAACGAATCGCTTAACTTCCCACTCTTCTTTTTTCGACTTAAAATCTTTATCTTTCAACCGTTGGTATAACGCGCTCGAATGGTAAAGCCCGGCATCGCCTAGATTTTTGAAGTTTTCCTCCGTCACCGTAATAGACAGAGCGTTTGCCGTAAAGCGCGTTGGCATTGCGATAACTAAGCGGTCGGCGCGTTTTTCATTAATCTGATGCTTTGCCCACAACAAAGCCGCGTCGGTTTTCCCCGCGCCGGTCGGTGCGCGAAGAATCGAAAAAGGTTCGTCCCACAGTTGTTCGATTTTTTTTTGGACTTCGTTTTTTTTATCTTTTCCGAACTCATTTTGATGCGGAAACTTGTAGTCAAAAGTTTTGAACTCCGGCAACTGGTCGCCGTTTTCTTTTGCGCTGGCGCGGTGGTCAATCAACTGTAAAAGCGCACGAATGCCGTCGAACTGATAACGCTTCAAAATAATCTTGTCGAAAGTTTGTTTCTCGCGCATTAGAAATTCTGCACTTTCATTGACAAATTCGCCCCAAAATTTTTGAAAAATTGAACGGTATTTCCAGCGTTCATCGTGGCGACGGCTCAATTTTCCGTGATGTGCGGCAATTGCGGCTTTGACCGTTCGTGAAAGCGCATAATTGTTTTCGAGCGCAATTTGCAGCGAAGCCATTTCGTGGCGGATTTTGACTTTCATCAAATTCGTCGCTCGAAAACTTCTTTTCTCGGTTTCGCTCAAAGTTTGCCAAACGGCGAAATCTTTTTGGACAGGAATCTGCCAATCGTCATCGGTTTTTCCGATGTCGTGCCATTTCGCGCTCGTTTCGAGTTCGGCTTTAAAATCCGCGCCGTTCGTTAGTTTTTTATACTTTTCGATGACAAACGAGCGTTGCGATAAGGCATTTGCGGCTTGCTTCAAAAGATTTTGATTATGTTCCTTGAGCGGCAAACCGGAAGTCTTGGCGATTGGTTCACTTGGTTCGATTTTCATATTCGTCCGAAGTAATCGGCGATGCGCCGCCGGTTGGGTCAAACAAAGTATTGTCGTTTAAGAACGCGAATGCTTTTTCGTAAGCGTCGAAAACGCTGTCGCCTTCGCTCGTTGTGTCGTCGCCGAAAAAGTATTTTGCGCCGCGACTGTCGAGTTCGCGCAGAATGTTTTTGCGTTCAGTTTCTTCGGCGTTGAAATAACGCGCGGCTTTGCGGCTCAATTTCGTGTCGAAAACGATGAGAATTTTCTGCGGTTCGCCGCTCGTCGCATTGCGGGCGTTATTGGCGTATTCGGTTAAAGAATTAGTCGCTTCCAGAGCCAATCTAATACGTCGTTTTCTTTCCGTTTCGTCAACGTGCTTGTGATAATGCGTCCGCAAGTGCATTTCGCCTTCATAGGTGTAATCTTTGCGAATCGAAACTGCGCCGATGTCGACGAAAAAATTCATTAACATCAAATCTCTCTGACTGTATTCACGTGTTGCTAAGGCTTGCTTTTTGCTATCGTCATTTTCCAAAACTTTTAAACGAATTAACAAATCACGTCCGACTTCCGAAGGTTCAAGCGCAACTGCGGGAGTTGCAGTCAAAGGCGCGGTTCTGCGTCCTGAATAGCTTTCTTTTTTTGTCTGCAAAAATCCGCCTAAATCGGCGCGTAAATCGTTCTCGATAATGGTCGTCGTGCCGTCGCCATTTGAAATATAAGTTTCGCCGCGATTTTCGTCGCTGAAATTAAGTCGCTCCATCGCGCTGAAAAGTGCGTGGCGTTGTTTCTGACCTGAAATATAAACGCGCCCGTCAGGACGTTGCTTAATTGACGAAGCGTTTCCCAAAAGTTTTTCGCCGCCATTGGCGATGTGATCGTTCATCGGCGCGATAAACGTAACGAGAATTCCTTTGATTTCCATTTTATTTTCTCCTGTTAAATTTTATTCAAGCGATTAAATCGGGACTGAAAGAGTTACTTGAAATTTCCGTGCTAATTGTTTCTGATTGAATTTCTTCGACTCCTACGGCTTTATCCGATTTCTCAAAATTTTGCCGTAAACGTAAATATGCAGTAAGTAAATGCTTCGCGTCTTTAAGACTAATCTGATCGCCAATGATAGCTTCAGTCATAAAAACTTCTGCTTGTGCCGGTGCTTCTTCGTTTGAAAGTCTGACGGCGCGAATGTTGGTCATTGAAAACATTTCCTGCGGCGTTTTCGCACTCATCACAGCACTTTCAATTTCGGTTAAAATCTTCGATTTAACCTGTCTGATTTTCTTCGCTTTATCAGGTTCGGATATAGCCTTTTCGCTTTCTACATTTTCTTTTGCAACGAAATACGCCATTCGATTAAGCCACTGTCCCATCGTTCGCGCAGATTCGACAATCTCACGGGAAATGTTTTGTTTTGCCATAAAATACTCCTTAAAAATTGGTTCGATTATTGGTAGGTATTCAGCCCGAATCGCCAAGAAATCCTGAAAAGCGGACTGATTAAAAAATTGCAAAAACCGTCCCGTCATCAATTTCAAAAGCTCGTAATTGGTTTTGAAACTTGAATTGTAACGATCTGGGTTTTTGTTTTCGGTGTCGGCATAAAGCCGAGTTTGATAAGAAAAAGCGGCAATCATATCGCTCAACTTTCCTGAAACAGCGAGCCGGGCGACGTGATGCGTAAATTGAACTTGTGAAATGCTGTCATAACTAATTATATACAGCGGTCTTCCGCCTTGTTGTTCGTTTCCCGTAATTGACTCCAAAACTTTTTTCGTGCGCTCGATTTCACCCGCGCGTTGTCCCCACTTGCCCATTGCCGCTAATAAACCGACCGCGCCGAATGCCGCATCTCGCGGCGCAAACGGATAATTACCGTTGAAAATTTGCGGACGCTTATATTTTTTCTCGGTTTTGCTTTGGTCAAGTTTCGCGTCCATTACATTTTCCCGAAGTGAGTCAAGCAACATCAACTGAAGAATTTCAATAAAATCAAGAAGCGGAAATTTTTCTTCTCCCGCTTCTTTGTCTGCTTCAATTAGCGGCAAATCAGGAATAATAACGGTATTTCGCATTTCGAGCCACGCCGCCGGTTTTATTGGCGTGAGTGTCGTAATCGCCGAACAAGCGCACTCGAAAAGCGTTCCTTTCGGCGGTGATTGAGAACTCTTCCCGTTATTGATTTTCGCCGTGGTCGGCGCAAACGAACGACTTAAATCTTGAGGTTTTAATAACGAAACAGACTTGCGGAGAGATTCAGCAATGCTTTTCGCGTTTTCAAAAGTTCCTTTTGCGTCGCCGTCGGTGGTAACTATGCTCGGTGCAAGATATTTTCCTTGATTAGCCAAACCTGCCGATTGCACGAGTTTTGAATCTTTGAATAAAATATCCTTTTTTATCTGGCGAAAACGTAAAATTTCCGCCGTTTCTGGATTGTCGTCAGTCATTATCCGAAAATTTTCCATTCCGGCTTCAATTGCCGCCGCTAAAACTTCCGAAACATTTTCCTGTGTTAATTCATCAAGCGGCATCTGCGCTTCAAACAAAGCGATTGCCAAACCGTAACGCGAATATGGATGGATCAAATTTTGAAGCAATTCTTTCATTCAAAAACCTCCCAACGCACTTCGACCCAACCGTCATTCGAGCCGAGATAAAGCGGCGCGGCGGGATTATCAAACGCCGATTGAACCATTTCGGCTAATATTTCACTCGTTTCGACAACGAAAATATATTCGCCCTGCGGAATAACATACTCACGCGGTGTCGGACTGACGTAATACTGCGGAAAATACGGGCGAACGACGTTAACGTGAATCTTATCGTTATCGTCGAAATCATGCAGTTTGTCCGAATCTTTGCTTGAGCCGCCCAAATCATTAATCGCTATCTTTTTGCCGCGTTCAGCGTTCATAATTTTGATCGCCCGCGAATCATAATTACGGCTTCCGCCGATAAACGAACCGCCTTTCAAATGCTGCGCCCATAAATCGTCATAATGCAGAAGCGGCGGAATCAGCGAAGTGCTAAATCGCAGATGAAATTGCAAGATGCTGATGAAACCGACTCCCGATTTTTCTAAGTCTATTCCAAACTTCCTTTTGAGTTTCCTCTCTAATTCTTTTCTCTCTACATCCGAGATATGCCAGCCGAACGCATTTTCGATAAGTCCGTAGAGCATTTGTGCGGTTGGTTCACGCTGACTTCGATAATACTTTCCGGGTAAACTTGCCACCATCGAAAGCGGCGCAAGTGCTTCAATGAAAAGTTTTCCACGTTTACTGAATGTTGACGGTTCTAACAAGAAATTTAAATTTTCTGTCATTTGAAAATCTCCAAACTTTGAAACAAAGGCTTTATTATGAGAAAATAAAAAAGTGAAGGCGGCGGGATTTGAACCCGCAAAGTCGCCCAGGCTGTCCGATTAAAAGTCGGATGCGCTTACCAAATTTCGCCACACCTTCGTAAGCAAGTAGCAACAGAGAATTCGCAAAATGTTCTGTTGCTACTTTTAATTTATTCCCCAAATTACCCCACAGAGTTATTAAGTTTCAATTCCGCACCGGTTCAATTAATCTCCGTTAATAATTCTTGGGGAACTGGGGATAAATTAAACTATCCAACTTTTAATGTCAAATATCAAAAAGTAAAAATTCTAAACTTTTATTTTAGTGCGCCAAAACAACTTCCCGTGCCGTTGCCGATGCCGACGTTCCAAGCAAAACGGACGGCTTCGGGTGTGCCTTCGATGATGACGGGGCAGACGCTCGTTTTGTGGTCAATGTTTTTGATTCGCACGAGTTTTATTTTCGGACTCTGAAATTCGCGGTCGAAGCCGACTTTGACTTGTTTATCCGTCTCGGTAAAGCGTGTTTCGTTTGATTCGCGGTTGGCGGCATCCATTTTGTGAATTAAGGTCGCGGTCAAAAGCACGTCGGCTTCCGGTTCATTGAAAAGATAATGATGCGGCGGTTTGCCGTTTGCCGGTTGTTTGCCTTTGACGAAAACCGGGCTGGCGACTTTGAAATTGTATTGTTTGCCGAAATCGGGCGTAGTTTGCTGTTCGATGCGAATCACAGACATTCCGCAGAACATCTCCGGCTCGCGCAATGCGCCGCCCACTAATTTTTCGGCGTATTCATCCTCGTAGAAGCTGACGAACCATTTCGCGCCGCGCGGAAAGTCCAGACGGTCGCGGACGCGACGGCTGCCGTCAAGCCAACTCAAAGAATAGAGACTGATTTTATCGTGTAAATCGTTATCCGCCAGCCATTTGTGGAACGCGCCCGTCAACCGGTGCTGGTAGGCGAACGAAACGGGTTCGACGTTCGGCGATAAGGTGAAATGAAGCCGCATTTGATAAATTCTCCTCAATAAGTTAAATCCTGGCAGCAAAGCGGGTCAAGTATTTTCCCCGATTCGAGGATTTTTCTATAAAGTGTTTAAGCCGCGTAATAAAACCTGCCTGACTTCCTCGCGGAGTTCTTTCGGCGAAACGACCGTGATGTTCGGCAGATGGCTCAGGATAAATCTGATTAAACCTCTGCCGGAGGCGACGCGCATTTCAATCGTGATAATTTCCGCCCGGTCGCCGCGCCGCTGTTTCCGCTCGATTATTTTCTGCGACGAATGGAATTTGCGCTCGGCGAAGATGCGCGCCGTAATGCCCGTCGCTTTTAATCGGACGGTTACGGGGGTGCCGTGAATGCCGTTAAAGCAGTTTTCGTCGAGGTAGGTTTTCAAGTCGAATTCCTTCGGGCGCGTGAAAATTTCGTTTAATTCTTTGAAATTGGAAATTCTCTCGACCGAAAACACGCGCGGCTCTCGATGAACCGGGTCAAAAGCGACGAGTTTTAAGGTCGCCCCGTCCGGGTCGAAATAAACGGCATACGGCTCCAACGTGCGCCGGTTTTCCTCGTTGCTGCCGAGGGCGTGGTAATTGACGGAGATTCGCTTTTTCCGCACGGCGCACGAAGCCAGCCGGTCAATCGTTTCGGTGTGGCGGGCAAAGTTTTTGGCGGAAATCGCCGCCGAGCCGTAAACTTGCGCCAACGCCTCCATTTTGCGGCGGACGGAAGTCGGCAGCGATTTGCGGATTTTCTCCAACAGCGATTCGGCGTAACTGCCGTAGAATGTCCCTTTGGCGGTGATACCGATTTCGGCGATTGATTCCTGCGCCAAAAGCAGCGCGGCGAGTTCTTCGATGGAGAGCGTCGGAAATTCAAACTTGAAATCGTCGGTGAAGCGGTATTTAACCTCTCTGCCGACGCGCTTGGCGATAATCGGATATTCGAGCGAAAGCGCGTCAATGTCGCGGCTGATGGTTTTCGCGTTGACCCCGTATTCACGCGCCAATTCCTGCCGCGAATGCGGGCGGCGAATCAATTTAAAGAGAATCTGGATGAGCCTCTCCGTGAGATGCGTTCGGTAACTCATATTTAGGCGGTCAAGCCGCTTGGCAGACTTCGGGTGAAAGATTTATAACATAAAGAAAAGATAAAGAAAAGAAATTGTCAGCCCCGTCTAAACTTTTTGAAATTGTATGTATGTTTTAATCGTCTACGATGTCGCGGTCGAGCGAGTCGGAAAAGCGCACAAATGCCTGAAACGCTTTCTGCACTGGCGGCAGAATTCCGTTTTTGAAGGCGAATTGACCGCCGCTCAGATTGAAACCGTGAAAAATGATTTGCACAAAATTATCGACGAGAAAGCGGATTCGGTTTTAATCTATATCGCCCGCGATGAAAGGTGGCTCAAGCGCGAATCGCTCGGAAAAGAAAAAAACTCGACCGGTAATTTATTGTGAATAATTGCGTGTCCAGTCCGCACGTTCCGCCGAGCCTGTCCGGTCAAACGCGCTGAAAACGGGCAGCGGTTATACTTGACTTCCTGATTCGCGGGAGGTTTGGATGGTCTCGAAAAAGCGTGAAACAATTAACCGAGAAGTTTTTCGACGAATCGCCCAGCAGATTCGACGGCAGATTTAACATTTGGATTTTGAAAATTTGTGAAAAAGCGCGGCTGTTCGGCGAATAAGATAACGCCGCCTTTTACAATTGATAAAAAGCGGTGCGGAAAAAGAGTCAAAGAACCTATCAGTCTTACGGCTTTTCATCGTTCGTCGTGAATAATTTACCGGCAGTTAAGCCGTTTTCTCCCGCGTGAAGTTCGCGGCAAACGTGCGGCACCGCCTCGGCAAATTCGCCGCTCGAAACGAGTTCGTTAAACGGCATTCCGTCTTGAACCGCGCACCGGTTCCACTGAACGATGAGACTATTTTCCAAGACTTGGGTGACGACTCCGGTAATGCTGTCCCACCCGGCGGCGCGCCCCTTACCCGACGTTTTGACGATTTCTTTTATTTTGAACATACATTTTTCTTCTTTTAATTGTCCGAGCCGGGAAGATTGCGCTTTACCGAGAGTTTTAGTTTGGTCGCGCTGTCGCAATCCTCCTTCGCGCCATTCGCGCATACTGCGGGTTAAGTTCGATGCCGATGTAATTTCTGCCGAGTCCTTTGGCGACCACGGCGGTCGTCCCGCTGCCCATAAACGGGTCAAGCACGATGCCATTCTTCGGACAGCCGGCTTTGATCGGCGTTTCAATCAATCGCGGCGGATAGACGGCGAAGTGTCCGCCGTTCGCCGTTCCGATTCCGATTGACCAGACGCACCGTTTGTTGCGACCGTTTTTCAGAATCGCCTGCTGCGCGCGTTTGACGGCTTCCCTATCGGACAGTCGCTTGCGGCTGATCTGCCGATACTGATGGTTGGTAAACGGGTTAGAGAATCTGCGCTGCATCTCTTGCGGGTTTTTGAGCGGCTCGAACTGCCGCTCGAAATAATAGTTTTTCTCTTTGACGAAAAAGAACATTTTTTCAAAATCAACGGTGAATCTATCTTTAACCGACTGCGGCATCACGTTCGGTTTATGCCAGATGATTTGATTTCGCAGAATCCAGCCCTGCTCGATCATCCTGACGGCGAAGCGTTCGGGAACCAGGCAGAGCGATTTGGCGGGGATACTCAAAACGGTTTTCAGTTTCGGCAGTTTTGCTCGTTTGGAGAGCGAGTCGAACAAATTTCCCTGCGGTTGGTTGTGCTGCCCGCCTTTAGTTTTGTTGGCGTAAGTGTCGCCGAAGTTGATCCAGAGCGTCCCTTCCGGCTTTAACACGCGGCGGATTTCATTGAAGACGGTGATGATTTTTGTCAAGTAGTCGTTCATACTCGGCTCCAGCCCGATTTGTCCTTTGACGTTGTAATCGCGCAACGCCCAATACGGCGGGGAGGTGACGACGCAATCCACGCTTTCGCTCGGCAATCGTTTGAGGACTTTCAGCGCGTCGCCGCAAAGGATCCGGTTTGTGTAGTTAGCGATAGCGGGCGAAGAATTCGGCGAAGTTGTTTTTTGTGCGGTGGGAATGGGCATAGAGAATGAAATTAAGAACGATGACTGCCGCTGAACAAATTACCTTTCAATCGGTGGAGCCAGCCGCGATTCTTTTTAGGATACGTCGAGATCGGTCGCCATTTGGTGACGGCGAGCTGCCAGAAATGCCCGTTATATTCCGCCGTGATGTAACCGGAGCGTTTGAGAATCAGTAGCCAGCGGCGGATGGTGCGAACGGGAATACCGGTGTCTTGAGCGATGGTTGACAGCCGGCGAAACAGCGTCCCCTTTTGCGCGTCGGCGTTGACGAGGAAATACAGATAGAGCCAGACGGCTTGTTTCATTTGCCAGTGGTGACGGGCGGTCGGCTCGAAAACGAGTCCGCGCCGCAAGGGAGACCACCAATGGTTACTTGGTCTGTCCGGCACGGAGCGGCGAATGAAACTGCTATTGGAGTTTAAGCGGGTGAGAGATATTTCGGCAGCGGCGCGAAACTTGTTCTCAGAAGCGTTTTTGTGGTGTGGCATATTTTGATGCTTAATTGATAAATGAACTCGTGTATCGGTTCAATTAAAAAATAGCATTCAAGCCCAACAGCAAAATAGCGGGGAAAATTAGCCGCTTTGCGCTCGTTGTCCACAAGCGACTCTTGTGTCGTCGCTTTTTAGTTAATTTGTTTTAGTTAATACCTTTAGTTAGAAGCTGTGGATATGCCGGATTGACTGATGGCTGCGCGGGAAATCGCCAGCCGAAGAGTCGGGGCGGGGACAAGTTTGGTAGAGCGACATACTATATTTGGTGGTATGCCTAAAGGGGTATTGAAATTTATGATTAATTTCCGAGGGTCTTACAGTTTTCCAATCGGCAAATTTTTAGAAGGAAAGTTTAAGCTAAATTTTCGACGTTTGATTGAATAATAATGATATTTTCCGAGCCAAAATCCTGTTTCCAAATGGGAACTCTAACCCTAAAATAATTTTCGCAGGAGAGGTCGTGTTTGGCAAAAAATGTCATCAGTATGTCGGGCTTTGTGCCTCTGTGGAGATTAGTGATTGGTATTCGACCGAACAATTCGATAAGTTCTTCTTTTAACTGATTAAAGTATGATAAAAAGTCAACGGATGATTCATTGGGAAAAGATAGAAAAATTTCGTATCGGCATAAAGTATCTCGTCTGGAGAAATTAGCCTGCAATGTTTTAGACATAGTTTCATTTATCTTCCGAAGGAAGAAATATTATTCTTAAAAAAAAGCGGCAGATTTCTCTACCACTATAAGTGTTATTTTTTAACTACTTCAAAAGGAACATTAGCTTTCGATAACAAATCCTTATGAAGGCTTTCGACGATATAGCCGTCTTCGACACAAACAAAATCAACCCGGCTATTTAATAAAACACTTAAGCCGGCAAGATTTGATTGCCCCTCAAAAAATATTTTTGAAAAACCGTTAGAATTCGGTTGAAAACTAAAGTTTTTTTCAAAACTATTTTCTGAATTATCGCTGCCGTTAATAAAAGCACTGATCGCTTCTGACATCCCATTTATCCTCCTAATTGTTAATAGCTATAGAGTTAGCTGTATCATTTTAGCATATCCGGCAGATACTATCCTTTGGGGAAAATATCTTCATAAGCATATCTTTTTTCGGTTAATTTATTTAGCCCTTTTAAAATTCTTGCTTTGGTCGTTTTTCTCGCTTTACTAAGTTTGCGCGTTTCAATTTTTCTTATCGTTTTATCGCTGATAGCACTTTCTTCTGCCAATTTTGTTAAGGAAATGCCTTCGCTTTCCCTTACATCTCTCAGATTGTTATCAATTGCCATTAAAAACTCCCCTAACTTTGGCTCAATAACCCCGCAAAAGTCCGTAATATTCCTTAAACTTCGTAAAACTTACCAAAACTTACCAAAAGTTCTCAAATTTTTCAACAGCAGAACTTAATTATGTAGTGTGTTTTCGCCGTTAATGACGTGAACCTACGACATTTTTAGCGGATCACTTAAATAAGATTTTTAAGTTGTCAATAATTCCAGTCGGTTTTGATTACATCCCGAAACTCCTACTGCGGTTTGAGAGATACAAATACGATTACAATTGAAACTGCCGAAAAAAGAATTGAAAAAATTACCTGAAAGCCTAAAGTTGTTTCCGTTCCAATGTATTGCTTCATCATATCGGGCGCGAGCGATTCAACCGTGATTCCTGCAAAAGGGAGAACAATAGGTAGAAAAGGCGTTATTCCCGCCAACGAGAATTCAAATTTATGAGTTTCAACGTATTTTATCCCGATTAAAATCACTAAGACAATGACCAAAACCAGAATATCCTGAAGAACGGTAGTACCTGTGCCGACCAGTTCCTCAATTTGGTATCTGTACTGTCTGAAACAAATCGAATAAAGGCTGAAATAAAACACTGCCCAAAATACCAAATTAAACATTTGTTTCAACTCTGCGTGATTAGTGCCGTCATAATTGATCTCTCTGGCAAACATCAAGCACACAATCGAAACGAATATGAGAAATGCACCGATAAGTAAAGTCGTGAACAATTGTAAAACATTTAAAATTTTGATGGTCGGATTCACCAACCGGAGTTTGTGTGTGAGGTCTTTGCTATGCATCACTTGTAGAAAGACCGTCGGCTCTAAACTATTCAGCATTTGGTCAATCTGCTCAGGATTGTAGTCCGGTGGAATTTCACCTTCAAATACTTTTAATTTGTCTTTCGCTTCCCCGATCAATCGCTTTCTGTATTGGTCTTGCTCTTCTTTTTTGTTGCTGACTGCTTCAACCTGTACCTCGAACTCTCTAACCATTTGGAAAGTTTTTTCGGTATATTTAGGTTCTAATTTATCGAAACTCCAAGCTGATGTGTAGTAAACAATAAGCGCGAAACTTGATGCCGCAATCAAGCAGAACAGAAGAAATGCCGGGTACTGGTCGAAGAAATAAGCGACTTTTGAGTTCAAAGGAATTTTCGAGTATAAATCCTTAACGAAATACACGAAAGAGAAAAAAGAAAACAGCGAAGCAAATGGAAAAATAATCACGGAAAACAGAAATTGATTGGGAGCGTAGCCCCATAATTTACCTATTCCACTGAACCCGTGAACATATTTTAAAGAGTATAATAACGGCAAATTGATTATTAAATATGTCACGATTGTTCCCAATACCACCCAAAACATACGTTTTCTTCTCGCCATTTCAGTAAAAATATTTTTTATTTTCAGCTATTTTATTTTTTCACTGTCGAAATAAATATACAGAAATAAGATTGCAACCGCCCCTAGAATATGCCAAACCGCATGTCCCTGCAATAAGCTGTCTGGACTACACAGAACCTTTGTAATATCCAGTATCCAAATGATATAGGCAACCGCAAAAACCGTTAAGCCGGAATAGAACCATTTTCTCTGAATCATTAAACGGCTGTTTTTTTGAACGACAATTTCAGAGATAACCCCGAATAATAAAATTACGGCAAATAAGAAACGTCTTGTTTCTGGTATCAAATAAAGCGCAAGCGCAAAGGTTGTATTTAATAATACATAAAAAATAATGGTTAGGGTGCGAGAGAACTTCCGTATCCTCTCCCAGGAATAAACTAAAATAAAAGTTGCGATTAAATACATCCCGAAGACATCGATAAATTGCCCGAAAAAAGTTAATGAGGCGTGATAAAAAGCACTCCCGATTCCGACTATAATCGTCGAAAAAATGAACATCAGCTTGTGAATTGATGATAATCTTTGATTCGATAATTGAAGTTTTGATTTGGCTATCCCGATCATCAGCATTGCCGCTAAGACAAAACTATACGAAGACCAAGTATTGGCGAATTGTTTGAAAACTCCCTGCTCAACCGCTTCGCAAAAACATTTATCAGGCAAACAGTTGGCAGGCATCCAAAAGTGCCATAATGGGGACACTTCGGTTAAAAACAGACTAAATAATAAAGAAATCCCGATTCCTAATACCAAATAAAAAGAGGTTTTTTTTGTATTCATGGCGTTAGATTGGGATTCTTAATTTCTTAAGCACAAGTTCTCACAGGGCAACGTAATTATACTTCCGTCTGAATTTCTAGTCTATAACTACTTTATTCCGTTATTTATAACAGACTTAATCCCAAGTTCAAACTTTCTGAAAACAATTCTGAAGAGGCATTAATTTATTACCAACACGGGATTTGCACAAAAATTTTCAGGGAAATAATTTTTAGAGAAGTCTTTTTTTGATATGCTTTAACTGTAAAAGTATTCTACCAATTCCGACAAAAGCATCTGTAAAGTTCGAT
Organism: Pyrinomonadaceae bacterium; assembly: GCA_043768465.1. Classification (GTDB taxonomy): domain Bacteria; phylum Acidobacteriota; class Blastocatellia; order Pyrinomonadales; family Pyrinomonadaceae. The sequence continues at coordinate 17,731 of JAYVKL010000346.1, forward strand.
CTGCGACCCGAAACGCTCCACCACTTACCTTTTTTACCCGATTGACGATCAACTCAAACGGCACATTCGGCTTAATTACCACCGATTTACCCTCCACCGTAAAGTTCGAGACAACCGTTTTAACCATTTCACGCTTTTCTTCGTCGTTTCCCGTTTTATAGCTTGCACAAGCCCGATTCGCCAGTTCGAGAATTTCCCGCGTCCGGTCGAGCGCGTCGCCTTCGCTCCCGCCGACGTTTTTTAATTCGCCGCGCAGTTCGTGTTCTTCGAGAATCAAACTGTTCTTTTTCGTGACGAATAACTCCTGCTCGATAGTCCCGTCAATCAGCGCGTCGGTCAGTTTCGAGAGCCGCCTCAGGCACGTCTCCAGTTGCAGGGTCAGCGTTTGCCGCCGGGTTTGCGCGAACGCTGCGGCAGCCCCGCGCCGCTCGTTGAGGCGGCGTTCCAGGTGACGATTTTCGCGCTCCGTAAAACGCAAATCTTCGAGCAGCCAGCGGAAATTCTCCGTCAGCCGTTCTTCGCGCAGCGTTTTCTGCGGGCAAGTCCTCGTTTGACAGCGGTAATAAACATTGCCTTTCTGCCGTTCGGGAATCAGTTTGTGAGCGCAGCTTCGACAGACGGCGAGACCGCGGAAAACGAAGAAATGCGTGTTGTGCTGATCGTTCGTTTTGCCGTGCATCACGCCTTGCACCCGCTCGAACAGTTTCATCGAAACAAGCGGCTGGTGCCGTCCGTGATAGACTTCGCCGGTTTTAACGATTCTGATGATTCCCGTGTAGAACTTGTTTTTGAGCAAATCGTTGAAGGCGTTTTTGGAAACCGGATTGCCGTTTTTGTTTCGCAGCCCCAGTTCGGTCATCTCTCTAAGCAGGGTGCGGATGCCGTAGCTGCCGGTCGCATACAACTCGAAAGACTTTCTGATGAGCGCGGCGGCGACCGGGTGCGGCTTTTTCGGCTGTCCCTTACCCATATCGAGATAGCCGACCGGGGCGGGCATCGGGTAGAGTCCCTGTTTGAGTCTGCCGTAAAAGCCTTTTTTGACTTCTTCGCGTAAGTTTCTGATATAGTCCGCCGCGACGACCGCCTGAATATCAGCGGAAAGTCTGCCGCCGCGAGAATTCAAATCGAGACTTTCGGAGGCGAAATGCACTTCGAGACCGGCATCAATGAGCGACCCCAAATCAGCCCAGTCCTTCAGATTTCGCGCGCTCCGGTCTATTTTGTGAATAATCACGCCGGTAGTGTCCCCGCGCCGCAACCGTTTGAGCATCTCCAAAAAGACGGGTCTGCCCTGTTTGGCGGCGGTTTCCCGTTCCTCGTATTGTTGGACGATGGTTAAATCGAAGCGGGCGGCGTAGCTTTCGATTGCCGATTGCTGCTCGATCAACGATGTGCCGAGTTCGCCCTGCCGCTGGGTCGAGACGCGAACGTAGGAGAGATAGCTTTTGGCGGGCATTTTTGGACGGGTTGATTAATTAGTGGCGGGGACGTTTAAACCTAGCGTTTAAAAGGGTTTTCGTCAAATTCTTCTGCTAATTCAACGCTTCGTTCGCTCGTAGATTCGTTCGATCAAGTCGAGATAGCGGTGCAGAAAATACGCGGCTTCCGCCTGCTGGTCGGGTGTCAGTTCGGGGTAGAGTTCGGCAATCGAATCGGATCGTTCCGCCGGTTCGCCGGATGCTTCTCCCGGCGCGGCTTCAATTTGTTCGTTCATCGTCATTCGCTTTTCTGTTAAATCTTTTCTTGGGTTTGCGCCGCCTCATTTTCTGCCAAGTCTTCTTCGCAGACGACACCGACGGCGACGGCATCGAAGAGATTCGAGTAATAATCGCGCTCCCACGCCTTCGTGCGGTGGTAGTAGCGGTTCAGTTCAGGAAAGCGGGCGGCGATCACTTCCGCCGTTTCGCGCTTGGTCGCCCTTCCCGTTTGGCACAATCGTTTCCTGACGGTCGTCGGGGCGTATTCGTAAATCGGCAACTTCGCATCTCGCGCCACCGCTTTGACTTGTTCGGCGACGACGACCAGGAGAGCGGAATTCTTTTGAGTGACGAACATTTTCTCGATGGCTAAGTTTGCTGGTCGGTATTTTTCCAATAAGTTGCGGATGCAGCGGCTGATCGCGTCCAGAACGATGAGCGGATTTCGCCGGTCGGTCACGGTTTTGACTCCGTAAAACAGCAGTTCGCCATCGCTGAGGACGGCAACGCCCATTTCGCGGGTTCCCGGATCAACGGCGAGGATGGTTGAGGAGTTGTTCGGCATAGATTTCGTGCGTTAAAAATTAGGCGGCGACATCAAACTTGCCAGCGGGTCAGTCAAGCGAGCGAAGTTTTTTGTTAAGCAGAGTCATTCGGACGGCGGTTGTTCGCCGATGACCTCGCTGATTTTGCGAATCAGTTTGATCGTGTGCTTGCGGACTTCGTTAATCCCTGCGGCGGACGGTTTCTTTTGCAGCAGCAGATTGCCGTAAGTGCAGACGTGCGCCTCCAGCAGATGTTCAGCCGCTTGCTCATTCGGCAGCGGCGATAAACTATTGGACGAGGTGCGGGAGGCGATTTCTCCGCGATACTGATCGTAGTGTTCGGGGAAAAGTGCGCCGACCGGGGTGCGGTAGATCAATTCGAGTTTCAGCGCGATCCGCAGACCCGGCATCCGCATTCCCCGCTCGTAGCGCGAAAGTTGATCGCAGCTTTGATGCCCCAAAAGTCTGGCGACTTGTTTTTGTTCGAGACCGACGTGGCGGCGCGCCTGCCACAGTCGGTTATTGGTTTTTGTTT
>JAYVKL010000347.1:0-2602 GCA_043768465.1 Pyrinomonadaceae bacterium
CGAATTTGTAATCGCCGCGCTCGAACAAAACCGCGTTCGTTGATAAAACGGCGCGAAAATCGTCGGGTTTGACGGCGGAAGAATGCGGCAGAATTCTTCCGCCGTCGTCGTCGCCGATCAGCGGAGTCGTGCCGTCGGGACGAGTGGCGAACATCAAAAAATCCGTTAGCGATTGTAATTTTGCGGCGAGCTTCGCGGGCAAATCCTGGTCGCCGGGCGCGTCGTTCAAAGTTTGCAGAATATAAAAATGCGTGTAAAGGTCCACCGTGTAACGCTGATACCACGTTGACTGCTCGAAATAAACGCCGTCGGGTTTAATCTGCCGGTCGAGTTCGGCGAACAGAATTCGTTTCCCGGTTTCGCGCCAAGCCTCCGCCGCTTTGAAAAACGAAAACTGCGTTCCGAGATAATAAAGCCCCAACGCCTCCCCGGTCAGATGCGTGTTCGGGCTGTAATAAGTCGAGAGATATTTTTCCAGATGTCTGCCGTGCAGGTAAATATATTTCAGAGCTTTCTGAAAAAGCGCGGGCGTGAAAATCGCGGCTTCCTTGAAAAAATTAAACGCCCAAATCCACGAAATCGCCCGCAGCGAAACTTCCAGACTGCTCACCCAATTAACGCCGCTGCCCGGCTGGTTCTGCGTCATCCAACCGTCGAGATGTTTCACGAAAGTCGCGGCGCAGCGTTCGTCGCCGGTCAGCCAGAATGCCGCGCCGAGACTGAAAAAATGCTGGTGGCGATTCAGCTCCCAGACGATTTTCTTGTCGCCGGTTTCTTCCGCGTCGAGTTCGTCGAACTGTTTCCAGTGTTTCTGCGGCGAGCGTTTGCCCGACCGCGGTTCGAGATGCCAATCAATTTCCGCGCCGAAATCCAGATTCTCGTAACCGAGCAAATCGAATTTTCCGGCGACGATTTTCTCCGCTTTTTCAATCGCTGCTTTTTCAGTTTTCGCGCCGAAATGCGCTCGGAAAAATTCGACGGTTTGAGCTTTTTGCCGGAACGCTGGGAAAAAATTATACTCCGCGTCTTCGTAAAATTTAACGAATAAATCCGTCGCGGTCGGTGTTTCGCCGTCGAAATATGAGCGGTCAACGAGCGTGAAAAATTCTTCGTCGGTCGGAAGTTTCCCGCTCCAGCCGAATTGGTCGGTGCGGGCGGCGATTATCTGTTCGCCGCGCGTTCGCAGTTCCGTCCAGCTTTTGCCTTTCATTTTTTTTAACGTGTCGAGCGGATTCGCCATTGTTTTCGCTAAAGCAGTAAGGCTTTTTCCTGAGTCTTCGCGGGCGTTCCCGTTTCGCTCATAATCGTTCGCAGACGGTAGTTTCTAAACTCGTGCGGCGTTCCCGTTTTCCCGTCAATCGCCGCCGCCACGAGATTAAACGCTTCCCGCGCCGACGCGAAATGAACCGCATAATTATTCGTCCGCTCGCCGTGTTCGATGATTTCCGAAAAAAACCGCCGCGCCTTTTCGCCGATGCAAGCCGATTGGTCGTAATCGAAAAAACCGTGACAGTAAAGTTTGACGAAAACCCATTCGGGACGATTTTTCACCGTGATATTCGCCGCCTGCCAGCGTTTGAACCGCGCTAAATCCGACGGCTGATTGTCAACTAACGCGCCGTCTTCGATGCGCGGAATCGGCAATTTTTTGATGCGCCGCGTCCAGTTAAAAACCAGCGGTCCGGTGAATATCAGCGGCAATTGCGGCTGTTTTCCAGAAACTTCGACTTCGATTCCCCTGCGGTGCGGCATTTTTTCCGTTAACGGCAGAGCGCATTCGTAGATTTTATTGAGAACGGGAACCTGCGTTTCGTCGGGCGCGGACGGCAAAGTAAAATCGGCGTAACAGCCGGTTTCCTGCAAGATCTGCAATTCATTATCCACGCCGCAAAACTTTCCGCCCGCCGAATTCCCCAATGCCAGATTGCCGTGAACAAAGGCATATTGCGGTGCGCCCGCGCCGTCAAAACGCGAAAGACATTGGTGATCTTCAGCTAAAACATCCCGAAATTCGATTAAACTTTTCCGCAGATTATCCGCCGTGTCCGGCTTTTCGACACCGTGATGCAGATGAATTTCCACCTCGCCCAAACCTTCGGACTGCATCGCCGCCATCTGTTCGAGAAGCCGGAAATCATACTGCTCCGCCGGATAAAAATTCGTGTGCCGAAACTTCGTGCCGTCCGCGTCAATCACGGCTTCACCGATTCGGCGGGCGAGTTTGTGATATTCGTCGAGCCGTCGCCGCTGCGTCTCCAAATCGTGTGCGCCGGACGGTTTCCACGCCGGTTCAAAATGGTTGGCGATAATGAAAATAACGTGTTTTTTCGCGCCCGAATCCATCTCGAAAAAATTCGCGGCGCGGTTAAACGGATAACGTGCGAGCCACGGCAAATTCGATTTTAGTTTGGCGAGCAGGTTCTGATTTGCACTCATTTAATTTGATGGTTTTCTCAAAAACTGTTTTAAAATCTCGTTCAAGATTAAGACTAAACCACTCTGCACTGGAAGTGCAGAGGTTGTAAGTGGACTGAGAGTCCGATCACACTATTCAAGGATAAACGGATTGTTATCCTTGTTCGATGGATTTCGATGATGTTCC
>JAYVKL010000348.1:0-4072 GCA_043768465.1 Pyrinomonadaceae bacterium
TATTCAAGGAGTTGGCACGGATTGTGGAACACGCTGAAACTCAAGATGTTAGATTACAAATTGTGTTTTGCCAATCTAATTTCTTATGCTTAATTTCTAATCAAGACTCAGGTCAACTTAAATCTTTACACAAATTCCGCGCTTCAAAAATTGCCCGTCGCCCGCTTTGCCTTTGTGTTCGCCGTTTTCAATTACGACGCGCCCGCGCGATAAAACGGTTTCGACTTTGCCTTTTACTTTCCAGCCTTCGTAGGACGAATAATCCACGTTCATATGTTCGTGCGCCACGCCGAAAGTGTGTTCCTTCTCCGCGTCGAAAATTACGATGTCCGCATCCGAGCCGACGGCGATTGTGCCTTTTTTCGGGAACAAACCGAACATTTTCGCGGCGGCGGTCGAAGTCAACTCGACGAAGCGATTTAAGGAAATCCGGTTTTCGACGACTCCGCCGTTATATATCAGCGACATCCGATTTTCCACGCCCGGTGCGCCGTTCGGGATTTTCGAGAAATCATTTACGCCCAATTCCTTTTGCTCTTTCATACAAAACGGGCAGTGGTCGGTCGAGATGACTTGCAGGTCGTCCATTTTCAAGCCTTTCCACAATTCCGCCTGATTGTGTTTTTCACGAAGCGGCGGTGTCATCACATATTTCGCGCCCTCGAAATCATCGCCGTAATCTTCGATTGAATGAAACAGATATTGCGGGCAGGTTTCGGCAAACGCGGCGATGCCTCGGTCGCGGGCTTCGCGGACTTTGTTCAGCGCGTCGGTGCAGGACAAATGCACGATGTAAACCGGCGATTCAGCCATTTCCGCAATCGCAATCGCACGATGCACGCCTTCGGCTTCGGCAATCGTCGGGCGCGTCAGTGCGTGATATTTCGGCGCGGTGCGCCCGGCGGCGAGGGCGCGTTTGATGATTTCGTTGATGACAACCCCGTTTTCGGCGTGCATACAAATCAAACCGCCGCGATTCCCAGCCGCCGACATCGCCCGAAAAATCGTCGCGTCGTCCGCCAGAAAAACGCCCGGATACGCCATAAACAACTTAAAGCTCGTGATGCCTTCGTCCATCAAACGATACATTTCCGGCTCGTCGCCGTCTTCAAATTCGGTTGTAATCAAATGGAAGCCGTAATCAATCGCGCATTTTCCCTGCGCTTTCTGATGCCATTTATCAACGCCCGCCGTCATCGCTTCGCCTTTCATCTGCACGGCGAAATCAATAATCGTCGTCGTCCCGCCGAACGCCGCCGCCCGCGTTCCGGTAAAAAAATCGTCGGACGAAGACGTTCCGCCAAACGGCAATTCCATATGCGTATGCGGGTCAATCCCGCCCGGAAAAATGAGTTTGTTGCTCGCGTCAATCGTGACATCAACTTCCATATCGAGCGTTTTGCCGATAACGGAAATTTGCTCGTCTTCGATCAAAATATCGGCGCGATAATCGTCAACCGCCGTTATAATTCGTCCGTTTTTGATTAGTGTTTTCATAAAGCCATTTTCCCTGAAATTTCATTTATTACTTAAAATCCATTGTAGCTGTCTTTGTGCAACTTGATTATCTGGGTCAATTTCTAATGCTTTCTTTAAGTCCGCGACGCACAAATCCCTGTTTCCCTGGTAAAAATAGGCAACGGCGCGGCTTACATATCCGCGAGCATTTCGAGGATTCAGTTCGATTACTTTACTGAAATCTGAAATAGCTCTAACAAAATCTTTTTGTTTGACGTATTCGGCTCCTCGATTGTGAATTGCTTCAAGGTAGGTCGAATTTAGTTCAACCGCCTTACTGTAATTTCTTAATGCCAAGTCGGATTCTCCTTTTTCCGATAAAACATTTCCTTTGTTAAAAAACGCGCTTGCATTTTGGGGATTTAACTGAATTGCCTTGTCATAATTTTTTATGGCTTCGTCTAATTTGCCTGACAAGGCGTATGCAGTTCCCCGATTATTGTATATGTCGTCGCCATTGGGACTAATCGTTAAAGCCTTGTCGTAATCTTTTATCGCTTGCTCAAAATTCCCTTTGCCGACATAGGAAATTCCGCGATTGTAATAGCCTCTAGAATCGTTAGGCGACAATTCTATTACGGTTGTATTGTCCCTTATGGCTGCATCAAAATTTTCACTCCGAGAATACGCCGTTCCGCGTTCGCCATAGGCGGCAACGTATTTTGGGGCTAATTTAATGGCTGTCGTAAAATAAGGAATTGCCTGCGTATAGTTTCCCGTCTCAAGATCAGTAACCCCTCGCTGATAATAAAAAATAGGATTATTGGGAAACAACTCAATAGCTTTATCAAAATCTATTGTTGCTTCTCGGTAATTTCGTTTCTTTAAATATGCGAGTCCCCGATTAAAGTAAGCATTCGCAAAATCTCCATTTAATTTAATTGCCTTAGTATTGTTGTCAATTTTGCAGTCAAGGTCTGTTTCCTTACAATAAATTCCTTTAATCAAAAACTCCTGTGCCGTCGCCGGAATCATCTTACCGACGAGTGTCTGCGAAATCGCCCGAATCAACTCGATAAGGTTAAAATTCGCCCCCGACTTTCTTAAAAGGTCTTCGGATTCAGGCAGCAACACAAAGTCTATATCTTTCCGCCTTATCTCTTCTGTAATCTTTGCGTTTTTACTTTCTAAAGATTGTTCATTAACAGGTTGGCTTTTACCGTTATCCAACCTCGCTAAAACTTCGGAAAGCGTTAGAGGCTTTTCCTGAGCATTGAATGAAATATGAAATGTGAAAAGACAGACGGTTGCCATCAAACAAAATAATAATTGTTTTTTTGCAGCTTTTTTGCAGTCGACCGCCGCGTATTCGCTTTTGATTGGTGTTTGCATAGGTTTTTAGGCTAATAAGATTTCCGTGAAGCCCACTTTCTCCGCCGCTTTCGCCAAGCGTTCGTCAGCCGTAACAAATGGGCGACGGCGCGGTTTCTCCTGACACCAGACGAGTGCCGCCGCGAGTTGGGACGAATCTAACGCCCGCAAGCCGTAATTTTCGGGCAAATCGTTTGCCAATTCGATAACTCTTTCGACGGGCGAAACAATTCGGGCAGTTTTTTTCAGTTTCTCCCACAAACGCACGGCTTTGATTGTTTCTTTTTCCGTCAAATGACCGTCGCGTTTGAGTTGTGCCAGACCGCTGTTTATTTCAACCGAAGTTCCCCACCAAACGACGATTTTCGGATATTTTCGCAGCCATTTTTTTTGATTGCGTCGTGAAAATTTGCGAACAGCAGAGCGGCAGAATCGCGCTCGTATCCCAAAAGGCAATGTCAGTCTTCATCGCGTTCGTCCGTAACGGCTTTGATTGCCGTTTCGCTTTTTAGATCGGAGCGTTTTTCCTTTAAAAATGATGCGGAAACTTCCGCTTCTTCGGGCAGCCGCAAAACGCCCGCCGCCTCCAAAGCCAATTCTTCGGCGGAAAAATCCGAAGTGTTGTGAAGCGGCACGATTTTGGCAATCGGTTGGTTTCTATCGCTTATCAGGATTTCCTCGCCGCGCTTTACGTCTGCCGGAAAACTGCTCAAATGGTTTTTCAGTTCGGCAATATTTGTGGTTCTCATAATTCCTAAAAATCCGACTTAGCCATTATAGCCAAGTCCAGGCACAGAGCGAAATCGCTTCGTCTTCGATTAAAATATCGGCGCGATAATCGTCAACCGCCGTGACGATGCGTCCATGTTTAATTAGCGTTTTCATAAGTTTATCAATTCGAGCAGTTCAAAAATAGAATTAAGTTTTGCCTTTTTAGTTACGTTGCTGATTTTGAATTCTCATTTTTATTTAAAATCCTTTTAATATCAATAGGGGTTACGCAGTTGAATAATTATTTGATAAAAATAAAGAATGAATCCGCCCAAAGTCAGAGACGAAGATTACATTAACTCTATTATCGCCACACCGCGCAACGTAACTGCCACCGAAGCCTCGTCGTGTCAGCCCGATAGCACAAACGCTGCGGCTCACGATGCGTTCACCCGGCTGCTGTCGCGCCTCGAACCCGACCCGGAAGTCCTGTGGACAGAGGCGCAGACGCAGATTGATTTGCATCGGGGCA
>JAYVKL010000349.1:0-10138 GCA_043768465.1 Pyrinomonadaceae bacterium
GTTGCAGGTTTATCTTTCGATGGAAGACGACAAGGTGAAAGATGTCGCTTTCAAAGGTTCGGGCTGCGCGATTTCCAAGGCTTCGGCTTCGATGATGACGCAAGCCGTCAAAGGCAAAACTAAAGAGCAGGCTGACGTGATGTTCGCGGAATTTCGCCGGATGGTGATGGGCGAAATGGACACGGAACGGGAAGAAAATTCTCTGGGAAAACTCAAAATCTTCGCCGGTGTCCGCGAATTTCCGGCGCGGGTCAAATGCGCGAGTTTGAGTTGGCACACGGTTCACGCCGCACTCGCGGGTGAAGATGAAGTTTCGACCGAATAGATGAAAACGGACATTCGAGACATTGAAACACGCGAAGATTTGGAAAATCTGCTCGCCGAATTTTACAAAACGGCGACGGCTGACCGGGAAATCGGGCATCATTTCGCCGGACTTGATTTAGTCGCGCATCTGCCGGTAATCGTTGATTTTTGGGAAAAGGTTCTTTTCGGCAAAGCGGTTTATTTCGGCAATCCGCTCGCCGTCCATCAAATTCTGCACGAAAAAACGCCTTTGAAACCGGAACACTTTCGACGTTGGGCGGAAATTTTCAACCGGACGATTGACGAGTTTTTCGTCGGCGAAACGGCGGAAAACGCCAAATTTCGCGCTCAGATGATCGCTCACAGCCTCAATCAAAATCTCAACCGCGCCGCCGAGATTTCCACTTGAAATTTCGTTTGAAACAAATTTGCCGCGAAACGAGTGCTAAGTAACCTAAGTTTTTAAAGTTCTGAGTTCACCCTTTCAGCTTGGTTGCCGCGACCGCGAAGCGCAGCGCGACGGGCAAAGTGCGTTCCGCGTGTTCACTCAAAACGCTTCGAGCGCATTTAATTATCAAAACTTCCGTTACTCAGCACGAGCGATTTATTTAAAACCGAAATCCGCATAGGAAAGATTAACCGCAAAAAGGCGCAGAAAACACGAAATAGTTTTTTCTGCGCCTTTTTGCGAACTCTGTGCTTTTTACCGATTGTTATTCCTCCATTTCGCTTGTCTCGAACTAAAGTTATTCAAACTGCTTTCTGAAGGTTTCAAAAGTTTGCCGCAATTCGTTGATCTCGTTTCGCAGGGCGGCGACTTCGACCTCGATTTTTTCGATTCGTTCATTTCCCGCCGCCGAATTGACGAAAGGCGTTTTCGGCGTGTAAATCGCCGCGCTGACTGCGCCGCATAAAAGATGCGCGTAGCGAACTTCTTTTTGTCCGGCTTGGCGTTCCAGCTTTAAAACGAGCGGCTCGTCCCGGCGTGACAGATTATCGAGCGTTTCGTTGACTTCGCCCAAACCCGAAAACTCGTAAAGTCTGCCGGTTCGCTCGCGCAATTCGCCTAGAGTCTGCGCTCCGCGCAGAAGCAGAACGCAGAGAACGGCGATTTCGGAGGATTCGAGTTCAAGGACTTTATCTAAAATATGTTTGTATTTCGGGACGCGGCTCGTGCTGCCGTAGAAAACGTAGGCGAGATTTTTCTCGCGCAAATCGTCCAAGGATTTCTGCACGTCCTGTTCGGTGTAGGCGACGACCGGCTCGCGGTTGGTTTTCTGATTGCAGGCGGCGACCAGCGCGTTGAGCGTCAAAGGATAATACTCCGGCGTGGTCAATTGTTTTTCGATCAGCGCGCCGACGACGCGGGCTTCGGTTTCGTTTAATAGTTCCGGCATATTTTATTCAGGAATGAAACCTAATCTTTACACAAAATAAAGCGAGAGTGAAAACCTAAAGATGAGCAGGTGAGAAGAAGTTTCGAGATGCCTGGAAAAGTTCGGAGTTCCGCTTTCGGCGGTTTCCCGCTGCCTGCGGCGGGCGCAAGAGCCGCCTGAAGGCGGAACTCTAAACGCCGGGGGCAAGATACTTTACTGCGGCAAATAGGCGTTCGGAATCGGTCGGTCAGCGGCATTGCCGAACGCCGCTGCGGTAAATCCGTTTTGGCTCTGCAAAATATACCAGACACCGTTTGACGGGCGATAAACGGCGAGGTCGGTTTTGCCGTCGCCGTCGTAATCGCCGACTGCCGGAACGTCGCCGGTCGTGCCGAATTGAATGGCGGTAAATCCGTCGGTCGTCTGTAATAAATACCAAATTCCATTGCGAAAAACCGCGAGGTCGGCTTTCCCGTCGCCGTCGAAATCGCCGGGCGCGGGCTGGTCGGCGGCTATTCCGAAAGCCGTGCCGGAGAAGCCGCCGTCGGACGAGCGCAGAATATACCAGCCGCCGTTGGACGGGCGAAAAACGGCGAGGTCGGTTTTGCCGTCGCCGTCGTAATCCGCCGCGACGGGTTTGTCGCCGTTTTGTCCGAACTGCACGAACGTATAAGTTCCGAGACTGTCGCTGTTGGCGATATACCAAAAGCCGTTGGACGGGCGAAAAACGGCGAGGTCGGTTTTGCCGTCGCCGTTATAATCCGCCGGAATCGGGAGGTCGCCGCTCGTTCCGAACAAGCGCGAATTGACAAATCCGGCTTTGGTGCGGAAATACCAAACGCCTTCTGCGGGGCGAAAAACCGCCGGGTCGGTTTTGCCGTCGCCGTCGTTATCGCCCGGCGCGAGAACGTCGGAACTGTTTCCGAAAGCAATCGCGCTGAAACTCGAATTTGAACTGTTGGTTACGAACCAACTGCCGGTGTCGGGACGATAAACGGAAACGTCCGTTTTGCCGTCGCCGTCGAAATCGGCATTTTTATTCTTCGCAGTTCTCAAACCGGCGACGGGCGCGTCGGAGATGTTGTTGTCAATGTTAAAAGTTACACCGCCCCAGGTTTCGTCGCGCGGACCGAGCCATTGATGAATCCGCTGATGATTTGCCCAATAAGTATCGGGCAGCGGCGCAACGCCGTAAACCGACATCACATTATTCCAACGCGCCAGCCAAACCGCGTCCATCCGGCTCGCTTCCGAGATATTTATCCAATCGCCGTTGGCGTTAAACGGCGATCCGTAAACGCCGGACGTGTAGCCCTGTTCGTGCAGGCGATTCGTCCAGCCTTTGAGAAACGCATTGACCGCCAGCCGACAGCCGGGCGTGTTGACCGTTTCGTCGTAGCGTTCCATATCGTAATAAAGCACCGTTCCCGGCAGCAATCCGAGATTGCCCGCGTCGTTCATCGCAATATCGGCTTCGCCGCGCCCCTGCGTTTCAGCCGCCGCCGGGTCGGAACTGTGTTTCGCCGAAGTTGTGCTGACCGAACACGGAGCCTGATAACCGACGACGGTCGGAATCAAACCCCAACCCATCGCCGCCACCGAATTAACCCAACTCGCCGTCAGTTGCGCCTGCGAACAGCCGCGATTTCTGCCGGAAAGATAAATGTTGACATCGTAAAACGGCGAACTGTTCCACCAGTTCTGCATCTGCGAAACGGGCGCGGCGGTGCATTTGTCGAAACCGCGATTCAAGCTGATCCGCGTCGCCCCGTTCGGCGGACGCGAGAAAATCGAATTCTGCGCTTCTGTTTTGGCTTTTTCTTTTTCGACGCGGGCGAGTTCTTTGATCGGCGGCGGCGTGATTTCGTTCGTGCCGGCGAAAATTTTCGATTCCTGAATGCAGCCGATTTTCGCGCCTTCGCAATTGCCGGTAGTCTTTAAAGTCCAATTTCCCGAGGTTTTTTCGGCTGACGGTTGATCGTCGCGGCGAATCTCCGCCGTGCGTTGTAAAAATTTCCAATTCTCTCCGCCGTCTGAAGATTTATAAGTAATTTGCCCGACAAAGTTTGAACTCGTCGGAGCGCGAAGCATTAAAATCAAATCGCTGTTTTCATAAACTCCGAGCGAAACATTTTCCAAATCGGCTTCTCTTAAATCTTCGCTTCTCAATTCAATCGGCGTTTTCGTCCACGAATTTCCGCCGTCGTTCGTTTCGGCTAATTCGAGCCGCCCGTTTTTGGAATCGGCTAAAATCGCCAAGCCGACGTTTTCGCTTTCAAAGAAAATCGCGCCGATTTTTTCGCCGAAACTTTTCGGCAAAGCGACTTCGCGCCAATTTTCGCCGTTGTCGTCGGTTCTGAAAAGCGTGTCGTTTGTGTAAGCGATGCCCGCCTTTTCGCCGAAAACCTGAATGTCTTTGACGTTTGAACTGCGCGGTGTTCGTTCAATCTGCGGCGGACGCTGAAGGACGTTGATTATTTCCAGTTTTCTAAAAACATTTTCCCCGATTTCCTGCGCCTTCGCGGTAAAAGCAGAAAAACAAATTGATAAAATGAAGAACGTCGTTAAGAAGATTATTCTTTTCATTTGAATTCTCGAATGTATTTGGAAATTTGATGATTGCAGAAAGAAGTATAACTTATCGCAATAGCTTTGTTCAAAAAGTCGGCGGCGCACCTCGGAAATCAGTCGAAAATTTTGTCTGCGCGGAAAATTGATGTAATTTATATTGAAGTTTCCAAATCGCCCGAAATCTGAAAATTTATGCTTTTAACTTTCGTTTTAATCTCGCTTATCACCATCGGCGGTTTCGGATTGACTTATCTTTTGGCGGACGACGAGCCGTTTTTATGGCGCGTCGCGGCGGGAAACGTCGCGGGTTCGGCGATTTTCGGATTGGTTTGTTTTGTCTTCGCGTGTTTTTTCGGCTTGACGATGCCGATAATCGCCTTATCTTTTTTGATAACGCTCGCGCCGTTGCTGCTTTTTTCGCAGCAATCAAACCGCGTCCGGTTTCAAAAAGATTGGCGAAAAGCCAGCGGCAAACTCGAAGGCGCAAATTTCAAAAAACTGCTGCGGTTCGGCTATTATGCGTTTTTTCTCGTATTATTCTGGCTGTTTTTTGAACGTGCGATGCTCGAAACCGCGCAGGGAATTTTCACCGGCGGAGCGCAGAATCTGGGCGATTTGCCGTTTCATCTCGGAGCGATTTTCTCGTTCACCGAAGGCAATAACTTTCCGCCGGAAAATCCGTCTTTCGCTTTCGCCAAATTTTCCTATCCGTTTATGGCGGATTTGATCACGGCGGCGTTCGTCGCCCTCGGTGCCAAAGTGCGCGACGCGATGCTCTTGCAGAATGTGATTTTGGCTTTTTCGCTGCTCGTTATTTTAGAAAGATTTACATTTAAGCTAACCGGAAATCGGCTGGCGGGAAAAATCGCGCCGGTGTTGTTATTTTTCAGCGGCGGACTCGGTTTCGTTTGGTTTTTGAAAGACTACTGGCAAGGCGCGCAATCTTTGACGGAATTTTTGTGGAAATTGCCGCAGGATTACACCATCGGCGAAAATTTCCGCTGGGGAAACTCGCTCGTCACCATATTTATCACGCAAAGAAGTTTGCTGCTCGGAATGCCTCTGACGATTATCGTGCTGCAAAAACTTTGGGAATTATTCGCCGCCGAGAACACCGAGAACACCGAAAAAAACAGGGAAAATCAGTCGAACGGAAAACCATTATCCATTTTCCATTATCCATTTTCCATTTTCCTCACCGGTCTGCTCGCCGGAACTTTGCCGCTGATTCACGTTCACAGTTTGGCGGTTTTGTTCGTCGTCAGCGCGTTTTTACTTTTTTTCAGAACGGACAAATGGCGCGAATGGCTGGCGTTCGGCGCAGGTGTTTTGGTCATCACCGTCCCGGAATTGCTCTGGGTGATGACGGGCAGCGCGACTCGTCTGACGGAGTTCGTCGCGTGGAATTTCGGCTGGGACAAAGGCAAGTTGAACGTCGTCTGGTTCTGGCTGAAAAACACGGGCGCATTCATTCCGCTTTTGATTTTCGGACTCTGGATCATTTTTAACGCCGCCGCGCAAAAAGAAAAAACTCTCGCAAGCGGCGAAAGTGAAATAATTTCCGACAAATTCAAATCAAAAAAAACCGTTTACCATTTACCATTTACCATTTACCATTTGTATTTCTATCTCCCGTTTTTATTTTGTTTTCTCATCGCCAACCTCTTCAAACTCGCGCCCTGGGAATGGGACAACATCAAGGTTTTGATTTATTGGTTCGTCGGTTCGCTGCCGTTGGTCGCGCTGGTTTTGGCGGAACTTTGGAATCGAGATAAAACCTTAAAAATCGTCGCCGCCGTTTGTTTGATCGCGCTGACTTTTTCAGGTGCGCTGGACGTTTGGCGGACGATTTCGGGGCAAATAAATTACAACGTCTTCAGTCGTGATTCGGTGGCGATTGCCGAACAAATCAAAAGCAAAACCGCGCCGAAAGCGTTGTTTTTGAACGCGCCGACCTATAATTCGGCGGTCGTGTTGTCGGGCAGACGTTCGCTGATGCGTTACAGCGGGCATCTTTCGTCGTATGGAATTGATTACGGCGAGCGCGAAAATGACGTGAAAAAAATCTACGCCGGGGACGCGACGGCAGACATTCTGCTGCGAAAATACAATATCGAATACGTTATCGTCAGCCCGGAAGAAAGATCGAATCTAACCGTCAACGAAGCGTTTTTCAGCCGCTTTCCCGTCGTCGCGGAAAGCGGACAATATCGAACTTATAAAGTGGCAAATTAACAGGATGGGCAGGGTTTACAGGATAAAATTTTTCTGTAAAATTATAATCCCGTAAATTTTGCCCATCCCGTTAAATAAATTGAAATGAAAAAGGACAAAGTAGAAATAGTAGAAATAATCGAAGACCGCAAACCGAAAAACACCGATTTCGGCTGGCTTATCGGCTGCGCGGTCGTGACCGCCGCGGCGATATTCTGGCGTTTCTGGCAACTGGAACTGAAACCGCTGCACCACGACGAAGGTGTCAACTCGTTTTTTCTGACGACGCTTTTCCGCGAAGGCGTTTACAAATACGATCCGGCAAATTATCACGGTCCCGATTTGTATTATTTCGCGCTCGCCGCCTCGAAAATGTTCGGCTTAAACACGATCAGCATTCGCGGCAGCGTGGCGATTTTCGGCGTTTTGACGGTGGTGCTGACGTTTTTTTTGAAAGATTACATCGGCAAAATCGGCAGTCTGACGGCGGCTCTGTTCATCGCGCTGTCGCCCGGAATGGTTTATATTTCGCGCTATTTTATCCACGAAATACTGTTCGTCTTTTTCAGTTTCGGCATCGTTCTCGGCGTTTTATATTTTATCGAAAAGCGCAAAGCGGGCGTTTTTGCGATCACGGCGATGACGCTGTTGCTGCTCGTCTGCTTTTTGCCGACCGCGCTGAATTTAGCGGCGATGATCGGCAAAAACAACGAAACTTTTCTCTGGACGCTGCGGCTCGGATTGTTCGCCGTCGAAGCGGTGCTGGTTTTTCTGATAATGCGGATGATTCTCGCGTGGAACGACGGCGCACCGATATATTTATTGCTCGCGTCGGCTTCCGCCGTGCTGCTTTTCGCCACCAAGGAAACGGCTTTTATCACCGTCGGCACGATGCTGATGGCGGTCGTTTCGGTTTGGGTCTGGCGCAAAATCTACCGTGTGATAATCGGCGAACCGCCGGCAGGCGAACTCGAACCCGTCGCTTTGACGTGGACGGTATTTCGGAGCAGATTAGGCGATTCGAGCGACATTATTTTAATCGTCGTCGCCTGCGTCTGCATTTTCGCCTACGTCGGCATTTTATTTTTTTCATCGTTTTTCACTTACCCGGAAGGCGTTCAAAAAGCGTTCGAGGCTTACGCCATCTGGACGAAAACCGGCAGCAAAGATCACACGCAAAACGGGAATTACGCTTATTTCAAATGGCTTCTGAAAATCGAGTCGCCGATTTTGATTTTGTCGTCAATCGGATTTTTAATCGCGCTCGTCAAAGCCAAACACCGCTTCGCGCTGTTCGCCGGATTCTGGGCGTTCGGAATGCTCGCGGCTTATACGATTATTCCGTATAAAACGCCGTGGCTGGCGTTGAGCTTCACCTTGCCGATGTGCATCATCGCCGGTTACGGCATCAACGAACTCGTCGCTTCACGCGATGCGGCGTGGCGACTGCTCGGAGTTTTGTTAACCGTTCTGGCGGTCGGCGTGCTAGGTTTTCAAACTTACGATTTGAATTTTCTGCGCTACGATGATGATTCGATGCCGTATGTTTACGCCCACACGCGGCGCGGATTTCTCGATTTAGTCAAGCAAATCGAGTATTACGCCGATAAAAGCGGTAAGGGTAAAGACGCTTCCGTCGAAATCGTTTCGCCGGATTATTGGTCAATGCCGTGGTATATGCGCGATTATCCGAAGGCGATTTTTCACGGCGGTTTCGCCGACGCGACGACTTCGGAGATGGTCGTTGCCTCTGACGCGCAGGTCGCGCAGTTAAACGAAAAATACGGGGCGCATTATAAAGTTACGGGAAAATATCCGCTTCGTCCGGGCGTTGATTTGTATCTTTTGGTCAGGAAAGATTTGGCGGATGCGGACGCGAAAGAGCTTTATCAAATCGGCGAGATCGCGCCGTAATCTTTTATCATTTTTTGATTGGCGGCAAAATAAAAATTCAAATGACGAAAAAAATTACGATCATCGGCGGCGGCGCGGCGGGAACGCTTTTGGCGGTTAATTTAATCAACCACGCGGGCGGCGAACCGCTCGCAATCAACTTGATTGAAAAACGGGAAAGATTCGGGCGCGGCATCGCTTACGCGGCGACGGCGGATTATCATCTGCTGAATGTTCCCGCCGCGAAAATGGGCGCGTTTCCCGACGACATCGAACATTTTCACCACTGGCTGACCGCGAAAAAGCACGATTACGCGCCGTCCGCTTTCGTTCCGCGAAGGCTTTACGGCGAATATCTGCGCGCGCTTTTCAACGAAACGGCGGCGAATAAAAACGCGCATACGACGATTAACGTCATTGACGACGAAGCGGTTGATTTTGAAATCAAAAACGGTAAAACCAATGTCGTGACAAGTTCCGGCGCAATCGTCGAATCGGATAAAGTCGTGCTGGCGTTCGGCAATTTTCTGCCGCCGCACCCGAAAGCCGAAAACCAATCGTTCACAAACGCGGAAAAGTATTTCCAGAATCCCTGGGCGGCGGCTATTTTCGATAAAATCCCCAAAACCGACGACGTTTTAATTATCGGCACGGGTTTGACGTTCGCCGATGTCGTGATGAGCCTTTTTCACCACCGGCACGAAGGAAAAATTTACGGCTTCTCGACGCGCGGATTGCTGCCCGCCGTTCATAAATTAGGTTTCGTTTACGAGTCTTTCGCCGACGAATTGAAGGACAAAAAGCGCATCACCGATTTGCTGAAAATCGTTCGGTCGCATATCGAAAAGGCGACGGCGAACGGCAGCGATTGGCGAGCCGTGATTGACAGCCTGCGACCGCAGACGCAGGAACTTTGGCTGAATCTCCCGGTCGCCGAAAAGCGTTATTTTATGCAGCATCTGAGCCGTTACTGGAACGTGGCGAGACATCGTTTGCCGCCGGAGACGAGGCAGACTTTAGACGAAATGCAGGCGGCGAATAAACTGGCAATCGGCAAAGGTCGTTTGCGTAAAATAGAAGCGGACGCGAACGGGAAATTTACGGTTTCTTTTTCGATTGACGGCGGCGAAAACAGTTTTTCGGTGAACGCGATTATCAACTGCATCGGTTCGGAAAGCAATTTCAGACGCATCGAATCGCCGCTGATTCAAAATCTGCTCGCCAAAAATCTGATCAATACCGATTGTTTGAAAATGGGTCTCGATGCCGCGCCCGACGGCAGAACGATAAATCAAAACGGCACACCTTCCGATGTGATTTTTACCATCGGGACGGCGTTGAAAGGCGTTTTGTGGGAATCAACCGCGATGCCGGAAATCCGCGCCCAAGCAAATAAACTGGCGGTTCTCTTACTCAGGTAAGATCGAGCCGGAAAGTTATCTAAATAGGACTTTCGCTTGAAAACGCATAACTGCTTGAATCTAAAGAGCTTAACCAAAATACAGACTTTTAGCTAAGTGTCTATTTTTCAATAACTTAGTCATTCCCAAGCGAAAGTCCTACTAAAAAACAATTTGGTGCTTTGCAGCCAAATTTTTGATAATTAACTCACCTTACGCAGGAAAGAAATTTTCACCGCTAAGGACGCTGTGGACGCAAAGGATTTTAAGGATTTTTCGAAATTTCTGAGCGAAAGAATGAATTAAGTTTCAGGCAGTTTTTGTTCGAGTAGATATTTCTTTTATTCCTTTGCGTCCACAGCGTCCTTGGCGGTGAAA
>JAYVKL010000350.1:0-2629 GCA_043768465.1 Pyrinomonadaceae bacterium
CGGATATTGGGCGAGCGTTATCGAAATCGGAGAAGACGACTCGGACTCAGGTTCAATCTGATTGCAGGCATCTACAATTTTGAACTCAAAGCTGTCAAAGTTCAATTTCGCAAGAGGTCTAATGATTTATGTCGCTTCGTACCGAACAGATTCCTGACGTTCCTTTTGAAACTGTCCGCATTGCCCGCGCCGCTTTTCCGAAAAGCAATCTGTATTTGAAAATGCGTGATAATCTCGGTGCTTTTTATGAAGATGCCGATTTCGGTGATTTGTTTCCAACCCGCGGACAACCTGCCTTTTCGCCGTGGAGACTGGCTTTGATTACGGTAATGCAATTTACCGAAGGACTATCGGACCGGCACGGCAGGAGCCGTCAGATCCCGAATTGATTGGAAATATGCTTTGAGTTTAGAACTTGAAGACTTCGGCTTTGACTTCAGTATTTTGTCGGAATTTCGACAAAGATTATTGTCAAAAGGTAGAGAAACCAAACTTTTGGATAAGATGTTGGAATGTTTTCAAGACAAGAAACTCCTGAAATCCGGCGGAAAACAAAGAACGGATTCAACACATATTTTGGCAAAAGTAAGACATTTAAGCCGGATGGAAAGTGTGGTTGAAACACTGCGTGCCGCGTTAAATGAACTAGCTGAGTTTTCCCCCGAATGGCTGCAGAAACAAAT
Organism: Pyrinomonadaceae bacterium; assembly: GCA_043768465.1. Lineage (GTDB taxonomy): Bacteria > Acidobacteriota > Blastocatellia > Pyrinomonadales > Pyrinomonadaceae. The sequence continues at coordinate 684 of JAYVKL010000350.1, forward strand.
CACGTCGCGCTGATTTGAGTTGTATTCCAGACGAATCGAAGAATATCGGTTGCCGAAAGGCGAAAAAATGCGTCAAGAATACATAAATGAAGTGGGCAATCACGGATTTGATTTGTTAAAAGCAATTGCCGCGAGTGAGTCGGAAAAGCTCAAGAATCTGCCGATGGTCAAACTTTTACAGCAAATGTGGGAGCAGCAGCTCGAAATCAAAGATGGGGAGGTTTGTTTTCTAGCGGCGGAAAAATTGGCTCCGGTCAAAGAAAGATTTGATTCGCCATACGATGCGGAGGCGAAATTCGGAAAAAAGCGTTCGACGAGCTGGCAAGGTTATAAAGTTCATTTGACGGAGACCTGCGGTGAAAATAATCCGCACTTGATTACCAATGTCATCACGACGGCAGCATTTCTGCCGGACACGGAATTGAATTTCAAGATTCACGCAGATTTGAAGAAAAAATATTTATCGCCGGGCATTCATCTTGTTGATGCCGGTTATCCGGAGAATGAATGGGTGTTAAAAAGCTGAAAAGATGGAATTCGAGTCGTCGGACCGGCAAGACCGAATCACCATTGGCAGGCAAAAGAAGGAGAAGGATTTGCGTTAAAAGACTTTAAAGTTGATTGGGATCGCAAACAGGTTCAGTGTCCGAATGGGAAAATCGGTAAAAATTGGTCAACGAACAAGTCTGATGGAAAAGAAAGATACCGGGTCAGATTCAAATCATCGGATTGTTTGAATTGTGATAAAAGGATTAACTGTACAAAATCAAAGAAATGGCGAGTCGTGTCTTTTGCGGGACGCGAAGAACAGGAGTTTTTAGAAAAAACACGATTAGCCGAACAAAGCCCTGAATGGCGGAATGTGTATCAAGAAAGAGCCGGAATTGAAGGAACAATTTCGCAATTAGTCAGAGGCTACGGATTAAGACAAACCAGATATATCGGAAAAGAAAAGACGCATTTGCACATTCATCGAATACGGTTGATACGGCTTGGCGTTGAACATCTCGATAAGCGCGTCGCCCAGCGCGGAGTTACCGCCGTCGTTCGCCCGTTCATCGAGAAAAGTTTGTCGGAAGAAACGCGCCGCGCCTATGGGCGCGTCATCAAGGAGTTTTTCGCCTTTCACAGAAACATTGAGCCGACTGAAATCAAGCCGATTGATGTCATCCGCTGGCGTGATTCCTTAATTGCCAATAAGAAAAGCGCGGCGACCGTTTCCTTCAAACTCTCGGTTGTCCGCTCGCTTTTTGAATATCTGAAAGCCGGTGGTTTCGTCTCGAATAACCCGGCATTATCCAAATTCGTCACGCCGCCGAAATTGTCCGAAGATTTGCGAGGGAGAGCGTTGACGGTCAAGGAAGTTAACTATATTTTAGCGGGACCGGATCGGGAAAATCCGGAAGGCGCAAGGGATTACGCGATTCTTTTGACTTTGCTCAGAACGAGTCTAAGGGTGGCGGAAGTGTGCAGTCTGAAATCGTCGTCCGTCAAATGGAGCCACGGACGCTGGACGCTGAAGTATAAGATCAAAGGCGGCAGAGAACGAACGATTCCGCTGCCGACCGACGTTAAAAAGGCGATTGACGAATACCTGCGATTAGACCGCGACCGTCGAACAATCCTCAAAAGCGGCGGCGGTAATGAAAGCTGGATTTTCCAACCGATTTCAAATTACCGGACGCTGGTTTTCGATAAACCGCTTTCGACGACGATGGTCTGGTATATCGTTCGGAAATGGGGCGAGTTCAGCGGCATCGGCAAAGTCTCGCCGCACGATCTCCGCAGAACGGCGATTACCAGGGCTTTGGATAAAGGTTTGACTTACCGGCAGGTGCAGATAATGAGTAGGGCTAACGCATCTTAAATTTTGAGAACCTTGAGCAAATAGTCTTCATCCCAACCGGCTTTCAGGCGTTTGCCTTTGAGTCCCATTTTGCAAGTCT
>JAYVKL010000351.1:0-3355 GCA_043768465.1 Pyrinomonadaceae bacterium
GTGTATGGCAGACTTCAGTCTGCCGCCTCGCTCAGACCCGACTCTCGACGGCGGTGGCAGACTTTAGTCTGCCATACATTCAATCCGAATTTGCTCTAGCTGCTCGCCTTCTTCGCCGATTCTTTCGCCAAGGCGTTAGCTTTTTTGCTGATTTCCTGGGCTTCGACCAATGTTTTTTGCGCGGTTTCTTCTTGTTCCTTAAATCCGTTTCTCGCCTTTTCAATCGCCGCCGGATTATTTGCCCCGAAACTTTCCCGCAAAAGCCGCGCCGCCTGCCGCCGATGCTCGAACGCGTCGAGTTGTTTCTGCAAGCTCTGCGCCTTCAAATTCAAATAGTCCTTAAAATCAGTGTTGGTGTCCATCGCCTCGGCTCGTTCGATTTTCTCCAGTGCCTTTTCGCCCAAACTCGCTCCGTCGTTGATTATGCCGACGAGATCGGCGGTGATGGTTTTCACTTTTTCGACGTTCTTTTCAGTCATCGCCGATTTCAACTCTTCCAACTGCACCTCGTTCTTTTTATACATTATTTTGATTTTGTTCAAATCCTCGTTGGCATCGGCGACGAGTTCGGCGGCTTTCGTCGTGTCATCGGAGAAAAGCAGCGTGTCGAATTCACCGGACGTTTCACTTTTTCGACAACCGGCGAACAAAGATACGGAAATCGCGCAGAGCAGGACGATTCGCCGGCATTTTTTGATTTTACCCGCATCTTTGTTCACAAATTTTATTCTAGCCGATGAGCCGAAAATTTTCATTGTTTTTACGCTTCCAGATGAAACCGTCGAGAATGTAATGCGTCAATTGCGGGACGGCGAGCAGCGGCACGAGATACATTTTCCAATCGTCCAGATTCCAGCTTGCGCCGAACAGAGATTCGTGTTCGTGCCACACGCCGCGATTCCAGAACAATTCTTCGAGATACGCCAAAGCCCACAAAGTCGCCAGAAAAATCAGCCAGTTCGACGACAGCGAGCGATAAAATTTATTCGCCGTTTCGCGCCGCGATTTCGCGTAGAAAAAAATCAGGGCGAAATACGGAACGCCGTGAATGATGACGTTCGTCACCGTAAAAGCGTAATCGGAATTTAGGGCGACGATGCCGGCATACCAGCACACCGCCGTGGTTAAAACGACAATATCTTTGCCGATATTCAGGAAACCGTCAGCGAAATAAAGATAAACCGATTTGCCGAAATAGACCGCCAGCGATGTAACGTAAATCGGAAACAAAACCTTGGCGACGATTTGCGGCAAATCGAAAAAGTCCCCGCGCACGAACCAATCAAAGTTTCGCGGCAGACTCGTCATCCAAAAGCAAAGCGGATAAACGGTTGCCAGATAAATCGCCGCCGCATCAATCCACCGAGTCAAACGCGATTTCTCCCGCAATTTCGCACGGTAAAGATTCACCCAGCCGTATTGCTGGCGGACGAAATGAAAAACCGCGAGCAACGCCAGAGCCTTCCAAAAAACCAATTCGCCTTCCGAATAAAGTGCCGCGCCAATCGCGTATCCGAAAATCGGCACGAGCGTGTAAAGCCGAATTCGCCGCCGGTATTCCGCCGCGTCAAAATAAACTCGAAACGAGGTTGACCAAACGTGCGCGACATCAATCAGCAAAACCGCCGAAATCCAGGTCCAGTCGGGCGACTCACCATTTAAAATTCCAAACCGCCAGCCGACTGCCAGCAGCACCAGCGACAAAACCGCGCTGCCGAGAAAAACCGATAAATCAACCGGCGCGGAAAACAGCCAGCGGTGATTAATTTCATCCTCGGCATTCGACAAAGCTGTTTGATTGGCTGCCTGCATCATTGAAAACGTCAACCGTTTCCGCAAAATCGCTTTTTGATGAAGGCGCGTTCCGGCTGATTGCGCGAAAGCGAAGCGAGCGGCATTGACTGTTTTTAGATTGTAGCAGTTTTCGGTTTCGTGAGAAGCGTTCGGAGTTCGGCAAACGGTTAAATTCGTCCGGCGATTACTGGATCGTTTCATATTGCTGGCGCGAAAAGACGAGTTCGGCGACGACGGTTTGAAACGAATAGATTTCGTGTTTATCGGTTAAGGAACGGCGCAGCAGAACTTCCCAATCGTCCTTCGGCACGGTTTTAAACGCCTCGACGACCAGCGGATCAAACTGCGTTCCGGCGCATCTTTGGATTTCGGCGAGAGCCTCTTCGTAGCAGCGACCTTTGCGGTAAACCCGGTCGCTGACCATCGCGTCGAAGGCATCGGCGACGGTGAAAATTCGCGCGTTCGAATCAATATCTTCGCCGCGCAAACCGAACGGATAACCGGTTCCGTCCCATTTTTCGTGATGTTGGGCGACGAGCTGCGACGCGATTTCGAGAAACGGGATGTTTCGCAAAATAGTCTGCCCGTGCTGCGGGTGAAGTTTCATTTTGTCCCATTCTTCCTGGTTGAGCGCGGCGGGTTTTCGCAGAATCGCGTCGGGAACGCCGATTTTGCCGATGTCGTGCAGCAATGCGCCGAGTTCGAGATTGCGGAGCGCGTCGCGGTCTAATCCGAGTTCGTAGCCGAGCCGCAGACTGAAGGTAACGACCCGTTCCGAATGCCCGTGCGTTTCCGAATCGCGTGTTTCCAGAGCTTGAACGAGTGCTTTGAGTGTGCTGTGATAAGAAGTTTCGACCGCTTCGAGAGCCTTGTCGAGTTCGGTGGTGCGTTCGGAAACCAATTCCTCCAGATGATATTGATAGCGTTCTCTTAAAAAACTCAACTCGTATTTTCCGAAAGCCTTATCAATCGCGTCTTCGACTTTTTTCAGCGCGAAAGGCTTTTGAATCACTTCAAAAGCACCGCCGCGAAACGCTTTGACCGTGTTGCCTGCCGCCTCGGTGTCGCTGATGAAAATCGGTATCGAACGCGGAGCCAGCGTTTGCAGATACGGCAGCAGTGCAAGTCCGTTCTGCCGTGAAAGGTTAATCGCCGCCAAAACTACGGCGTATTCCTTGGCACTGATTCGCTCGACCGCCGATTCGATGCTGCCCGCCTCTTCGCAGCGGTAACGCGCTGAAAAATAGGAAACCAGCAGTTTTCGTTTTGCCGTATCGGATTCGACGATCAGCAAATTTTTTCCGTTCTCGAAGGCATCAAACATAGCGGGAAGTGTCGGTCAAAGATTTTGCGGCTTTCAAAGCAGTTGAAAAATCACTCTGCCAACAAAATTTAACACAAAAAAACTCGTTTTGGCAACAAAAATTTTATTCGCGTGGTTCGGGCGGTGAAACCTACCTGTCAGTTTTCATCGAAAGTCAGCCGGTGAGCAAAAATTTGGCAGAACTCTGTCCGGCGTTCGGAGTTTCGCTTTCAGGCAGTTTGCCGCCTGAAAGCGAAA
>JAYVKL010000352.1:0-6481 GCA_043768465.1 Pyrinomonadaceae bacterium
TGTTACAGCGGAAAAAAGAAGCGGCACACGTTGAAAGAGCAATTGATAATTTGCGAAGAAAGTCGGGAGATTATCGCCACATTTTTTGGAAAGGGCAGAACACACGACTATCAATTATATGAAAAGAGCGGAGTAAAGTTAGCCGAAGAAGTGGGAATAAAAGCCGACAGCGGTTATCAGGGATTGCAGAAGAAGCACGCCAAAGGGTTGCTGCCAAAGAAGCAAAGCAAGTTAAAGAGGTTGACCAAAGAAGACAAACGAGCCAATCGGGAGTTGGCGAGAAAACGAATCAGAGTGGAAAATGTGATTCGTCGGTTAAAGACATTTCGGATATTGGGCGAGCGTTATCGAAATCGGAGAAGACGACTCGGACTCAGATTTAATCTGATTGCAGGCATCTACAACTTTGAACTCAAAGCTCTCAAAATTTAATTTCGCAAGAGGTCTACTGCAAAAGCATATATTGTAATTTATGAAGGAAAACTTCTAATGCCTTTATATAACCAAGACGACAGAACAATAAATCCTCGACGCGGAGAAGTGAAAGCTCGCATACAAACGATTAAAAAGCAGATGAAATTTAGAACAATTCCTGAGCAAGCAATCACATTCATTGAGGGCGGATTTCGCAACAATTTCACTTTTGAACTTTGGCTTGTTCCGAACAGCGTAATGCCCCCAAAAGCCAGTCCAACACTTGAAAAAATAAAGTATCGTAAAGGCAAAGCGACCGATATATGCGAAGGTTTATAACTACGAAACGACAAATTTTCAGCCTCTTTATTTTGTTTTCTTTCGTTTTCAGCGTCTCCGCGCAGAAAGCGCAGACGAATAAAAGCGGCGCGGATGAAAAAAATCTACGAACGCACGTCGAATATCTTGCGTCGGACAAACTCGAAGGCAGGCGAACGGGCGAAACGGGCGCGACGTTTGCGGCGGGTTACATCTCGAATATGTTTGCCAACTACAAGCTCAAAACGGCTTTTAGCTCGACGGCGAGCGGCAAAACGAAGGGCAATTATTTGCAGGAATTTCCTTTCGTCACCGGCGTGGAAATGGCGAACGGCGGCAATACTTTCAGCGTGGACGTTTCCAAAAACGGCGGGCAAAAAATGGCGTTTGTCGAAGAGACGGCTTTCAAACCCGTCGGATTTTCGCCGAATGCTTCGATTGATAATCGCGCCGTCGTTTTCGCCGGTTACGGGATCACCTCAAGCGAATTGAAATATGACGATTATAAGAATTTGGATGTCCGCAATAAAATCGTCGTCGTCTTTGACGGCAGCGCGGAAAACGACGATCCGCATTCAAACTTTGCGCGTTACGACGCGCACGCCAAAGCGAAAATCGCCAGAGACCAAGGCGCGGTCGGTTTGCTGATAATTTCGCGTGAAGCGAAACTGGAAAACGATAAACTCGCTCAAATTAAATATGACGCGACGCTTGGCGAAGCGGCGTTGCCGACGCTGCTGATTTCACGCAAATCGGGCGCGGATATTCTCAACACCGACGAAGCCGGAATGAAACGTATCGAAACAATCGCAGCGATGAGCAAAAATCAATCGCTCAATTCCTGTCTCGCGGCGAATTCCAATGCGTCGGTCGAATTTCGCGTTAATCTCGTCAAAAAAACCGCCGAAGCTTATAACGTCATCGGCATTTTGGAAGGCAGCGACGCTAATCTAAAAAACGAGGCAATCGTCATCGGCGCACATTACGACCATTTAGGCAGAGGCGGACAAGGCAGTTTGGCGGCGAATTCGACGGAGATTCATCACGGCGCGGACGACAACGCTTCGGGCGTTTCGGCGATGCTGGAGTTGGCGCGGCAATTCGCTAAAACAAAACAAAACAAGCGCACACTAATTTTCATTGCGTTCGGCGGCGAGGAAGAAGGTCTTTTGGGTTCGCAGTTCTACGTCAACAATCCGGCGTTTCCGCTCGCCAAAACGGTGGCGATGATAAATATGGATATGGTTGGGCGACTTCAAAAAGACAAAGATGGATTCGATAAACTAATCGTTGGCGGAATTGGCACGGCGAGCGAGTGGAAGAATTTGATTGAAGCAAAAAACAAAGCTAATCTGACATATCTTCACGTTTTAACTGTTGGTGATAAAGTCATTGATAATTCAAAACAGTTTTTCTTATCTCGCTTTAAACTCCAACTCAACGAAGACGGCTTTGGACCGAGCGATCATTCATCTTTTTACGCCAAACAAATTCCCGTGCTGTTTTTCTTTACGGGAACGCATAACGACTATCATAAACCGTCGGACACGGCGGATAAAATCAATTATCAAGGTTTGCTGAAGGTCACGAATTTCATTGAGGAAACCGTCAAAGCAGTTGACGCGAATCCGGTGAAACCAACTTACGCCGTCGCCAAATCTTCGGGAATGTCGGGCGGCAGAAGCGGCTTTAATATCTCTCTGGGAACTGTCCCAAATTACGCCGACGGCGCGGGCGACGGCTTATTATTGGACGGCGTGCGCGACGATTCGCCCGCCGCAAAAGCCGGAATCAAACCCGGCGATAAAATCGTCAAACTCGCCGGCAAGGAAATCCGCAACATCTCCGATTACACGATTGTTCTTGGCGAAATGAAAGCCGGAACGGAATACGAAATCGTCGTCCGGCGCGGCGCGGAAAATCTGACGCTGAAAATCGTCCCGGCGGCGCGGAAATAGGTGTTCAGGTGAAACAGAGTTTTTGCAGCGCATCGCTCTTCGTTCAGAGTCCACGCTTGAGCTTGGTTTCCGCCGCGCTTCGCTGGCGGTTTGCAAACTGAGGTTTGGACTCTGAACGAAGAATGCAATTTCGTTAAACTTTCCGGGAGTTACGCAGTTGGGAAAAGAAATTGACAGGGATACCAGGATAGACAGGGATCAAAGGCGATTGTCGGTCAATGATTTTCTTATCCAATTTATCCTGACATCTGCGGTCAATTTCTTTTCCTATCTGCGTAACCCCCAACTTTCTACAGTTTGCTAAACAAAATTGTCTTATGAGAAAAATTTTAATCGCCGCTTCACTTTTTCTTTTCGCCGATTGTCAGCGAAATACGCCGCCGACCGCTATTCAAACGCCAAAACCGACCGCGCCCGTCTCAAATTCCGCCGCACCGGGCAATGCCGTTTCTCCAGATGCCGCGCCGCTGGCAATTCCGTCAAATTCTTCCGATAAATCGAAAATTAAAACTGCCGACAGCACGGGCGTGGTCACGAAAATCAACTTGGAACTCGGTTCGGTCGAACTCGATCACGACGAAATAAAAGGCATTATGCCCGCGATGCAGATGGAATTTTACGTTAGCGATAAAAAAATGCTCGAAGGTTTGCAGGTCGGTGATAAAGTTAATTTCGTTTTGGAAGACGACGCGGGCGCGGAACGCATCGTCGGCATCAGAAAGAGTAGATAATTTTACAGGATGGGCAGGATGAACAGGATTTTTCCGCCCGCTGAAAAAGTGGTCGCCGCCATGATTGGCAGTTGAGATTGTTTGGAATTGCCATTTTCGTTCAGAGTCCAAACTTCAGTTTGTCTTGTCCGCCGCGCTGCGCTGGCGGAAGAACAAGCCGAGAGCGTAAACCCTGAACGAAGAGCGGAAACTTAATTGTTAAAACTGAGAGCGTGTTTGGAAACTCAAAAAAATCGTTAACTCGCCGACCAAATGATTTTCCAAACACGCGCTTAGCTTACAAAGCATCAATCTACGACGATATTTACAACCGAAACTATCCTGTAAATTCCGTCCTTCCGGTTAAAATTTTTATAAGGATCAAATTATGAAGGCAATCAATTTCGGCAAATTTCACGGCTTCGGCAACGATTACATCGTTTTTGAAGCGGACGATTTAGAGCGCGAAGTTTCTTCAATCGAAGATTTTGCGCGAACGGTTTGCCGTCGCCGCACCGGAATCGGCGGCGACGGCATCGCGGTTTTGCAAAAGCTCGCGGCGGCGGAAGCCGATTACGAATGCCGCATCATCAACCCGGACGGCAGCGAAGCCGGATTTTCCGGCAACGGAACGCGCTGTGCGGTGTCGTATCTTTACTACAAAAAGCTGTGGGATGCCAAATCGCTCCGGTTAAAAACGCGCAGCGGCATCAAAAAATACGAACTGCTCGAACGGGAACAATTCACTTATCGTTTTCTCGCCGAACTCGGCAAGCCGAAATTCGATTTGCCGAACGCGCCGGTCGGCGGCAGTGCGGCTGCGGAATTCGGCTTGCTGATTCCGAGCGAAGAAATGGCGGTGCGCCTCGTTTTCGTTGATGTCGGAAATCCGGTGGCGGTGATATTTCTCGAAGATTTCGCGCAGATTGATTGGCGCGGCATCGGCAGCCGAGTCGAAGTCGCACCGATTTTCCCTGACCGCACGAACGTCGTTTTCGTGAAAATCGTTGATCGGGAAAACATCGAAATTCGCATTTGGGAACGCGGCGCGGGCGAAACTTCGTCGTCGGGAACGTGTTCAATCGCAGCGGCGGTGGCGGCGGTTTCCGCTAATAAAACGAATCGAAAAGTTTCCGTCCACGCCGAAGGCGGAACGACCGAAGCCGTTTGGCAGGCAGACGGCGAAATGCTGATTACGGGCAGGGCGGATTTGGTTTTTTGCGGGCAGGTGTTTGTATAACCTTAGTCTCAGGTCAAAATAGATCGGCGGTCGGAACGAGAACGGATTTACCGCAGAATTTAACGGGCGACCATTATGGGCATCGAAATTGACGGCAAAAGCCTCGTCGTAAAAGCAGAGAAAACAAACCGGCTAAAAAAACTTTTCCCGAAGTTTTTTTCCGAGAGAAATTAGGTTTGACCGCATTAAATACAGAGAACAGCGGAAACCGTCAATTTATCTGCGTTCAAATGCCGGAGCTGACCGAAGAAAACGGCGAAGCCTTCAACGCCGGCTATCGCTCGATAACGGACATTTGCCAAGCCCGGATAAAAAAGTTATCGGAGTAATAACGGGCGCGCGTGACGGCAAGCTCGATCTGGCAAAACTTCCGCCGAATACAGGTTTTAAGTCTTACAAGCTTTTTCACAGCAACTTCAAAAAGTGGAAGTCCGAGATTTCGGACAGGGACGAACTGCTGAAACAGCTTGAAATATTCAGAGAGCCGTTAGTCAGCCGTCTCGCCGACAGTTGCGATTTGCTGGTCGAGCCGTTGTTAAAATCGGGCGTGCCGTTAGCCGTCAAAGTCGAGAAGTGCGACACCGGCGACGGCACGCCGTTTTATGTAATCGAAAACGGGCGGTTTATTTACGCCCTGGATAAAATCAGCCGTAATTTCGTGCCAAGCGTGGCGATCCGGGAAGGCACTCTAAAAAATCTTTAGATCACCCGCGAGCATTTTCAAAATCTTTACGGCAACCCGCCGCTCAGCAGCATTTTGGATGAAAGTTCGAGATTAACCGAGCTTCGCAACTTTTCCGCGTCCGACGCGATTCAGATTTTGGTTATCAACATTGACAGCTTCGCCAAAGATACGAATATCATCAACACGGCGAAGGAAAGCGGCATCAAGCCGATTGAATACATTCAGGCGACCAACTCGATTGTGATCGTGGACGAGCCGCAGAATATGGAAACGGACGTTAGAAAAACCGCCGTTCATAATTTAAACCCGCTTTGCACTTTGCTTTATTCGGCGACCGATAAAACTTTTACAATCTGATCTATAATCTAAATCCCGTTCAAGCCTACGATTTAGGCTTGGTGAAACAAATCGAAGTGGAAGGCATCACCGCCGATAATAACTACAACGCGGCGTTTATTGATTTCAGAGGAATTCAGCCGGAAAAAAAACGCTCAAAGCCAAGCTGGGTTTATATGTTGATGAAGGCAGCGGCATCAAACAAAAGGTTTTTAACGTAGATTTATGGCAGAATTTATATGCGCTTTCCGGCAGGCGGGCTGTTTACCGCGAAGGCTTCACACTAAATAATATCAACGCCGAAAATGGTTATATCGAATTTTCCGGCGGCTTGGTTTTGGCAAAGGGAGAAGCGCAGGGCGGACTCGGCGACGACGTTACCAGGTTTCAAATCGAGCGCGCCGTCAAATGGCATTTTGAAAAGCTCAAAATGCACAAGGCACGAGGCATCAAAATACTTTCGCTGATCTTCATAGATGAAATTGCCAATTACCGCGAATATGACGAGCGCGGCGATCAGACCAAAGGCAAGTTCGCGTTATGGTTCGAGGAAATTTTCGAGAAATACGAGAAAATAAACGGTGCAGATTATAAAACGAAATTTTTCGGGGCGCAGGAAATCGAAGCCTATTTATCCGATCTTTTCGAGGTTGCGCGGCAGGATAGGACTATCCATAATTACATCGAAGTTGACGGCGCACAGGAGCGAAATTTTGCCCGCGATTGCGAAGCGGATGAAAATGTAAAATTCTTTTTCAAATTGCCGCAAGGCTTCAAAATTCCCACGCCGTTAGGAGCATACAGCCCGGATTGGGCGGTA
>JAYVKL010000353.1:0-2701 GCA_043768465.1 Pyrinomonadaceae bacterium
TGAATTATCTTTTACCTCTAAATAAAACGACTTCAAATTAACAAAATACTGATTCTATTAGTTTTTCGTCAACTCCACGCCCGACGCTTCAAACGAAACTTCCGTAACCGTACCGTCGGCGTTGATTTTATCGAATTCCGCGCCGTCCTCGTTTTTCAGATGGTCAACTTCCGCTTTGCCCAAAGTTTTGACCGACATCACGCCTTCGACTCTGGCGTTCAATCCGGCGGCATCGAGCGGCACGAAAAAAGCGTGATCTTTCATTCTGATGCGGACGGCGGCGGCGTTTTTAGCGGGCGCAAGTTCCAGCCAGCAGCCTTCCATTTTGCACGAACGAACGATGATGCCTTCGACCAGAATCTGTTTGCCGGTGTATTTATTCGGGGTTTTCATCGCTTTCGCCAGCGAAACTTTTTCCGCCGTGCCGATTGCCGCGCCGCGCTTGATTTTCCCGTCCGCGTCGAATTTCGACACCTTATCATTTTGCGACGGTTTCATCTCCGACTTTTCTGCCAGCACCACCGGCGATTTCGCCGCTTCCCGACGCGTCGGCGTTTGCGCCCAACCGACGCTCGCCGCCGCCGCGCCTATAATCATCAAGCCTAAAAATTTCTTCATAAAATTATCTCCTTTATTCAAATTTTCCGATCAACTCATTTTGCAAATGAATTTTTCGACGCAGCTTTTGCTGGAAAACTCATTCCCGAAAAGTGTATTCTTGAACGATGTCGGACCGATTATAGCAATGAACGAAAAATATATCCAAATTTCAGGCGTTTTGCTGACAGTCTTTTACGCGGTTTTTATCGCGTGGATTTACATCGCCGAGCCGCAATCGCTGGATGAATTTCCGGCGAAGGCGCAAACGACGATTGACAATGTTACGACTAAAACGCAGATTGCCATCGGAACTTATGAAGTTGATAAAGCGAGATTCGACGAAGGATTAAAGGCTTTTCGCGCCGATAATTTTATCGCAGCGCGGGACAATTTTGAACGAGCCGACCCGGAAAAGCGCGACGCGAAAACGCATTTCTATATCGCCTATAGTTTTTACAGACAAGGTTTCGGCAAGGTTTATAACGACGACGCGCTTTTCAAACAAGGTTTGGAACAAACCAATCGAGTTATCGCTTCGGACAAAAACTTCAAATCCGACGACCCCGATTTGAAGTTGAAAACGCCCGCCGAATTGAAAAACGAATTTGAGGAAGGCTTGAAAGTTACGGCGAGCGATTTTAATCCGTTTAAGATTTTGCGCCAAAGAAAATAGTAGAAATTACGCAGTTAAGCGTTAAACAGGCGGTCAGTCAGTTCTCTCGACTTCAACCGGCGCGGGCGGCGGGGCGATCAAACGGGCTGACCGCCTGTTTGACGTTTCTCAAAATCCTTAACTGCGTAATTCCTGAATAATTTATGCCGGAAATTCAAATTGAACAATTACAAATGACGCGCTTGCCGTTTGAAACGAATGATTCGACGGCAATTGACGGCGAATTGTTGGAAGATTCGGACGACGAGAAAACCATTCTGAAGGCAAAACCGACTGAAATTCAAATCACACCGATTAACAATTCACGATTTACGGTTAACTATATCTTTCTGCCGCTGTTGTTTTTGACCGTCGCACTGCTCGGCGGCTTGCGTCTGAACGCCGCCGACGACGCTTTCGTGTTTCTCAAACCCGCGTTAATTTGCCTTGTCTTTGCGAGCGTTTTGCTGATACTTTTTTTTCGCGCCCACCTTTTGAGACTTGACGGCTGGTTTTCGGAAGAATTCTCGAACCTTAAAAACGCTGCCAATGCTACTGTTTTAACTACGCTGTTCGCGGCTTCGACGCAAATTTTCAACGCTCTTCTGCCCGAACGCGGGCTGCCGTTCTGGATCGTCGGTTTTTGTTTTTTCTGGACGCTCTGGAATAATCTGTTCGCCGAATTCGATGTTAAGCGACTGCTGCAAAGTCTCGGCGGATTATTCGGTTTGGCTTTTGTAGTGAAATATCTAGTGCTGGCAAATCTTGCCGCACCCGTCAACGCGAGCTGGTGGCAAGGAATTTTTGCCAATCCGACGCAGGAAGCCTTCACCTGGCTGCTCGATTTGCCGCGTTTTGCCGCCGGAACCGGCTACATTCAATTTTTCGCCGTGATTTTTTATTTGTCAGGATTGTTTTTCCTGCCGTCCGCGACGGCGCACCGGGGAAAATAAATTTGCGGGCGAGCCGGTAGCTGCCATAAATTTTGAAGTTATCCGATTTCCTTTTGACGTGAGAGAGCGTTTCACACCGAGGCAATTAGGACACAGCGAAAAGAATTCGGGCGATTGGCGAAATTTTCAACCGCTGATCCGCATTTGTGTCGCTTCACTCGAACCAGTCGCTTCGATACGCCGTCCACCAGCACAAAAAGCCAATCGGAATCGTCATAATAAATCCCCAAATCAGCGGCAAACTCACGTCGGCGATCAAGCCGAGCATCATAAAAGAAATCCAAAATACTTTTCTCTGCATAAAATTTCTCCTGCCTTGTCATCGTTGATTATGACACGAATGCCGATAGAAAAGCGCAAAAAAATTTGTGCGCTTGGCATTGCGAAAACTTATACCGATTCAAATCAAATGGTGCGTAAAGTTCTGAGTTCAAACGCGGAACGCACTTTGCCGCCGCCGCGCACAGCTTTCGGCAACACGCTGAAAGGGTGAACT
>JAYVKL010000354.1:0-5301 GCA_043768465.1 Pyrinomonadaceae bacterium
GGGGTTGTGGAAGAATTGCGAAGGGTTATTGAAAACGAGCGAAGCGAAGATTCGGATTTGCGCGATTCGGTTAATCTTGCGGCGGATTGCCTAAAATAACTGCAAACAGGTTCTATACTCGAAAACAAAGCGGTAGAAGCTGGTCGAGAGTTGATAAAGGTAACGCCAAACTTCACAAGCCAAACTTGTAGTAATTGCGGACATTACGAAAAGGCAAACCGTAAAACTCAAGCTGATTTTTCGTGTCTGAAATGTCATCTTTCTACCAATGCCGACGAAAATGCGGCGATAAATATACTGCGTTTGGGCAAAAGCGCATTAGGCTCAAAGTGGAACAATAATTCGTGCTTGCCTAAAGAATCTCTGACTATAACCGTTTCAGTTTAGTCAGAGATTGCCAACCTTTTGGAGACTTTTAACCGGAAAGCGAATTCAGCCGGTTATTTTTGTTTTGAGATCGTCACTGGGCGGGAAACCACTGCCCGATTCCGATGAAATCAATCCCGCTCTCATCTTCGGTCAGGCTCAGAACCTGCGTCGGCTGGCTGAAACTGAATCTTTTTGCCGTCGCACTCAGAATAACCGTTTGTCCGGCGGCGACCTCGCTAAAGCGGTAGCTGCCGGAGAAACCGGATAAAGTCGTGCGCGTCGTGCCGTCGGATTCGGTCAGCGTAATCAGCACGTTACGGATGCCTTTGCCGTTAGTCATTCGCACTCGCCCCGAAACAGATACGCCCGCCGCCGTCGGCGTGAAAACTTCCGCCGTCCAGAAACCGCTTTTGACGGCGAACGGCGAGCCGCTCGAATTGGTTCCGGCAGCGGCTTGTCCGACGGTTCCGTCAACGGTAAAACCACCGCCGGTCGAGTTCTGCCCGCCGCCCGAAGCAATCACCGATTGGTTGAGCGTATAACTGCCGCCCGTCGCCACCTGCGCGGTAACGGTTGTCGCCACGGCGCAAAAGATGAGCGCGGCGGTGAAACAGATGGTTGTTAATCGAATTTGTTTGTTCATTTTTTTGATTCTCCTGTTAGAAATTTTCATTTTCTTTATTGCAGCGCGGTTGATTTCCAACCCGTCGCCGTGCAAATCCACAGTTTGTTATTCGTCGCATCAAACTTCATTTGTCCGTGTTTGCTCGTCTCATTGCATTCGGCGGCGGGCGGCGCGTTTGCGGTTAATTGCAGACGGACATCGAAAGCGGTTTGCGCGTTGACGGCGAAGGGTACTTGCGTCAACGGCTGGCGCGGTGTCAAGGTCGTGAACGCGCCCGTCGATGTTCCCGGTCGAACTCCGATTTCGAGAAATTGCGCTTTGTAATTATCGGTCAAAGTCGCACCGAAAAAGAGCGGGACGGTGAAGATGCCGTTCGTTACCGGCACGTTTTCGAGCGTGGTTAACTCGCTCTGCGCCGCGCCGTCGGTGTCCAAATCGAACGCTTGAAACTGCAAATCAAATTGCCCGTTTGCCGCACTGCCCGCGTCGCTCAATCTGCCTTGATAAGTGATGGTCGCGCATCGCTGAGTCGTGTTAGAAGCTGCCAATCGGCTATTGAGAGTCCAAGTAACGGGAAATGCGGCAAGCACCTTGATGCGAACTACATTTTCATGCACTCCGGGTTGAAAAACATCCGGTTGCGAAGGGTAAACAATATTTCCGGGGGAAAAAGAGTTACTCCTGGATCCGCCTCGCGGAATTGTCACGGCGGTGCTGCTCGTATTCTTGTAGCCGAAAACCGCGTCGCCTTCCGCAATCAGCAAAAGCGTCTCGCCTGCTAGGTGATTAAACTGAAATGTTTGACCCGGAAGCCCGGTGCCGCCCGGGTGTATTTGGGTCTGAGAGGAGCCGGTGCGAACGTAGGTTAATCTTTCTTCCGTCTGGTTGCCCGGATTGATGACGAGCGCGTAAAACCCGTGTGGAATCGCTTGATTTAAATTTATAAAATTAAAAGTATTGTTGAAATCACCGGTCGCCGTCCGCGTCAAAGTTTCCGGCTTCGATGCAAAACAAACCGTCGGAGTGACCTGCGCCCGCGCCGCCGTCAAGCCGACACAGACGATTAAACCGAGCCACCACACCGTGCGCGAAATCCGCGCGAAATTCATCTTACGTTTCATAATTTTATTTTGCAGAAGTCTGATTGAAAGAGATTCGGAAAGATAAATTTTTCAGTTTTGCCACAGTGCGCTTCAACGGCGGCAATAGCAAATCGAATTAAGCTATTTAACTTGCCGGTCATAACGGCTCGGTCGTTCGCCGTCACTTGATTTTTATTGGCAAACGGCGGCGGTCGAATTGCTCGTGCAGACCAATGTTTTCAAGCCGTCAATCAACAGTTTTTGTTCGTTAATTTGTTTAGCTTGGGCTTCGATTTGCGCCTGCTGTTCTTTAACCGCATTCAGCAAAACGACTCCGATGCGGTCGTATTTCACGCCTTCGATTTGCCCGACTTTGTTGTAGGTAACGAGCAGCGGTTCGATTGCCGCGACATCTTCCGCGCCCAAACCTAAATCGTGCATTCCGCCGTCCTTCCAATCGAAGGTAATCGGCTTTAAGCGATTGACGAGATTTAACCCGAAATTGAACGGCGCGATGTTGGTTTTATAGCGTAGAGACGATGAACATCCCGCGATTTCGCCGTTTGAGGTGTTAAAGCACAGAGCGACGTTGCCGCCGCCGTTAAGCAGCGAAAGCACAATTCTGCCGCTCGGAACAACAATCTTGTCCACGCTTCGCCCTAAATAAATACCGTTGCTTCCAAAAGCCGTCGCGCCCGCGCCGATAGCGGTGGCAAACGTGAAACTGCCCGCGCTGAAATCGGCGAGGTTGCCGACAAGCGTGTTGTTGCTGCCCATCGTGTTGCTTAAACCCGTGTCCGAGCCGAAAAACGAATTGTTGAAGCCCGTCGTGTTGTTTCTGCCCGCATTTGATCCGACAAACGAGCTGAAGCCGCCCGTCGTGTTGTTGAAACCCGCATTTACGCTGAGAAATGAATTGCTGCCGCCCGTCGTGTTCAATCTGCCTGCGTCCGCGCCGATAAAAGAGTTTGAGCCGCCGGTCGTGTTGCTGAAGCCCGCGCCCGTGCCGATAAACGAGTTGAGGTTGCCCGTCGTGTTGAATTGTCCCGCGCCGTTTCCGACAAACGAGTTGAAGTCGCCGGTCGTGTTGCTGCTGCCCGCGCTCGATCCCGCAAACGAGTTGAACTCGCCCGTCGTGTTCGAGTATCCGGCATCGCGCCCGAAAAAAGAATTGTTTCTGCCCGTTGTGTTCGAGAATCCGGCGTTGAATCCAAAAAACGAATTGCTGCCGCCCGTCGTGTTCGAGAATCCGGCTTCGCGTCCGACAAACGAGTTGAAGTTGCCGCCCGTGTTCGAGAATCCGGCGTTGCGCCCGACAAACGAATTGTCGCCGCCGGTCGTGTTCGAGTATCCGGCGTTGAATCCGACAAACGAATTGTTGTTGCCGGTCGTATTCGCTTGTCCGGCATCGCCGCCGAAAAACGAGTTGACGCTGCCCGTCGTGTTTCTCAAACCCGCGTTCGCGCCGACAAACGAATTAAAACTGCCCGTCGTGTTCGCCGCTCCGCCGGCAACGCCCGCAAAAAGATTATTCGTGCCGCCGACGCTCAACACGCGGCTGCCGCCGATGTTGTATTGCGTCGTCGCATTGAAAACATTCGCCGCGCCTGTGCCGGAGATATTGAAATTGCTTGACGTTTGCGCCGCCGCGTTTTGATTTTGAATGTAATTGCCGCTGCCCGCCGTCGGCGTTCTGGTGTCGGTCAATCGCGCATCGCCTTCCTTGATAATCTGCGCGGCGGGCGTTCCGCCAACTTGCAAAGTATCCGTTGAAACGTCCGCCGTCGTCGCCGTTTTTGAGCGAATTGCAAATGGCGCACTCATCAATGGCTGGCGCGGCGATAATGCGACGTAAACCGCCGTCGTCGTGTTGAAAACGCGAATCTCCAACAGCCGTTCCATATTCGCCGGGAACGCCGGTGCGCCGAAATCGAGTTGAACCGTAAAAATACCGTTCACCACCGACACGGACGCAACCGTAATCGCCGCTCCGACCGGCGCACTCGCCGCATCGAACAAAGCGAACTGCATTTGATAAGTTCCGTTGGTCGGCTGCGCTTGGCTCGAATCGGTAAAGCGTCCTTGATAAGTAAAAGCCGTCGTCTGCGCCGCGACGGGTTGGGTTAAAACAAAAACGAACAGGATAAACAGATAAATTTTCGTGGTAATTTTCTTCATAGTAATTTTCTCCAATAGTTTGTTTTTCTAGTGCGCGAACAAGCGGCGCAAATCAATCAGATTTTCTTTGACAATGTATTCGCACGCGCCGGCTTGGGCAGCCGCTTCGCGTAAATTCGGGTTGTCGTGGTCGGTGACGATGGCGATTTTGGCAGCGGGAAAAGCGGCGATAATCTGTCGCGTCGCGCTGATGCCGTCCGTGTCAGGCATCTCGATGTCCATCAAAACCCAATCGGGACGGTGTGCGCGGTATGCCGTCAAAGCCTCCGCGCCGTCTTCGCACTCGAAAACAATATCGCTCGACTTGCCCACGATTTGGGCGATCAAGCGACGCATCTGCAAATTGTCTTCAACGATTAAAAATTTCATCAGGAATGGTTTTATCGCAAATTAAAGCAGCGGCGCGTGAGTAAAACTGCTCTTTTTTCGTGAGTAAAAATGCTTATTTTAAATGAGTAGAATTGCTCATTTTCGTAGAGCAACAATCACCGCCGCGTGGCGGCAAGGTGAATTTAGTCGTGTCTTTTAAGGCACGGTGGGCAATTAATAAGTCGTTCGCGTCGCGTGAGCGACGATTGAATACAATCGGTTAAATTCAGTTGTCGCTGACGCGACGAGGCGCAATTTTATATTCGCCGCTCCGTACCTTAAAAGACACGACTAAACTCATTACATCGCTGCGCGATGGATTATTTTAACGTCAGTTCGGACAAGCAAAAATAAAAAGTAATAGCCGCAAAAAGACACAAAATTCACAAAAAAGATTGTTTTTAATATTTTCTTTTGCGTTTTTTGCGTCTTTTTGCGGCTATTTTCTCCTTCTCTCGCTTATTCCGAACTGACGTTATTTTATGATATTGACGGCTTTGCACATAAAGTGCTTAATTTGGGATTTTTGAACATAAAGTCAAGTCTTTTTAAAAAGAATTATGTCGAATCAAAAGACTTATACCCTTTTCAATTAGACATTATGCAATAGCCGAAAGCCAAGCTCTCATTAAATATTCAAACGATGTAATCGAACTCATTACCTTTTCTGAGAAATCG
>JAYVKL010000355.1:0-12691 GCA_043768465.1 Pyrinomonadaceae bacterium
GAAGAAAAGACGGAAGTTTCAAAGGCTTTCATCCAACTGGCGATGATCCGTATTATGTTGAAACAACTCGCTTGTTGAAAATTTAAACAGACTCTAAAACTATATTATTTCGCAATGGATGCTCGCGCTCTGGAACGTCTGTGTTTTGTTGAGGCTGCAACCCGTGACGAACAAAAGGGAATACAGCGCGTTACCGAAGAATCTCGGTTGCGAGAAATTGGCGAATTTGTTAAATCCGTTGAAAGTAGCTTGTTGCCCAATAATATAATCCTTAATTTAACATCTGCCGTTCAAATCAAAGATAAGAAAGATGGTTCAGCAACTATTACCTTTCCGAAAGAACAAGGAGATTATGCTTTCGTTGTAGATGGACAACATAGATTATTTTCATTCAGAGATGACTTTAGAAAACTTTCTGACGGCGAAACTTTTGATTTGCCTGTAGTAGCTTTATATGACGCTCCTCAAGACCTTGTGGGAGCAACATTTGTTTCTATTAACGTAAATCAAAAACCTGTCAATCGGGATTTGCTTACTCAGATGAAAGCGATTTTAGGATTGTTGGATACAGATATTGATAAAGCAACTGTTGACTTAATTCATGCTATAGACGGAGATCCTAATTCTCCAGTTAGAGACAAAATACTTCGCTATCCAAAAGAAAAGAATAAGTGGATAAAGACTAATCAACTCCTGCCTGTAATTAAAGGACTGTTAATGCCTGGCGGAGTTTTGCACGAGAAAAATCCTGCTGAACGAAAGCGAATCCTTATAGATTACTTAATAGCAATTTCAAAGACTTTTCCTGACGCTTGGGCAGATGATAAAAGAACCAATTATGCGCTGTTGCTGCCCACCGGATTGCAAATTATGATTTCCTTACTCTCTGATGTAATGGCACGATGTGACTTCTACGAGAGTTTTACTTATAACGAAGAAACCTTCAAACGCCAATTAGAACCATTAGCCTCTCTTGCTCTTTTGGGGGATTGGTCAAAAGTAACTGTAGAAGGCTCAATCGCTGTAAATGCAAGACGGCAAATGTTTCTAGGACAACTTAAAGAGGCTTTGAAAGTTAAACCTCCAGCATAATCAATTGTCCTAAAACGCGTTTGAGAGGTGAGACAGATGACACATTCACTTTTATTAGAAGTTCCCGAAAGTATTTATCAGCCAATCGTCGAAGAAGCCGAAGCGGAAGGGCGCAAGGCTGAAGAAATCGCGCTCGAAAGATTGGCGGTTAAAAAGCCGCAGCCGGCGGCTGACCCGTTGGATGAATTCGTCGGCGCGTTCAGAAGCGACGTTCCCGATTGGGCGGACAATCACGACAAATACTTGGGCGAAAATTTGATGCGTGAGATGCGCGGTGAAAACGAATGAATAGAATATTTGTTGACACTTCGGGCTGGGGAAATCTGATTGACACTTTGCAGCAGTTTCACGCGGAAAGGAAAGCGATTTATTTGAACGCGAAACAAAACGGCTCGCGGCTTATCACGACAAATATGCCGCCCGACGCGAAGCCGTTTTCCGATTATGCAGTGAACCGTGTCTGATTTCATTCGTCATTCGATTATTGGCATCGCTGCCGTTAATCCGAATACCGTTTAATCATTGCCAGCAACTCACTATCAACCGGAAACCTGTCGTTCGCGGCGCGAAGCTAAAATTATCGTTTTATCGTCGTCGGTTTTCTCGTTCAATTTCGGCGACGCGAGAAATTTTTCGAGTTTTTCATTTAAATCTTCGCCCGCGCTGCCGTTCCGCAGCGGCGCGATCATCGGCATGAGAAACGGCTCGTGCGGTCTGCCGGTTTGATAATCCACGGCGACGGCGAAAATTCCGTCGGAAAATAAAATCAAATCTTCAATCGCCGCTTCGATGCGGACGAAACGCAGGTTGTTCGCCGCCGCTTCGTCGGTGAGAAATTCCGTCATATTAACATATTCCGATTCAGTCGGCGCGATGCTGAATCGGTAACTTTCGGGCTTTCCGCTCGTGGAAAAAACCGCGCCGCCGTCGCCGACCTGATAAAAAACCGCGCTCGTTTTGCCGACGACCGCGCCGACCAGAGTCGTCGCATACTCGCGCATTTCCTTTTTTTCCTGACGCGCAATCTCGGCGATACGCTGTTGATAAAAGGAAATCCAGCGTCTGCCGAAATCTTCGCTGAGAGATTTGACCGCCGCGTTTTTGGTAAATTCCGAAATTTGACTGACAAAGAATTCGCCGGCGATTTCCGCGCCGCGCTCTCCACTCGTCGTGCTGCCCGCGCCGTCGGCGACGACGGCGATCAGTATTTCGCCGTCTCGTTTGCTTTCAACGATGCGCGTCGCCAGCCGATCCTGACAAACCGTATTTTGATTCAGATGCGACTGCCCGATCACCGAAGCCTGCGCGACGCGCCATTTTCCGAAACTCATTCAACGTCCGCCCAACCGTAAGGTTTGTAATCGGGAATCGAAACTTTGTCGCCCGGATTCGACCGCGAAACATTTTTCAGTGAAGCCGACAGCCACAGGAAAAAATCGTTAAATCGAACGCCGCTCAATTTCAGAGGCTCGCGCACCGCAAGCTGTTTCAGCGCGTTGAAATCGGCATTGTGAACGCCGAGGGCGAAAAACGAAAACGATTTGCTTTCTTCGCCGGCGCGAATCACCGGCGGCAGATGCTGCCAATTGTCGGTCGGCGCGCCGTCGGTCATCAGGAAAATCCACGGGCGAAAAAGTTTGATTCCGTTGTTTCGCAAAACGTCTTTGCGCTGTTTCAAAAGATGTAAACCGCGCCCGACCGCTGCTCCCAGCGGCGTATCACCGGCGGCTTGCAGCACGGGCGGACGAAACATATCGGCGGTTGTAAAGTCCTGCAAAATCCTCACCGGTCCGAAGGTAATAATCGCAATTTCGACGCGCTTCATACTCAAAGAATCGTTGAAAAGTTCCTGTCGAAACATCTGCAATCCGCGATTTAATTCTTCAATCGCTTCGCCCTGCATCGAGCTGGAGGTGTCGAGCAGAAGAACGCACGGGCAGCGCGGTTCGGGATTTTCGGCGAACTCGGCGGCGGCGAAAGGCTGTTGTTCGTCGTAGTTATAGGTGTGATCGCTCATAAAATTTCGGGGCGTTTCTAATGATAAATCCAATCCGATTCAAAAGGCAACAAATTTCGTCGGCTGATTTTTTCCGATTTTGTGTTGAAGGTGGAGAACTTTGGGTTTTTAGAATCGGCGATTTATAAACATTCGACGAGTCGGCAAGGAGATTGAAATCTTTCCGTAATTCAGTGCTGCCGGCACGACTGCCGGGCGCGGCGACGGCGTTTAATAGACGGTAAAAAGAATTATATTTCTTAAGAATAGGGAATTTCCCTAAACATTCTTCGTGTTTTCCTGATTTTAACAACATTCTCCGTTTGAGATAAATAAGACTCTACTAAAAAAGAGGGAGTTTTGAGGTTTTGATTGAAAAAAAATCTTAATAACCGAACGGTTCAGGTGGCAAAGGCGGGTCAAGCAGACGAACAAGGGACGGAGTTCGGGAAATTCTACCGGCATAATTGTAAATTTCCCGAACATCGGTATTGAAGTTTAGACAGCAGGATAATCGGTTGCGACAATCTGATTCTCCTTTTTTTTCGGTCGCGGACGGTTAAATCGAGCGCAGATCAGCGCGGCAAAGCCGAAACTTCACGATTTAATTGAAGCGGGCAAACTTGATCCGTCGTTTATTATTACACACGAAATGCTGCCGGCGGATGCGGCGGAAGACCTCAGATGTTCAAGGAAAAACAGGGCGACTGCATCAAGATCGTTTTGAAACCTGAGAGCGTGTTTGGAGAATCATTTGGGCGGCGAGTTGACGGCTTCATTTTATCTTCGGCATTCAGCATTTTTAATTTTTATCCGGCAAAATGTCGAATGTAAAATATAAAATTACCCATCTTCTTTGAGTTTCCAAACCCGCTCTTAAAATTTGTTTGGATCGGTTCGCAACAGCGAAATTATTTTCAGGGAGATATTTTAATGGAAGAAATTACCAATGAACGCGAAGACCGAGACGTAAAATGCGTTTCCAACGGCAAGCGGATGTTTTTAAAGTTGGGGGTGACGGCACTCGCCGCGCTGGCTTTGGACGGTTTGACCGCGAAAAGCGTGACGGCGAATGATAATCGTTATCTGGATTTGCCGATGTCGCCGCAGTCCGGCGCGGTTGATTTAGGCGCGGGCGATGTCGGGATTATGAATTACGCCTACGCCCTCGAACAGGGCGAACTGGCGTTTTTGAAACGAGTTTTGGCGAGTCCGTTCAACGGTATCACGACGGACGAGCGGCGGATTTTTCAGGAATTCCACGATCAGGAAACCGTTCACAACGAGTTTTTCAAAGCGATGCTGGGAGCGCGGGCGATTCCGCCGCTGCAAACCGATTTCAGTAAGGTGAACTTTCAAAAACGTGAAAGCGTTCTCGAAACGGCGATGACTTTTGCGGATTTGGCGACTTCGGCGTATAACGGCGCGGGTAAACTGCTGGTTGACCCGGTGAATCTGGCGATTTCCGGGAAAATCGTCTCGGTTGAAGCCAGACACGCCGCCGTCATTCGAGATTTAATCAAACCGCGTTCCGGCTTTTTCGCGCCCGACGCGCTCGATCCGGCGCGGGAACCGGCGGAGGTTTTGAAAATAGCGAGCGCGTTTGTCACCACGCCGATTAACGCGAGCCGTTTGCCGAAAGGAACGGAGGTAAAACCGTAATGAATAATAAACAGGAAACAATAATGTCGGGCATCGAATCCGAAATCAGAGAAAAACTTATTTCGCGCCGCGAAGTTTTATTACGCGCCGGAAAATTGGGCATCGTCGCGCTGTCCGCGCCGCTCGCCGTCGGCGTTTTGGCGCAAGGCACTTTCGGACAAAGCGCGGCACTGCCGCAGCAGATTGTTGACGTGCTGAATTTTGCCTTGACGCTCGAAGAACTCGAATCGGAATTTTATAATCTCGGCAGCCGCGCAAAAAATCTGATTCCGCGCGAGACGAGCAAAGTTTTCGACACGCTCCGCAATCACGAAGAAGCGCACGTTAAATTGCTGCGCGGCGTTTTGGGCAATAAAGCCGTTGCCAAACCGCGATTCGATTTTACGGCGGGCGGCACTTTTCCCGACGTTTTCACCAATTATCAAACATTTCTGGCTTTGAGTCAGGCGTTTGAAGACACGGGCGTTCGCGCTTACAAAGGACAGGCGACGAATTTGATGGGCAGCGGGCAGATTCTGCAAACCGCGCTCCAGATTCATTCGGTCGAAGCACGTCACGCGGCGATGATTCGCCGGATTCGCGGCGAGAAAGAATGGATTACCGGCAATTCGCGCGGAACTTTGCCGCCGCAGGCGCAGGCGGTTTACGACGGCGAGGAAAACACCGTGCAGGGCGGCATTGATTTTGCGGGCGCGGGCGGCACGCCGATCAGCGCGGCAAGCGAAACTTTCGACGAGCCTCTGACGCGCTCGCAGGTTTTGGCAATCGCCGGTTTGTTTATCAAATCATAAAATTGGTAAAAGTCGTTTGCGCTTCGGACGCTTAAAAATTTAGGAAGGATTCTTAAAATGAAATTATTACAACATCGTTTTTCAAAAATATCGGCGACTTGCGCCGTCGTTATTTTGGCGGCAGCTCAATTAACGACGGCGCAAACCACGCGCCCGACTCCCGCGCCGCGCAATCAGCCGATGAACGGAATGACGGCGAAACCCGACGCGCAGATGCAATCTGTTCTAGATAATCTCGCCGCGCTCAAACCGATTCCGATTGAAACTTTAACGCCCGGCGAAGCGCGTTATCAACCGGCGTTTCCCGACGCGCTGAAACAGACGATTCAGAAAAAAACGAAGATGTTTCCGATGCCCGAATCCGTCGCCAAGGTCGAGGAAATCACGATCACCGTTCCGGCGGGGCAAATCGCCGGGCGCGTTTACACGCCGTCGGGCAACGGTCCGTTTCCGGTGATTGTTTATTATCACGGCGGCGGTTTCGTCATCGCTTCGATCAACGCCTACGATTCGTCGGCGCGGGCGTTGACCAACGGCGCAGGCGCGATGGTCGTCGCGGTCGAGTATCGCAAAGCACCCGAAGCAAAATTTCCGGCGGCGCACGACGACGCTTTCGCGGCATATCAATGGGTTTTGGCGAACGCGGCGACGTTCGGCGGCGATACCAAAAGAGTCGCGGTCGTCGGCGAATCGGCGGGCGGCAATCTCGCCTGCAACGTCTCGATTATGGCGCGTGATAAAAACGTCCAAGTGCCGCTCGCGCAGGTGCTGGTTTACCCGATTGCCAATAATGATCCGAACGCGCCTTCGATTCGTGAAAATACGAGTCCGAAGCTGACTCTGAACGCGCCGAAACTGCCGTGGTTTTACAGCTTTTATTTGACCACGCAATCTGAGTCGAATGATCCGCGCCTCTCGCTCGTCAGAGCGAACTTAAAAGGTTTGCCGCCGACGACGATTATCAACGCGCAGATTGACCCGCTGCGTTCGGAAGGCGAACTGCTCGCTCAAAAAATGCGCGAAGCCGGTGTCACCGTTGACCAGAAAACCTATCCTGGCACAGTTCACGAATTCTTCGGAATGGCGGCGGTTTCCGATCAGGCGAAAGCCGCCAATGCCCAGGCGTTTAAGGCTTTGCGCGGCGCGTTTCGCAATTAAAAACCGTGTTTGAGTTCACTCTTTCAGCGGGTTCTTTCGCCGCGCTGCGCGAGCGAAGCAAAGTGCGCTACACGTTTGAACTCAGAGCGTGTTTGGAAATTCAAAAAAGACCGGCAATTTTACATATTACATTCTAAATTTTTATCCGGTAAAAATTTAGAATGAAGATTGTAAAATGTAAAATTAAGCCATCCACTTTTCGATCAAGTGAATTTCCAAACACGCTCTCAGAACGTAACGAACAAAAAGAAAATTTTCAATGATAATCAGTCACGGAAAAATGAAGCGATTTGCCGTTTTACCGTTATCAATTTCCATCGCTGTTTTCACCGGCGCGGGGCAAGCGTCGGCACAGACTCGCCGCACGAATCGCAAAGCGGCAAATAAACAATCGAACGGGCGCATTGAACAGGTTTTCGCCTTCTACAATCAAATGCCGACGGGCGTAACCGTTTCGCAGTCGGGGCGAATTTTCGTCAATTACCCGCGCTGGGAAGATTCGGTTGAATTCACCGTTGCCGAAATAAAAGACGGGCGCGAAATCCCGTTTCCCAACGCGAACATCAATCGCCTTAATCTGCAAAAACCGGGCGAAACTTTCGTTTCCGCCCAATCGGTCGTCGTTGACCCGAAAGACCGTTTGTGGATTTGTGGACACGGGCTAACAGCCTGTTTTACCTCGGTTTCCGATATTTTTATCATCAACTGCGTAACTCCTAACCTGCGAAAGCGAGCATAATAAACTTAAAATGAAATTGGGAAAAAGAAAATCAGCTATCGAGAACACCGAGTTCACAGAGCAGAAGAAATTCATAAACGATGTCAATTTTTCTCGTTTTCTCTGTGAACTCGGCGGCTGAAATTTTGCAGACAGGAAAAATTATGGAGATGAATTACATCCGGCGCGGCGCGGGCAAGCCGCTGCTTTTGATTCACGGACTCGGCGGAAGCCGGCGTTCGTGGCAAACCATTATTGACGATTTGGCTCTGGAGCGCGAGGTCATTGCCATTGATTTGCCGGGACACGGCGACACGCCGCCTCTGCGCGGGGCGACGACCATCGCCACGCTCGCCGATGCCGTGACGGAATTTGTCGGCGAAAATGATTTGACGGGCGTGGATGTCGTCGGCAGTTCGATGGGCGCGAGATTGGTTCTGGAGCTGGCGCGACGCGGCGGCGTGGTCGGCGGTGTCGTGTCGCTCGATCCGGGCGGTTTCTGGCAGGGCTGGCAGGTTCCGTTTTTTTATCATTCGGTCAATTTATCCGTGAAACTCGTTCGCGCTCTGCAGCCGATAATGCCGCAGATTTCCCGAAGTGCCGTCGGGCGCACTTTGCTGCTCGCGCAATTTTCGGCGCGTCCGTGGAAATTATCGCCCGCCGTCGTGCTGGACGAAATGCGGACTTTCGCCGAATCGCCGGTTTTCGACGAACTTCTCGACAATCTGGCTTACGGCGAACCGCAGCGGGGCGCGGCGAAAAACTCGATCAAACATCCGCTGATTATCGGCTGGGGAAAACGCGACCGCGTTTGTCTGGCGAGTCAGGCGAAACGGGCGATTGAATTGTTTCCCGACGCGGAACTGCACTGGTTTGACCGCTGCGGGCATTTTCCGCACTGGGATCAACCGGCGGAAACGGTGCGGCTGATTCTCGACGGGACGAGCCAGCCCGAAGCTGCTGATTCGAGCAGTGTTTACGGCGATTTAATCGAAGCGCGAACGAGCAATTTGCGCTTTCGGCAGTGAGTGGAAACAGCGTTAAAAAACCAAACGAACAAGGGAGAAAATATGGAAAACACCGCGACGAAAACCAATACGAAATCAATCACCAAAGCCATCGCCTACGGAAATAATCATTCATTTACATCACTCGGAGCGATGGAAATCGAGCGGCGTGCGCCGGAAGCGAAAGATGTTGCCATCGAGATTTTATACTGCGGCGTGTGCCATTCGGATTTGCACCAGGCGGGCAACGATTGGGGCAATACGGTTTATCCTTGCATTCCCGGTCACGAAATCGTCGGGCGCGTGACGGCGGTCGGCGCGGAAGTTGCAAAATTTACGGTCGGCGAAACGGTCGCCGTCGGCACTCTGGTTGATTCGTGCCGCGAATGCGAACAGTGCCGGCAGGGTTTGGAGCAATACTGCGAAGGTCCGGTCGGCGCAACCAATACTTATAACGGACCGTTCAAACCGGACGGCACGAACACGTTCGGCGGCTACTCGGACAAAATCGTCGTGGACGAACATTTTGTTTATAGGATTCCCGAAAATCCGGATGTTAAAGCCGTCGCGCCGCTGTTGTGCGCGGGCTTGACGACTTATTCGCCGCTCAAACACTGGAAAGTCGGCGCGGGGCAAAAAATCGGCGTGATCGGTTTCGGCGGACTCGGACATTTGGGTGTCAAACTCGCCGTCGCGCTCGGCGCGGAAGTAACGGTTTTCAGCACGACCGAAGAAAAGAAAGCGAACGCTCTGGAATTCGGCGCGAAGGATTTCGTCTTGTCCGATGATGCCGGGGCGATGGAAAAACTCGAACTGAAATACGATTTTCTGCTGAACACGATTCCGTATCCGTTTGACCCGAATCCATACGTCAAACTTTTGAAACGCGATGCGACGATGGCGGTCGTCGGATTGCTGCTGCCGTTTTCCGAGGAAACAAACAATATGGAAGTGATTTTCCATCGCCGCAATCTCGCCGGCTCCCTGGTCGGCGGCGTTCCCGAAACCCAGGAATTGCTCGATTTCTGCGGAACGCATAACATTCTGCCCGAAATCGAAATGATTGCGATGGCAGACATCAACGACGCGCACCAACGGATGAAAAATGAAGAAGTTCATTTCCGCTATGTGATTGATGTCGCCAACACGATGCCGAAGAAAGCGTAAACGGCAAATCCGCGCTTTCTCGTTTGAAACCGCGCAAACCGAACTAAACAGGTGCGACGAAAAGGCGAACTCCGGGAATGTCCGCTTGACACATTTTGGATACCCAAAATGTGTCAAGCGGAGTTTTTAATCAATTCGGGCGAATCGCTGCCGGGAATGCTGACGGATTTGCTTACTTTGTGTAAATCCATTCGGTCAGCCTGTTTGATCGCCGCGCCGCCGCGCCGGTTTTCCGTCCAACTGCGTGACTCCTATTATTCTGACCCGGCTTAATCGGCAAATCTCCCGCACATATTTCGCCGGGTGCTTAATTTTAGTTCAGTTTCCGCCGAATTAGACAAATCGAGTTGATTATACTACTATATCCCCTAAAATTTGAGTGCGAAGTGACCAGTTTTCCTACGCCCGAAATTCATTCTATTCGATAAGTTTAGCCGTTCGATTAAAGATCAAATGAAAAAGAATATCTACTTAACCGTTTTGTCGTGCCTGATTTTCTCTTTAGCGATTGCGGCTCAGAAAATCAGCAAACCGACGCTCATCCCGACGGAAGCGACCGCCGCTCAAAAACAGCTTATCAACGAAGGCGTTAGACTGCACGATCAGAAAAAGTATGATGAAGCCATCAAAAAATACGAGCAGGTCTTAAAAGAAAACCGGAACAACGACGAGGCTCTTTACGAAATGGCACTTTCTTATTACAACCGGAAAGATTCGCAAAAAGCGGTCGAAACCGCTTCCAAGCTCGTTCAATACAACTCGAACCTGGGATTTCTCGGCTATGGTTTGATTGCCAATGTTCTGGACGATTCGGGCAAGTCAAAAGAAGCCGTCGAGCTATATCGGAAAGTTATCAAACAGTTGGAAGGCGATGCTGAATACCAGTCGCATCTGTCGAGTCTCTACTATAACTTGGGAATCACATACTACAGACAGAAATCGTATAAAGAAGCCCGTGAAGCATCCAAAAAAGCCGTTCAACTGAACTTCGCCTATCCGAGCGCGACTTATTTTTTGGCGGTCATTTATAAGGGAACGAAATATAAGGTTCCGGCTCTGCTCGCCGCCGCCCGTCTGATCTCGCTGGAGATAAACACCGAGCGCACTAAACAATCCGTCGCCATCTTTCTGGACGTTCTGAACGCCGCCAAAAAGGACGAAAAAACCGGCAGCATCAATATCTTTATGGATATGAACGCGCCGAAGGACGAAGGCGATTTCGGAATGTATGATTTGATTCTAGGAACCTTGACGACCGTCAAGGATGAGAAAGATAAAAACAAGACCGCCGGCGAAAATTTCGCCGAAGCCGTTGATACTCTGATTGTTCTTCTGGATGAAGACAAAAATCTGCCGTCAACCTTTGTCGGAAAAACATACATTCCATTTATGGCGGAGATGAAAAAGAAGGGTTTCAGCAAAACTTTCGCGTATCTGGTATTACAGCAAAGCGGCGATCAGGAAGCCGAAAAATGGTTGGTTGACAACAGCCGACAAAGCATCGATTTCATAAATTGGGCGAAAACTTATCAGTTAAAAAAATAATCCAGCCGAAATTATTTTCAGGCGGTCGAAGAGTTCGCGTCTTCGACCAGCTTTTAATTCACGAGCAGTAATTCATTCCAATTAGTGGTGTAACTCCGGCTTTTCCTGGTCTGCTTCATCTGCCATTTGCCGTTTGTTTTCACGCCGCCGAATCTGACGGTATCTTTACCGAACCTTTGATTAATCCGGTCAACCGCCTTCATCAAATCGTGCTGTTTGCAAAAGCGTTGATCGTCAAATAGTCTTTTGGTGAGTTGTTCGCTCGGAACCAGACCGCTGAGAATGATGCCCGCTTTGCGATATTCGTAATCCTGATTGTAAATGCGTTCGAGCGTCGAAAACGTCCACTCCTGCAATTCCTGATTGCTGTCGGTCGGATACGCCGCGCTGTAAGTCGCCGACGGCGAATACGGCGCGGGAACGGGTCGGAAGCGGTCGGTTGAGAGAAAGACCGTCGCGGCGTTGGCGGCTAAATTGTGCTTTCGCATCTTTTCACACGCCCGCGTCAGAAAATAAAGCACGGCTTCTTTGAGCAGTTCGTAATTAGTGACCGTTTGTCCGAAACTTCTCGAACAGGTGATCGAATGCTTTTTGATCGAAGACTGTTCGAGCGGCAGACATTTGATGCCGCGCAATTCCAGCGCGATTCGTGCGCCGACGACCGACAAAAGCCGCCGCACAAAACGACTGTCGGCTTCGCGCAGTTGCCAGGCGGTCAGAACATTACTCGCTTTCAGTTTGAGCGACGAGCGATAACCGATGCCCCAGACATCTTCGACTAAAGTTTCTTTTAAGATCGGTTCGACCTTTGACGAACGATACAGATTCAACACGCCGATTTCCCGGAGTTCGTCTTTCTTAGCGCGCTTGTTGGCAATCTTGGCTAAAACCTTGGTTTCGGCAATGCCGATGGAAACGGGAATGCCCGTCCACCGGTAAATCTTTTCGCGGATATTTCCGGCGAGGTTGTCGAGCGAATGTTTGCGCGGTTCGAGATTAAGAAAGGCTTCGTCAATCGAATAAATTTCCACTTCCGGCGTGAAATTATATAAAAGATTCATCACGCGCCCGGACATATCGCCGTAAAGCGCGTAGTTTGACGAAAAGATTTCCGCGTCGTGGTCGGTTAAAAGTGATTCGACTTTGAAGAGCGGTGCGCCCATCGTTACGCCGATTTGCTTGGCTTCCTCGCTTCGGGCAATCACGCAGCCGTCGTTATTCGATAAAACGACAATCGGCTTGTCTCTGACCGACGCATCGAAGACGCGCTCGCAGGAGGCGTAGAAATTGTTGCAGTCTAAAAGCGCGATGGCATTCGACATTCGTTTCTCCGGTTAAAGCCGTTTCAGCTGGTCGGTTTGTTCCACGACAGGTGTTTTTAGTAACCGACAAACTCTAATGGCGTGTCCCGTTCCGCCGCCGGATTTACCGGAATTGATATAGAACCTGTTTGCAATTATTTTAGGCAATCCGCCGCAAGATTAACCGGATCGCGCAAATCCGAATCTTCGCTTCGCTCGTTTTCAATAACCCTTCGCAATTCTTCCACAACCCC
>JAYVKL010000356.1:0-29735 GCA_043768465.1 Pyrinomonadaceae bacterium
GGGGTTGTGGAAGAATTGCGAAGGGTTATTGAAAACGAGCGAAGCGAAGATTCGGATTTGCGCGATCCGGTTAATCTTGCGGCGGATTGCCTAAAATAACTGCAAACAGGTTCTATAACTCTGTGGTGCAAACTCCTCTCTTAAACCTACGCTTATTTTAATTTTCGCCGCACAAAATAAACCACGCCGCCGCGGTCGTCGCTGAATAAAAACGAATTCGACGACATTTTCAGAACGTCGCACGGACGACCGAAAGTATTGATTCCCTGCACAAAACCCGTCACAAAATCCTGCTGTTCGCCGCCGTCCCGCACCGCCACGATTTTGTAGCCGCGCCCCTGATTGCGGTCGGTCGAGCCGTGCAGGGCGACGAGAAACGAATTTTTCAGCATCTTGTCGGCTGATTTTCCGTCGAAATAATCGAAGCCGAGCGCGGACGAATGCGCCGGAAAATACGCCTGGGAAATGGGAACGAAACTGCAATCGGGCAGCGGTTTTTTCTTGAGAAACCTCGGGTCAACCGCAATTTTGCCGTTGGTTTGAAAACATCTCGACCAGCCGTAATCCGCGCCTTCTTTAAGTTGAAACAGCGTGTCGTCGGGCGCGTCCAAACCCAGATGGTCAACGCCTTCGTTGGTCGCGTAAAATTTACTGCCGATCCATTTCAGACCGACGGCGTTTTTGATGTTTCTGGCGTAAACTTTGCGCTCGCCGCCGTCCGGGTCCATCTCCAAAACCACGCCGCGCACGTCTTTTTCGCTCGGTTTTTCGTCGCACAAATCGCAGCTCGTGCCGATTGCCAGGTAAAGTTTGCCGGCAGGCGAGAAAGCGATGGTGCGCGTCAGATGCCAACTGCCGTATTTATAGTCCAGACCGTAGGCGGGAAACGTCGCCAGAACTTCGGGTTTGCCGGCGGTCGGGACAATCGAATTTTTAATATATTTGCGGCGGGTTAATTGATTGGTTTCCGCCAGATAAAGCCAATCCTGACCTTTTTTATCAGTGTAAAAAGCGACGCTGTTCGGGTTTCGCAAACCGGTTAAAAACGGGATGACTGCGCCGAATTTTCCCTTTCTCGAATTCCAGGAATCCAGCACATAAGCCGTCTCTTTTCGGTTATCGCTCATATCGAGCATATCGGTGACGAAAATGCGACCGTCCGGCGCAACGGCGAAAAAACGCACCCGGTTTAATCCTTCCGCCGCCGGAATGATTTCGTAATCGGCAGGCAGATTGAGACTGAATTCTCTGCCGTCCTTCAGCGAAACTTTGTTCGGCACGAGCGCGGTTTGCGCGAAAATCGGAACTGCGAAAAACGAAAAAAGAATCGAAGCGACTGCCGAAAAGTTTAGTTTGATAATGCTCATTTCATTAACGGTAAAAAAGTTATTTCGACTTTTATAAACGGTTATTACTCCACTTTTTCTTAAACCTTCCTCTCTTTTCTTTCCACCATTCGCGCCAGTTTTTAATCGCTGTTTCCCGCGCTTCCGGCGAACTCGCCGGTTGAAAATCGAGTCAGGTAGCAGTCGCGTCGCGCAAACACATTTCGGCGAAAAAGCGCGTTTGCAATTCGTCGCTCGAAAGCAAATCAATCAACTCGTCAATCGAGTCTTCGGCAAACGCGCCACGCTTTTCGGCATATTCTTCTTTCTTCACTTTTGCTTTTTATCTTTTCACTTTTGCCTTAAAATCGTCCGCGCCGGTGCGCCGTCGCCCGTGCCGCCGATCATTTTCAGCGGCAGACAGACGAGTTCATAATCGCCCGCCGAAACTTCTCGCAAATCCAAGCCTTCGATGATGACGACTTCTTTTTCCAGCAGTGTAATATGCGTCAAAAAATCTTCCGAGCCGAACTTTTCGACCGATAAATAATCAATGCCGACGAGTTTGATTCCCAATTCAACCAACGCTTTTGCGGCATCGGGCGCGATATAGGTAAAGTCTCGGCGAAAGCCCTGCGCCAAATCGTTCCAGAAATTTGAATTGCGAGTTTTGAACAAAACGCGCTCGACACCTTCAAGATTTTCGCAGTGCGCGGCTTCGATTGCCAGCACTGCCGCGTCAATTTCGACGACGCGGCATTTGCCGAGCAGTTTCCCGAAATCCAGTTCGTCAACGCGCCGTCCGCCTTCGATAAAGTGAGCGGGCGCGTCAACGTGCGTCGCCGTGTGCGCTCCGCAGCCGAGGCGCGAGACGTTCGCCGCGTCGCCTCTGGCAATCGCGTGCGCCGATTCGACCTGCACGTTCGGGTCGCCTTCGTAAACCGGCGTTTGTTCGCTTAATGGAACGGTTACATCGTAAATTTTCATAACGTATTTTTGTCAATCGGTCGTCGTTTTCGCGTCGTCCTTCTTCGCGTCTTTTCTCGTCAGAAACATATCCAAAATCAGCAGTCCCGCGCCGCAACAAATCGCCATATCCGCGACGTTAAAAGTCGGATAATGCCAGTTGCCGAACTGGACATCAATAAAATCAATGACGAAACCGAGCCGCATTCTATCGGCGGCGTTGCCGAAGATGCCCGCCAGCAACAGCCCCAACGCGCCCAAAAGCCGGTCGTGCGTGTGCGGGACGCGCCAGAAATAATATAAAACCAGCACACCCGCGACGACGGCGACGATGGAAAGACCGAATCGCCCCGCGTCGCCGTGATCGTTCAGAAAACTGAACGCGACACCCGTATTTTGCGCGTAGGCGAAGTTCAATAAATTTGGAATAATTTCCTGATCGCCGCCGAAACGCAGCTTTCTGATCGCCCACGACTTGCTTGTCTGGTCAATTAAAAAAACCGCGCCCGCCATCAAAAGGTAGGCGAGTTTCCAGTAAAACGCTTTTTTATTCACAACGAAATTTTAATTGATGCGGCGGGAAAAATAAACCGGACGGCATTGATAAAACGACGAACGGATTCTTTGACCCGTCATTTATTTCACCACGCCGCGTTTGGAAGTTTCGATAAACCGGACGAGCAGGTCAGCCTCGGCGCAGTCCGTGATCTCTTTTTTGATTTGCTCGATGGCTTGCGTCGTGTTTAATTTGGCGGACAACAGCAGGTGAAAAGCGCGGTGCAGTTTCTCGATGGTTTCTTTGGCGTAGCCGCGCCGCTTCATTCCGACGCGGTTTAAGCCGTAGCATTTGGCGTGATTTCCTTGAATGGTGGCGAACGGCAGCGCGTCTTTGACGACGACCGAATAACCGCCGACGAAGGCTTCGAGTCCGACGCGGCAGAATTGGTGAACGCCCGAATAAGCTCCGATATTGGCGCGGTCGGCGATCTCGACGTGTCCGGCGAGCGTCGCCGCGTTCGCCATTATCACTTCGTTTCCGATACGGCAGTCGTGCGCGACGTGCGCCTGCGCCATCAGCAAATTGTCGTTGCCGATTTTCGTCAAACCGCCGCCGCCGGAAGTTCCGCGATGAACGGTTACGAATTCTCTGAGGTGATTGCGTTTGCCGATTTCGGTGCGCGTCGCCTCGCCGCCGTATTTCAAATCCTGCGGCGCGAGTCCGATGGAGACGAACGGGAAAATCCGCGTCTCGTCGCCGATAAAAGTTTTGCCGCCGATGACGACGTGCGATTCGAGATGAACCTGATCGCCTAAAATCACTTGGTCGCCGACGATTGAAAACGCTCCGATATGACAATCCGCACCGATTTCGGCATTCGGGCTAACCATCGCCGTTGCGTGAATAAATGATGCCATAACAGGGAATTAGCGGTTTTCGAGATTTTCGGGTTGAACGTCAATGAGATTTTCCTCTTCTGCCGGAACGTCAATCGAACTTTCGTGGACTGCCGCAGCTTCGGCGGTCAGGGCGGGATTTTTCAAAATCAGCCAGGTGAAAATAATGGCAATCGGATATGCCAGAAAAACTCCTAAAATCGCTCCGCCGATTAGCGAGCCGATAAAACCGTAAACGGCGAAACGGCGTTTTTTCGCTTTCAATCCCAAAATCAGAGGGAAAGAGCCGAACAATAAACCCAGGACGATATTGATAATCGTCACATAAACCGCGATTTCGTTAAATGAAATTTTGATGTCCTGCATATTATTTCGCCGCTCCCGATTTACGATTGCCGAGAATGCACATAATTTCGGCTTCGGCGGTGATTTGCCCGTCAACTCTGGCGATGCCCTGCATTTTTTGAACGCGGCTGCCGATTCTGAGCGCGATCACTTCCAGAACGAGCGTGTCGCCCGGCACGACCGGACGGCGAAAACGCGCTTTGTCAATGCCGCTGAAAAACGGGATTTTGTCGGCGCGGTCGGCAAATTCCCGGAGCGCGAGAATCGCGCCGACCTGCGCCAACGCTTCGATTTGCAGAACGCCGGGCATTACGGGCGCGTCGGGGAAATGTCCCTGAAAAAAATACTCGTTAAAAGTTATCTGCTTGATGCCGACGATGCGCGTTCGCGGTTCGAGTTCGATAATTTTATCAACCAGCAAAAACGGGTAGCGGTGCGGCAGGATTTCCTGAATGGCGCGTGAATCCAAAATACTCATAAACGGCGTTTAGAATCGGTTATTTATTCGGAACATAATAACCTAATTTGACGGCGAAAAAAAGTTTGCGGTTTTCTCAATAATAAAAGTCAGAAGCCGGCAACGATTGCGCCGGCTTCTGACTTTTGCGTGCGAAAAACTAATCGAACGAATTATTTAACGGCGTTCCCCGCCTGACGCGCGTTATAAAACACGATGAAATCTTTGGTCGCGTCAAATTTTTCATCGAACGCCAGCAGAAACCCCGCGCCGTCTAATTTCGCCGCGTCGAGAATCATCATATAACCGTTTTTCTTGGCGAATTCCTGCAAAGCCACACCGATGTCCTGGCGAATCGGTCCCATTATCGCCGCTTCCCGGCGTTCGGATTTGGCTTTGTAATCTTCCTGTTTGCGTTTGAATTCGGTTTGCAGAACTTGAAATTCATCGTATTTGGTTTGAGCAGTCGTTTGAAGTTTGGTTTTATCAACCGGAACCCCCGGTTTCGGGTCAGCCAAAGTTGCCTGCAGCGTTTCCAATTCCTTTTGCAGCGTTTGAAGTCTGGTTCCCGTCGTTTGAAGTGCGGTAATATCGGATTTTAATTCGCCTTCGAGCGTATTCATCGCGCCGACGTATTTGGCGATGCCGCCTTTATCGTTGTCAAAAAACTGCGTGTTGATAATGGCGACTTTGCCAGCCGTTGCCGAAGTCGTGGTTTGGGCGAAGCCCGAAACTGCAAAGATTGCCGCGAAGACAAAAACGGCGGCGATTAAACGTAATGTTTTCATTGTTTTGTAATACTCCTTAAACTTGTAAAAAAGGCGTGTCGCTTTTTCTGATTGTATTTTTTAGAATCTGAAATTTTGTAAATTGTTGCTTGCTTTTTCGAGTAATGTCAGAAAAAAGCAATGGTAGTTTAATTGAACGCCGGCTGTCAATTAAGGAATATCAGGATGAAATCAATCCTGCCGGTGAATTTCTGATCCCTGATCCTTCATTTTTCAACCCTTAAAATGTTCTGCCGACCGTAAAGCGGAAACCGTTGCGCTTGCCGGGCAGAAACAATCCGGGAAGCTCGGCGGTGCGCCCGAATTTTCCGTTCGGATTGTAGAAATAAATCAGGCGAAACGGCACGTTGACGACCGGAACCTGAACGCGCAGTTCCGCTCCGACGCTCGCCCGGTAATCGCTGAATTTGTTGAACGCGGCTTGATTAACCAGCAACTGCGAATTAGTCTGCGCTTCGCCGCGCAGGTAAAGCGATTGCAGACGTTGCAGTAAATCCTGATTATTAGTATTTATCAGTTCTAAAAATTCCGTTCTTTCCACCACGCGATCATTTAGAAACAGAAGGCTGCCGATATTAAATCCGTTGGCGGGCTGCGGAAGGTTTGGAAATTTTCGCAGCAGCAATTGAGTAAGGTTTCCCGCCTGTAAAAAAGTATCGTCCGGCAGGAAATTACTGTTGATATTCTGCGTTCCGGTTTTACGCAGATTGAAAACCGTTCCGATGTCGGCAAATCCGGCTAAAGAAACCGGACCGAAAATCGGGATGCGATACTCAAAGTTGCCGAGCAATTGCGTATCGCCGCCGATAAACTGGTAATTCGCCGAAATTTGCGTCGGGTTCGCGCCCGCCGCGCCCGTGAAAGTCCCGGCTTGAATGATGTCGTTCGTCTGATTGACACCCAATCCGCCGAACGCCGTCGCCGTGCCGCTCGGAGTCGTAGAAAGCGAGACGTTGCGCGTGGTGACGAAACCGTTATACGGCGCAATCGGACCGACCGAGCGCGCTTCGTAACCGCGAATATCGTATTCACTGCCAAGAAAGTATCGCTCGTAAAGCGGAACGCCGCCGACGAACGACAGCGAGTTGGCGTTTCTGATTTTATTGGTGATGCCGAAACTGCCGACCGTTCCCGCTTGAAGGCGAAAGCCGAAGACTTCCGCGTTTTTCGAGCGTTTGCGCCTGACCGGTATAAACTGCGTGTAGCTGACGGTCGGCTGATATGTGCGGACATCGCCGCCCAAACCCGCCAAGCCGATGGAGGCGGAAAGCGATTTGCCGCGCAGAGTATCAATGCCGTTCGCCGACGGCTGACGCGAATCAAAAACGAAGGTCGGCGTGATGCGGCTGGTGATGATGTTCGGCTGGGCGAAAATAATCGGCACCGCCGTCGCCGCGTTGCCCGCGCTGTTGACCTTCGGGTCGCTGATGGTGGTCGCCGACACCTGATAGGTGACACCGATGCGCGAAAGCCTGGAAAACGCGCGTTTCGGCAGAAATTCCGACAGCGGCGCGGTCGCAAAAACCGACGCGCCGTAAGTTCGCTGCGTAAAAAGATTGGCGGAATCGGTTAAAAGATTGCCGTTTTGCGATAAAGCATCGCCGATTAAACTTTGATTCTGCGAGAGAAAAGTCCCTTCGCCGAAAAATTTATAATTACTGGCGAACAGCGAAAAGCCGACGGAAATCGGGCGGTCGCGGAAATACGGGTTCTGGTATGAAAACTGGAAACTCTGCTGACGATTGCCGATGCCGCCCTGAAACGAGAGAACTTCACCGCGTCCGAGCAGATTGTTGGTCGAGTATTCAAGCCCGAAAGACGAGCCGCCGATGCCGGACACGCCGCCATTAAAAGAAATCTGCTGTCTGCCCTTTTCCTTGACGCTGATGATTAAATCAACGTCGCCCTGTTCTTCGTTGGTGCGAATTTCGGCATCTTTATCTTTATCCAAAGGGTCGAAATAGCCGGTTTGATTAAGGCGCAGAATCGAAACTTCGAGCGATTGCTGGTTGTAAATATCGCCTTCGTTAATGAGAAATTCGCGCCGCAGAACTTTGTCGCGGGTAAAAGTATTGCCCGCAAATTCGAGCCGCCGCAGCCGGAACTGTTTGCCTTCGTCAATCGTGATTTTAATATCCACGATGCCTTCGGTGATGTTTGCCGGATTGTCCTTGAATTCCGGGTTAAATTCGGCATTATACAGCACGAAACCCTGCGAGCCGTAAACCTTTTTCAAATCTTCGTAAACGCCTTCCTGAAGCCGTTTGCCGTTGGCGATTTCGCCTTTCTGCAAGCCGATGTAACCTAAAATCTGCTGTTCGGAAAAGATCGAATTGCCTTCGACTTTCAATTCGCCGACGCGAAAAAGTTTGCCTTCCGTCACGGGAACGATAATTTTTAAAGTGTCGTCTTTTGAAGAAATGAGCGGCAGCGGTAAGGTTCCCAAAAGCGGCACACCGGTTCTTTTGTAACCCAGCCCGACGACTTGCGGCTCGCCGATGCGGGCTTGGAAATAGCCTTTGGAAAACATATATTGCCGCACGTTTTTCTGCAAATCGTATTGCAGTTTCCGCAGGTCGAGAATATCGTTTCCCTTGAAGCGCGAAATGAGTCCGGTTTCTTTAACGAGTAAAAGCTGATTGCGGAGTTCGCCGCTTTTGAAAATCTGATTGCCTTCAAATTCGATGTTCACGATGCGCGAGCGATTGCCCTGGTCAACGACGAACGTGATCGCGGTCGAAGTCGCCGAAACCTCTTCTTCCTTGACTTCGATGGTGGCGTTCGGAAAACCTTTCGACGCGAGCTGCTCGCGCAGAATACGAACCGCGTTGCGGGCTTTCACCGGATCGTAAACGGCTTCTTTGGAGATGCCGACGCGCTGTTCGCGGAAGGCTTTAAGAATGTCGGATTCGGGAACGGCTTTCAAACCCTTGAACTGCAAATCGCGGATAATCGGCAGTTCGGCGACTTCAAAAATGACGTTCAGGCCGCCGCGCACACCGGCTTCGGTCAGGACGCGCGTCTTGATTTTATCGAAAAAGTTTAAGGACAAAAGCTCTTTCAAATCGCGTTCGAGCTGCGCCTGATTATAAACATCGCCCGGACGGGTTTTGATGTAATAAAGCAAATCTTCGTCGCGCAGGCGGCGATTGCCCTGAATGTCCACCGATTCGATAAGTTGCTGCTGACTAACCGCCGCCGCCGAATCATCATTCGCCTTATTATCAAGTTCGGCTGAAAAAGCAGTCGCCGAAAACATAGAAATCAACAAAAAAAGCCCAAACAAGCGAAGAATGTGCATAAAACCGTGTTCCTTATAATTGCCGGAAATCGCGGCGTGTGCCGTCGAATCCAAAGTAAATAATCTCAAAATGTGTTTAAGTTAAAAAGGTTTTCTCGTCGGGTTGATACGCGGACTTTGATTCGACTCTCAAAGTTCAGGTTGCTTGCAGCAGCGCAATGTTGCCGACAAACTTCCGAATTATACAGATAAAAAACTAAAAATAAAAAGGCGAAAGGCAAAAGCCGGGAATAGTCAGCCCGGCTTTTGCCTTTTATTCGTTGAAAAACTCAATTAAACCGGTTCAAAAAGCGCGTCTTCAAACTCTGCGAGCCGAACGGCGCGAAACGTCAATTTGTCGTTTTCGGGATAAACTTCAACCAGATTCTCGCCGTTCAACTCGCCCTGAATCAAGGCTTCGGACAATTCATCTTCGACGTTTTTCTGCAAAGCGCGTTTCAAAGGTCGCGCTCCGTAACTTCTATCGGCGCAGGTTTTTTTAATCAGCCACTGTTTCGCTTCGTCGGTCAGACGAACCTGCAAAGCGCGGCTGACCAGCATTTCGTTGAGTTTGCCGATTTGCAAATCAATAATCTGCGTTAAATCCGCATCGGTTAATTCGTCGAAAATAATAATTTCGTCCAAGCGATTGACGAATTCCGGCGCGAAGGTTTTTTTGACTTCACTCATCACCTGCTCTTCCATTTTCTGTCTCGACGAATCCGCGCCCGTCTGAAAACCGAGCGTCGCCCGTTTCTGAATAAAACGTGCGCCGATGTTGGAAGTCATTATAAAAATCGCGTTTTTGCAGTCAATCGTGTTGCCGAGCGCGTCGGTCAAAACGCCGTCTTCAAAAACTTGCAATAGGATATTGAACAAATCCGGGTGCGCCTTCTCGACCTCATCGAAAAGGACGAGTGAATACGGCGCACGGCGCAATTTTTCGGTTAACTGCCCGCCTTCTTCGTGTCCGACGTAGCCGGGCGGCGAGCCGATGAATTTGGCGACCGTGTGTTTTTCCATAAATTCCGACATATCAAACCGGATCAGAGCGCGTTCCGAACCGAACAGATATTCGGCGAGACTTCGGGCGACTTCAGTTTTGCCGACACCCGTCGGACCCAAAAACAGAAACGAGCCGACCGGCTTGTTCGGATTTTTCAGACCGGCGCGAGAACGGCGAATCGCCCGTGCGAGCGCGGAAATCGCCGGACGTTGAGAAATTATGCGGCGGTGCAATTCGCTTTCAATGGACAACAATTTTTTAGCTTCTTCCTGTTTGATCGCCTGAATCGGAATGCCCGTCCAACGTGCGATAACTTCCTCCACGTCGTCTTTGGAAACTTCGACGGCGAAAAAGGATTCTTCCAAATTTTTCAACTCAAACGCGAAGAGTTGATCTTCGTTCGTCACTCTTTTCCAATTCTCGACCGCTTCTTTCCAGGACGGTTCGGATTGAGCCTCCTGCTGATAGCGAAGTTTGGCTTTCGATCCGGCTTCGTCCAGAACGTCAATCGCTTTATCGGGCAGAAATCGGTCGGGAATATAGCGATTCGTTTGGTAAACCGCCGCTTCCAAAGCCTCTTTTGAATAACGAATTTGGTGAAACGCCTCGTATCTTTCGGCTAATCCCCGCACGATTCGCAAGGCTTCTTCCTCATTCGGCGGCGCGACTTTGATTGATTGAAAGCGTCGTTCCAAAGCTTTGTCTTTTTCGATTGATTTGCGAAATTCCTGCGGCGTGGTCGCGCCGACGCATTGGATTTCGCCGCGTGAAAGTGCCGGTTTCAGAATGTTCGCCGCGTCCAAAGTTCCTTCCGCCGAACCCGCGCCGACGAGCGTGTGCAGCTCGTCTATGAAAACGATATATTCGCGGTGTTCGCGGAGTTCGCTCATAATCTTTTTGAGCCGTTCCTCAAACTGCCCGCGATATTTCGTCCCGGCAACGATCAAGGACAAATCGAGCGATAAAATTCGTTTGTTTTCCAGAAACGTCGGCACGTTTTTATCAACGATTCTTTGCGCCAAACCTTCGATAATCGCCGTTTTGCCGACACCGGCTTCGCCGATTAAAACGGGATTGTTTTTCGTCCGCCGGCACAGAATTTCGATGATTCGTTCGACTTCCGGCTCGCGTCCGATCAGCGGATCGAGTTTGCCATTTGCCGCGTCAGTCGTTAAATCTCTGGTGAATTCCTGCAAATTCGGCACGTCGGATTTTTCCTTGCCGCTGCTGCCGCTGCCGCCGACGGC
Organism: Pyrinomonadaceae bacterium; assembly: GCA_043768465.1. Lineage (GTDB taxonomy): Bacteria > Acidobacteriota > Blastocatellia > Pyrinomonadales > Pyrinomonadaceae. The sequence continues at coordinate 10,810 of JAYVKL010000356.1, forward strand.
GCGCAGGGCGGGAAAACCGTTTTGCCGGTTGATTTCGTCGCGCACGTCTTTCAAACGCACGCCGTATTGAAAAAGAATCTCCGCCGCAATCGAGCGTTCCTGCCGGACGAGTCCCAAAAGCAGATGTTCGGGTCCGATGTGACGCGACTGCAATTGCTGGCTTTCGTTGCTGGCGAACTGCAAAATCTGTTTCGTCTCCGGCGCGAGGTGCAGTTCGGCGGACTGCGGAATGCGTTCGCGCAAAACAATACGTTCCTCGACTTCGCGCCGAATCGCTTCGACCGTTAAATTATGGCGAAAAGGGAAATACCGCGCCGAGAGAGTTTTATCTTCGCGCATCAAACCGAGCAGGATATGTTCCGGCGAAATGACTTGCGAGCCGTATTGCAAAGCCTCGTAACGGGCAAAAAATATCACCCGCCGCGCTTTTTCCGTGTAGCGTTCAAACATAAAAATCTAGTTCCAGACTGTTGTGCAAAATGTATTGATAACAGAAGTCTGAACCGGGTTGCCAAATTTTTCAAGATTAGAAATAAAGACTTGCTTGAATACAGTTGCAAACGCCCGAAAAATCCACAAATTATTGCCGCCGCAAATTCTCCAAAGGTTTTATTCTGCCCGCCTTGAACGCCGGGTATGAAATTGCCGCCAGACATAAAAAAAAGGCGGCGCACATTATCAGCGAAACATTCGATAAAGTCGGCGCGAACGAAATATGATTAAGAGAATAAACTTCCGCCGACAGGCTGATTAATTTGAAGTGATTTCCTAAAAAACAGCCGAGCAAACCGAAAATCACGCCGCCGAAAATTCCGACGAATCCGAGTAATAGACCTTCGAGTAAAAAGATGTAAATCAAACTGCTTGCCTTCGCGCCGCACGTTCGCAGAATGGCAATATCCAATCTTCGTTCGTTCACCAGCAACGCGAGCGTCGTCGTGATGTTCAAAGCCGCGATGAAAATTATCAGCCCGATAATCGCCAGCGCGACTTTGCGCTCCAGACTCAAAGCGGCGAACAGCGGCTGATTCGCTTCCTGCCAGTCAACGACTTTGAATTCGTCGCCCAAACTACGCCGTATTTCGTCGGCTGTCCGCTTCGCCCGGTAAATATCTGTGACGGAAACGCTCAAAACCGTCGGCGTGAAATTTTTCTGCCGGTGAAGCCGCGCATAATTTTCGGGCGCGATGCGAATCCAGGTCGCATCGTAATCGTAAAGTCCGGTTTGAAAGATTTCCGCCACTCGAATACGCGTTGGCGTTTGATTTTCAATCGTTGCAATCTCCGCCGCGTCGCCGATTTTCAAATTCATTTTTTCGGCGAGTTTTGCGCCGACGGCGATTTGACTGCCCGATAAATTAGATTGATCGTCCACTCTGAGAATCGCGTAACTCGTTTCCGTTTCGCCGGTAATCAAAGCGTTTTGATAAGTCGTCGGCGCGATATTTTCAACATTCTCAACCGTTTTAAGTTTTTCCTGAATCGTTTGCCAATCGAAAATCTCCGCGCCGTCCGCCGCAAAAACGGCGATGTGCGCCGTGTTCGCCAAAATTTTATTCTGCATCTCGTCGGCGAAACCTTTTGCCAGCGCATTCGCCAAAATCAACGCCGCCACGCCCGCCGCGATGCCGACGACGGCGACGACGGCGGTAAATCGCGCCAGACTTTTGCGTCGCGCACGGAAATATCGAAAGGCTATTTTGAACTCGAATAACACTTTTTCAATGGTAAATGGTAAACGGTAAATGGTAAATGCAAAGCGTTTTCGCTAAAATCTAGCCTTTGACGCGAGTGAATGTTAGAAACAAATTTTACTTGAATTTAGGTTGCTTAACCTTCTCTCTGCGTCCTTTGCGTCTCTGCGTGAAATAATTTTTTTCTCACGCAGAGACGCAGAGGACGCAGAGAGTTTTGAGTAACTTTAACAAATTACAAATTAACCCGAATGCCACTAGCTACTATCGAAGAAGCCGCCGAAGACGTAAAAAACGGCAGAATGATAATCATTGTTGACGACGAAGACCGCGAAAATGAGGGCGATTTGGTTTGCGCGGCGGAAAAAGTTACGCCGGAAATCATCAACTTTATGATTACGCACGCGCGCGGTTTGATCTGTTTGCCGATGACCGAAGAACGCTGCGACGATCTGAATCTGCCGCCGCAAACTTCGGAAAATACTTCGAGTATGGGAACGGCGTTCACGATTTCCATCGAAGCGCGGGAAGGTGTCACCACCGGAATTTCGGCGGCAGACCGCGCCACGACGATTCTAACCGCTGTCGCGCCCGCCGCGAAACCTTCGGATTTGGCGCGTCCCGGACATATTTTTCCGCTCCGGGCAAAGCGCGGCGGCGTTCTCGTCCGCGTCGGGCAAACCGAAGCGAGCGTTGACATTGCGCGAATCGCCGGACTGACTCCGGCGGGCGTGATCTGCGAGATTATGAACGACGACGGCACGATGGCGCGAATGCCGGATTTGGAATTATTCGCCGAAAAACACAGTTTGAAAATCATCTCCGTCGCCGATCTGGTTCGTTATCGAATTCACAAGGAAACGCTGGTGAGGCGCGTCGTTGAAACCGATTTGCCAACCGATTACGGCATGTTTCGCGCCTTCGTCTATGAAAATATAATGAACGGCGAAACGCACGTCGCTTTGACGATGGGCGATTTCGGACAGGCAACCGAACCGGTTTTAGTTCGCGTCCAAACGGAGAACGTGACGTTTGCAATGTTCGGCGCAAAAATCGGCGAGGCATCCCAGGCAATAAAAACTTCGCTCGAAAAAATCTCCCAAGCCGGACGCGGTGTAATTTTATATCTGCGCCAGCGCGAACACAATCTCGATTTGATTCACCAGTTACAAACTTACGCCGTGATGCAGGAAAAAGGCGTGAATTTTTCGACGGCGCGGCGGATGACCGGCTACGGAAATTTCCGCGATTACGGCATCGGGGCGCAGATTCTCAACGATTTGGGCGTGAAGAAAATCCGGCTGCTGTCGAATCGCCCGCCGAAAATCAACGCCATCGAAGCGTTCGATTTGGAAATTGTCGAAACCGTCGCGCTGTAAAGTTTGGGTGAAAAATGCAAAAAATTCTTTACAGTTTTCGTGAATCGAGAAAATTTACCGCGCAATTGCCCGAATTACTTTCAGATGAAGACTACTCGGAACTTCAAATAGAATTGATAGATTGTCCGACTGGCGGAAAGGTTATCAAAGGCAGCGGCGGCATTCGTAAGATTCGCTGGGCGGCGAAAAATCAAGGTAAACGCGGCGGGGCGCGAGTGATATACTATTTGGCAGTCAGCAAGAGTCAAATTTTTATGCTCGATAATTTACGCTAAAAATGAGAAAGAAGATTTATCAGCATTTGAGTTAAAATTCTTGAGAAATTTAGTTGAGGAGTGGCTGCGAAATGGATAAAGAGCGTTTTGAAGATTTGAAGGAAAGCATCATCGAAGCGGGGAAAGTAATGCGCGGCGAAATGGAACCGAGCCGTGAGTTTATTTATGAGATTGACCGCACAGAAATTCAGCCGCCGCTTGAGACTTGGGCGGTTTGCGTCGAGACTGACGATGAAAAACTTTTAATTCCGGGCAAGATTTACGAAATAAAAATTGGCAAAAATCGCGTTTGGGTAACGGATGAAACAGATGAATCGGTGCTTTATCCAAAAGATTTCTTCATGCCGATTGCGCTTCCCGCCGAAGTTACCCAAAAGTTGACAAATCTAGCCGAAGCTGCTTAATTTGCCGACTGCCGATTTGAGAAATGGCTGAAGAAAACGAAAAAATTGACGAAGTAGAACCGTCGAAAGAGTCGGCGGCGGTGGAAACCGCGCCGGAAATCGCCCGTCGCCGTCGAGTCTTTTCGCGCCGTAACGCCGGAATTTCGTTCGGCGCGATGACGTTCGGCGCGATTGTTCTGGCACTGCTCGCCGTCGTCGTCTATCGTTACGGCTATGCCGACAATTATGTTAAAAATCAGTTTGTCACGAAAATGGACGAAATCGGCGTGAACTTTTCGGCGGACAAGTTTAATTTGACCGTCGTGCCGCTTCAGCTTCATTTGGAAAACGCGACGTTCAACGACAAAATCACCGGCGAAAAGCTGGCTTTCATCAAAGATGCGAAACTCGGTTTGACGGTCAAGGATTTATACGCCTGGCAGTTGAGCCGCGATATTTCGATTGATACGACCGATGTTGACGGGGCGGAGATTTTCGTTAAATTCGACGCGGACGGGAACTCGAACTTCAAAAATCTCAAATTTGTCGAAGATGAAGCCGGTTCGCGCGTTAATTTTATTTACTCGTCTTTGAGGTTTTCCTTAAAAAACGGATTGGTTCATTTCGGCGACGTAACGCACAAAATCAACGCCGACGCGAAAAACATCGCCGTCAATCTCGAACCGCTCGATGCAAACGTCCCCGACGAACAGAAGCGTTACAAAATCAATTTCAACTCGACCGATTCAAACTTTGTTTACGACGAAAGCGTCGTTCAGCCGGTTGATATTGCAGCAAACGGAATCGTGGATAAATTGGGCGCGGAAATCAACGATTTCAAACTGACGACACCGCTCGGCGAATCGAATTTGAACGGCACTTTAACCGATTGGGCGGCTTTTAAATACGATTTAAACATCGCTTCGACGGTTGATTTGCGGCAGACGGCGGAAATTTTCCCGCTCGGAACGCCTTTGCGCGGATTCGGCAATTTCAGCGGCACGGTGACGGGGATCGGCACCAAATATAAATTAGTCGGCGATGTGAAATCCGACGCGCTCGAAGCGTCGAACATTCGCCTGAAAGGTTTGAACGTCGCGGCGACTGTCGCGGGCGAAAATTCGATGTATGACATCAACGGCAAAGCCGTCGCCGAACTCCTGACGTTTGAAGATTTTCAGATTGATTTTCCGCAGTTGATCGGCAACGTGCGCGGCACGGGAACCGATTTCAAATGGATCGGCGAACTGCAAGCCGTCGCCGCCAAAACGCCCGCCGGAACCATCGCCGGACTGTTTATCTCCGACGCGGTTGCCGAATATAAAGACAACCAGCTTTACGGAACTTTGGGAACAGTTAAAGCCAGAAAATTTTCGTCCGAAGATGTCGAACTGCAAACCGTTTTAGCTCAAAATATTAAAATCTCCAACGCCGACGGCACGACGACGATTTCCGCGCCGAATCTTCGCGCCGGAGTCGTCAACGCGACCGGCGCGACTTTGCGCGGTGTCAATGCGGGCGATGTCAAAATTACCAATCGCGGCAGTCAAACCGATGTTAAAGCCGGAAATGTTCGCGCCGAAAACGTCGAAACTAAAACTGTAAAATTGAGAAATCTGCGGGCGAACAATGTGACGGCGACCAACACCGGCAATCGCACCGAAGTTAAAATCGGACAGGCGCAAGCCGACGGTTTGGACGCGAAGGGCGCGAGCATCGGCAATCTGACGGCGAGCGGCGTTGACGTGAACATCGTCGGCAATGAAACGCAGATTTATTCCAATAATCTAAACATAGCGAAAGTCGAAACCGGCGCGGCGATTCTCGGCAGTCTGAACGTCGGCGGCGTTCGCCTGACGATTCGGCAGGGGAGAATCGAAGCGCGTTCGGGTGACATCAACGCCGGGCGCGTCGCGCTGACCAAATCCGTTTTGCCCGAAGGCGGCACGGTGGAAAACGTCGTGATTTACAAACCCGTTTTCGTGCTGGAACCGTCGGGACGTTATCGCGCCAGCGCGGATTTGAGTTTGGGCGGCGGCGTTTTGGGAAGCGTCAAACTCGGCGCGGCGCGGGCTTCGGTGGTGGCGGAAAACGAGCAAATCGCGCTGAATAATTTAACGGCAAACGTGATGGACGGCGAGATTACGGGCGCGGCGACGATTGCTTTAAATGACCGGCGGCGTTCGCAGGTCAACGCCAATTTCGCCGATCTCGATTTGTCGAAACTGCTCGCTTTGCAGGGCGGCAAAGTCGTGCCGATTGAAGGCAAAACCACCGGAAACGTCAATCTGAATTTCGCCGGAACCGATTTCAAAACGGCGAGCGGAACTTTGACCGCCGACTTTGCCGCCAACGCCGGAGACGCGACGCGCGGATTAGTTCCGGTCAACGGGCGTTTGGGTTTGCGGGCGACCGACGGACTTTTTAATGTTGATTTCGCCAATTTGAAAACGCAGAAAACCGAACTGAACGCGACGGGAAGTTTTGATTTGAACGGCTACAATTCAAATTTGAACGTCGCCTTAAATTCGACTGACGCGAGCGAAATCGAACGAATTATCAGGGTTTTGAACGTCTCGCCCGAACTGGAAAATCAACTGGATAATTACCGGGCGACGTTCGCCGGAAATCTAATTTTTAATGGGAACATTACGGGAAATCTGACGAACCCGACGATTGACGGACGCGCCGCGCTCGATTTGATTATTTTGCGCGGGCGTAATTTGGGTTCGCTCGCCGCCAGTATTTTCGTCTCGCCGGAAACCATCGAACTGCGCGACGGCAAACTCAAAGATGCGAACGGCGGCGACCTCGCTTTTAACGTCAACGCGCCGCGCACCGGCGAAAATAACATTTCCGTGCAGGCGACCTTAAATAATATCAACACCGGAAACTTATTGGCGGCGTTGCCAATTGACCTTCTGCCATCTCAATTGAAAGACTTTCAAGCCGTCACTTCGGGAACGGTCAACGTCGGCGGCATTCCTGGAAATTTGCAGGGCGCAGCGAATTTATCTTCGGGCAAAGGCACGATCAACGGCGAGGCATTCGACGGTTTCGATGCCAAGGCGACATTTGCCGGAACACTCGTCAACATCGAAAAGTTCGAGGCGAAATTCGGCGATGGATTTTTGCGGGCGAACGGAACTTACGAAACCAAATTGCAGAATTTCGATTTTAACGTCGAAGGGAAAAACATCCAATTCGCCCGCGTCCGCCCGTTTATCTCGACCGCCGACGCGCTCAAAAATATCAGCGGCACGATTGATTTGACGGCGCAGGCGACCGGCAGCGCGGCGGATTCCAAAACTTATAACATCAATTTCAACGGCACCGGGCGGAACGTCGTCGCCAATGACAACGCGCTCGGCGAAATCACGTTCGCCGGAAAAACCGAAAATCAGCAGCTCAACGCCAATGTCACTTTGAACGTCGGCGGACAGCCGCAGACGCTCGCGGCAAACGTCAATTTCGCCGACGAAAATCTGCCGTTCAAAGCCGAGACGGTTTTCAATAATACCGATCTCGCGCCGTATATCGCGTTCGTGCGCTCGTCCGACGAGATTCCGATTACCGGCAGAGCGACCGGCAAAGTTTTTTTGCAGGGCAATCTTTACGCCGTCAAAGCCGACGGAACACGCGGTTTCACGACGGATAATCTGGCGGGCGCGGCGGAGTTTTCGCAGCTCGCCGTGCAGGTTGACCAAACGCCGCTGGCGGCGACCGAGCCGGTTTCCGTCACTTTCAATGCGCGGGAAATCGTCGTGAATAGTGCAAAATTTGCGGGCGGCGGCTCGAACATCGTGATCAGCGGCACGGCGGCTCTGGCGAGCGGCGGCGCGAATAATCTGGCGGTTGACGGCAAGGTAAATTTGAGTATTCTCAACGCGATTTCCAAAAATACGTTCGTCGCGGGACTGGCGAACGTCTCGATTCGGTTGACGGGCGACAACGCCGCGCCGCGTCTGAACGGTTTAGCGGAACTCGAAAACGCTTCGGCGGCGACGTTTTTGGGCGCGGATCGGTTGACGCTCGACCGAATTCGCGGGCGCGTTTTATTTAATACCAATCAAGTGCAGATTGACCGTCTGACCGGATTTTTAGGCGGCGGGCGCGTGACGGCGACGGGCGGAGCCTTGCTCGACGGTTTGGCTTTGCGGAGTTTCCGGTTTGAAGTGCAGGGAACGAATTTCACCGCGCCGATTCCCGCCGATTTCGTGACGACCGGCGACGCGGAAATCGAAATCAGCGGCGTGCGGCGCGGCGGCATTTTAGAATCGCTGATTGCCGGAACGATTTATACCAAACGCACGATTTACACCAAAGATATTGACATCGCCGATTTTGTCAGCGGGCGGCGTTCCGGTTCGCTGGCGGAAAGTTCTTCGGGCAGTTCGTCCGGTTCATATTTCGGCGTTCCGAAACTCGACGTGCGGATTGAAGGACGCGACGCGCTCGTCGTTCGCAACAACATCGCGGATTTGACGGCTTCGGCTTCGCTGCGCGTCACGGGCGACACGGAATACCCGCAGATTTCCGGCAGAGTCACCGCCAATCGCGGCACGATTCTGTTTCGCGGCGACCGTTACGAAGTGCAGCGGGCGACGATAGAATTTCCGCCGAATACGAGTATCGAACCGTTCGTCAACCTGCAAGCCGAAACCGAAATTCAGGGCTATCAAATCACCGTCAGCTTAGTCGGCGAACTGACCAACACCGACAATCTGAACGCGACGGTGCGTTCGAGTCCGGCGTTGCCGCAAGCCGACATCGTATCTTTGATTACGACCGGAAATCTGGCGAACACCAGCACGGGCATTCCGACGCTGGCGCAATCGGGAATCAACACGGCGGCGGAGATTTTAACCGACGAACTGATCAACAATCCACTGAGCAAAGCGACCGACAAACTTTTCGGGTTAAATCGTTTTGAACTCGATCCGAGCATCGGCGGACAGCGTTTGAATCCGTCGGCGCGGCTGACCGTCGGCAGACAGATCAACCGCAATCTTTTGATAACGTATTCGACGAATCTTTCGGAAGACCAGAATCAGGTTTTGGCTCTCGAATATCGCGTGTCCAATCGCCTGTCGTTCGTCGCGCAGTATGAACAGCGTTCGCTGTCGAACGTCACCCGGCGCAATAATAATTTCAGTTTCGATATTCGCCTGCGAAAAAGATTTTAAGGGAAGGAACAAGGATTTGAGCCGCATTAATTTAATGGATAATGGACAATGGATGATGGATAATAAAGAACTGAAAATCAGGAATTTCTTCCTGAAATTATCCATTATCCATTATCCATTATCTATTTTCTTGTTGCTGCTCGCCGCTCACTGTTCGCTGCTCACCGTCTTCGCTCAAAGCGTCTTCGAGAACCGCCGCATCGAAAACGTCGCCGTGACATTCGAGGGTGCCGACCGCGCCGTTTCCGCCGCGCAGCAGTTTGAATTGACGATTCGCAATACACTCGGCGAAAAGTATTCCGCCGTCAAAGTGCGCGATGCTTTGGACGCGCTTTACAAAACCAAGCGGATCGTTTCCGCCAAAGTCGAAGCCACGTCGGTGAACGATTCGGGCGTGAATCTGCGATTTGTCATCAAGCGCAAAACCGCCGCCGAAAAAATTATCATCAACATCGGCAATACCGTCGGCAGCAAAGTTACCGAACAGGAATTGCTTTTGAAGCTGAATTTAACCAACGCCGGTTCTTTCGTCACCGAACAAACCCTGCGCGACAACGCCGACGCGATGCTGGTTTATCTGCGCGAGCGCGGATTTTTCAACGCTGAAGTCGCCTACAGCCAGGCACCTCTGAAAAGCGCGACGGAAGTCGTCGTAACTTTTCAGGTAACGCCGAACGCGCAGGCGACGGTTGATAAATTTGCGATTAACATCGAAGGTTTCGAGGCGGCAAAAGTTCAGCAGAAATTAAAATTAAAACCGGGCGAATTATTTTCACGCGAAGTTTTGGCGAAGGATGTCGGAAAAGTCCGCGAAGCCTTACGCAAAGAGGATTTTCTCGCGCCGGAACTCGAAGAACCGCGCGTCGTCTTCGACCGCGACGACGCGCGAAACGTCGTCGGCATCACCTTAAACGGCAAAGTCGGTGCGACGGTCAACATCACGGTCAACGCGGGCAAAGACGAAAAAGTCGGCGACAAAAAGGCGACCGAACTGCTTTCCGTCCGGCGTGAAGGAACGCTCGATTACGCTTCGATCATCGAAGGCTCGCGCCGTCTGCGAAACTATTTTCAGGAAAAAGGTTATTTTTTCGCCAGCGTCGCGCCGTATTGCTCGATCAAACCGGAGTTTACCGGCGACGAAGCCGCCGTTTTTACCAACGGCACGGAGGTTTTGTGCAGCGCGTTGAGCGGTCCATCGCTGATGAATCGAACGGTTGACATCGAATATCGCGCCGACTTGAACCGCAAATTAAAACTCGTTGACATTCGGATTCAAGGCACGACGCAGTTCACAGCCGCTGATATTCAGAGCGTTCTCAATTCACGCGAAGCCAACGCTCTCGGCTTTATTCCGTATTTCGGCTACGGGCGCGGCTACACGAGCAGCGAAATTCTCGAACAAGACCGGACGACCATCGAATCGCTGCTGCGGGAACTCGGCTACCGGCGCAATACGGTCGCCGTCCGGCAGGGCGTGTCGCCGAACGGCGAAGATTTAATTATCACTTTTATCGCCGCCGAAGGCACTCCGACGCGCATCTCCGACGTGGAGATTACCGGCAACACGTCTTTTACCGGTGATGCCTTAAAGTCCGAGCTGCCGAATCTCGTCGGCAAAAATTTATCGCGGGCGCGAGTCAGAAACGGCGTTCGCCAACTCGCCAATTATTATTCAAAAGCCGGATTCTATGACGCGAAAGTGAATTATTCGCTCGTCGAACTCGGCAAAGACGCGGCGACCGGCGAAGAGTTGGTCAAACTCGTTTACACGCTGGAGAACGAAGGCAAAAAGGTTTTCGTCAACCGCATTTTAATCAACGGCAACGAACACACGAGCGGCGACGCGATCTTAAAGGCGATCAACTTAAAGACCGACGACGTGTTGCGGGCGACCGATATTTTCACCAGCGAGCAGAATCTTTACGCGACCGACGCTTTCGATTTGGTGGAAATCAAACTCGAACCGGCGGGAAATCGCGCCGACGGCAATCGCCTCTCCGATATTCTCATCAACATTCAGGAGAAAAAGCCACGCTTGATTCAATACGGCGGCGGCTACTCGACCGAGTTCGGCGCGAACGGATTTTTCGACATTCGCCATTTCAATTTGTTGGGGAAACTCCTTCAGGGCGGAGCGCGGGTTCGCGCCAGTCAACGGCAGCAGTTGATTCAACTCGATTTGCTCAATCCGCGATTTTTGAAAGACGGCAGGAACGCCGACGGTTCGATTCGCTTCGCGCCGCTGACTTTTTCGGCGCAGTATCAGCGCGATTCGACCGTCACTCGATTTTTCCGCTCGACGTTCGACCGGGGAACCGGCGGCATCGTCCAGCGGATTGATGAAAACGGCAATCCGATCAACGAACTCGGCGGCAGCGCGGGCAGCCCGACGATCAACCGTCTGACTTTATCGGTGGAAACCAGCCGGACGCTCAGCCGCCGCAACCGCAGTTTCCTGTTTGCGCGGTATCGTTTTGAAGACGTACGGCTGCGTAATTTTGAAAGTTTGCTGGTCAGGGAACTGCTGCGCCCCGACGCGCGGATTCGCACGTCGGGGCTCGGCGCGAATTTCGTTTTCGACACGCGGAAAGACTGCTCGATCAAATACACGATTCTCGACATCATCGCTAAAGGCGATGCGGGCGATCCGTGCCGTTACAGCGCGACCAATCCGACACGCGGTTTTTATCTGACGGCGGATTATAACCTTTCGGTTCCGTCATTAGGCGCGAACATCGGTTTTCAAAAATTTCAGGGAAGTTTTTACACTTTTTACACGCCGTCTTTTCTCCGCCATACGACTTTTGCCGGACGCGCCGTTTTAGGTTTGGCAAGCGTTTCTTCGCGCAAACAGGCGTTTTCGTCAACGCAGTTTCCAGACCTCAACGCGAGTCTGCCGATCAGCGAAAGGTTTTTTGCGGGCGGTTCGACCACTTTGCGCGGTTTCGAGTTCGAGCAAGCCGGTCCGCGCGTGGTGATTGTGCCGCGCGGACCTTTCCGCGACAGTCGCGGTAAACAGGTTTTTTTGAATCCGTTCACGATTCCGTTCGGCGGCAACGCCCTCGCCATCGTCAACGCCGAAGCGCGAATTCTTTTGAACGGTTCGATTCGCGCCGTTCCGTTCTACGACGGCGGCAATGTTTTTCGCCGCGTCAGCGACATTTTCAAGCCGTCAAACGCGGCGGCAAAAGATGTCTTCGGGCAAAATCTCCGCGCCGTCTGGACACACACCGTCGGACTCGGCTTTCGCCTCAAAACGCCGATTGGCGGCGAATTCGGCGTAGATTACGGCTATCTGCTCAATCCGCCGCAATTTTTAATTCCGCAGCCCGACGGCTCGAACGGCATCTTCCGCATTCATCAGGGACAACTGCATTTTCGCTTTTCACAGGCGTTTTAGGTCTAAATGGTAAACGGTAAATGAAATCAATTTCTTACATTTACCATTTACCATTTACCACTTACCGTTTACCATTTACCACTAGCTTCCGATTGGCTTGAACGCGCAGATTCGGGCGGCGTGAAGTAACTTCGATGCGGCGGATTTCCCCCGCCGGCGATTCGCTCAAAGCGCGTTTCGGGACGTAAGTTAAAACGTAGCTCGAATCAATTATGCCGGCGATGTTCGCCGATTTTTCGAGCATTTCTTCGTTCGATTCGGGTAGAATCAAATAACCGTTCGTGTCTTTGGAAAGCGCGATCAGGTATTTTTCGCTTTCCGCAAGCGCGTTTTTTCTGTCTCTCAAAGCCTTCAGCAGCGGGCGGTCAACTGAAATCGTTTTGTATTTCGGAGCCAGCGCAATATCGCGCACACCGTTCGGCAGCGTCGCTTTGATTTCGTCGGGCATCGCCTGTTTCGGCGGCGTTTTCGAGATGCCTTTGAGACGCGGTTCAATCGCCGTTTTTTCCATTTGCGTATAACTGATGACGTGGACGTTGATGTCGGTGGCGAGCAGTTTTTGCGTCGCGGCAGTGCGTTCGACGGGAGCATTGAAAGTGTCGGTGCCGTCCGTAATCAAAACCAGATGGCGATTGTCACGCGGCGTTTTCTGCAAAAAGCTCGTCGCGGTTGCGAGCGCGTTTGTGAACACCGAACGCCTGCCGAAATTCGTTTTTGAATCGAGCAGTTTCACCGCTTCGTCCCTGTTCGTCCATTCGGCGACGATCTCGACTTTATCGTGATAATCCATAATCGCCACCGCATCATCCGACTGTAAAGCGGTGATTAAATTCCTGGCGGCGGCAATCGTATCTTTGAATCTTTTCGCCTGCCGCATCTCGCCGCCCGTGTCGAGAACGACTAAAACATTCGCCGGAATGCGCCGCAGACTGCTCGCCTGATTGAGCCGCCCGTCTTCGGAGATCACTAAATCCTCTTTTTTAACATCGGCGACAAACTCACCGTCCAAGTTGTATGCCGAAACATTCAGCTTAATTTCTTCGGCGAAAACCCGCTCCGGCGAATCATCTTCAGGCGGTGTCGGCGCGGGCGTTTGCGCGATTGAAAAGATGCAAAAAAGCAGTATTGAAAATGTCGCGGCAATTGGTTTTGAAAACATAAAATTTGTCGAAATAACCAAACGGTTTTTCCGATTTTGATGCGCGGCGGAAATTTTACGTTGTGTCTCCGGTGAAACGCATCATAATGTCTTTTGGCGAAAAATAAGCTAAAATAGTTGACGAAGATGACCGAAAAATTTCATTTAACGGGATTTACTAACGAAGAACTCGCCGCCTACATTTCAGCAATCGGCGCGCCGCAATATCGTGCCAAACAGATTTTCAAAGGCTTGCACGAACGCCGCCTGCAAAATTTCGATGAAATTACCGATTTGCCGAAAGCATTGCGGGAAAAGTTGAATGAAACCGCGACGGCAACCACTCTAAAAGTCGAATCGCGCTACGTTTCAACCGACGGAACGCGCCGGTTTCTGATGAAAACACGCGACAATTTTCCGGTCGAAACGGTTTTTATTCCGACCGAAAACCGCGATACGATTTGTTTTTCGTCGCAGTCGGGCTGTCCGCTCAAATGCGATTTTTGTTTGACGGCAAAACTCGGATTACTGCGAAATCTGACTGTGGGCGAAATCGTCGAGCAGATAATTATCGTTCTCAACGACGTTTACGGAGTCGGCGAAGCCACGCCGCACGGTACGAATCTGGTGGCGATGGGCGCGGGCGAGCCGTTTTTGAATTACGAAAATTTAATTAAATCGCTCGGAATAATGGCGGACGAAAACGGCCTATTTATCGTCGCTAACCGCGTGACGGTTTCGACCGCCGGAATCGTCCCGAAAATATATGAATTCGCCAAACTCGAAAAACGTCCGAATCTGGCGATTTCACTATCTGCGCCGAATGACGAGTTGCGCGACCGGCTGATGCCGATCAACAAGCGTTGGAACATCGAAGAACTTTTGACGGCGGCAAAAGCCGTGCAGCAAACTCTGCGGCGCGGCGCGCGTTTGACGTTTGAATACGTTCTGCTCGGCGGTGTCAACGATTCGGACGCGCACGCCCGTTCACTGGCGGATTTGCTGAACAAACACGATTTGCAGAAAGTGAAAATTAATTTGATTCCGCACAATTCGGCGGAACCTTTGCAGTATCGCCCGCCGGAATTTCCACAGGTGGAAAAGTTTAAAAGTATTTTAGAATCGAAAAACGTCGCGGCTTACGTTCGCCGCCCGCGCGGGCGCGATATTTACGCCGCCTGCGGGCAACTTGCCGCGAAAGATTCGCCGAATTTGTTCGCGTTGTCGGAACGGGAAGCGGCAGCGATCTGTTAATTGTGACGAGAAACAGGTCGCTGTCGTTTCCTGTTTTGATATTTTGAATTATGGAAATTTTTATTGTCGGATTAGCCGTCGTCGCGCTGATGGTTTACGCTTCGACGAAAATAAAAAAAAGCGCGGCGGCGGCTTACGAGCCGGAAACGATTGAAACGGCGGATTTCAAAATCTACAAACCCGAAGGATTTATCAATCCGCTCAACGACGATTCCGGTTTCGCCTTCGTCGCCAATTCCAAAGATTGGGGCAAAAACGACGCGAGCAAATTTCGGCAGGCGCGGGCGGTGGTGCGCGTGATTTCAAATTCGGACTTCAAAATCGTCTGCGAAAACGCTAAAAAATCCTTGGGCAAAGTCAAGTCCAAACAGTTTGTCAAATCCGCGCCCGCCGGACAGAAAATATTTCTGCTCGAAGGCGAGACTTTAGAATCGGATGTCAAAATCATTACTTTCTGGGAAATCATCGAGAGCGGACAAAAAATTTACGAGTTGAAAATCGCCGTTCTGGAAGCCTGCGCGGAAGATTTCGCCGACCGCATCAACGCGCTGACGGCGAGTTTTAACGTCAAATAAAAGCATCGAAAATCATCATTATAACGACGGAGAAAACTTATGAAAAAAACTTTATTCGGCATTTTTTTAGCTTTAACTTCCATCTTTTCGGCGGGCGGTTTATCGGCAGCGAACGCGCAAGACATCAGCGGCTCAATCGGAGCGGTTAAACGCGGTGCAGCGGGCAAAGGCACGATTGTGATGAGCATTCCGAGCGGCTTGCACGTCAATTCGAGTCGTCCGAACAGCCGATACGCGATTCCGACGACGGTTAAAATCAGCGCGGTCGGCGCAAAAGTCGGCGGCGTGAGTTATCCGCGCGGCAGAAACCGCAAATTCGGTTTTTCCGAAGACACTCTGAATGTTTATGAAGGACGCGCCGCTTTCGGGTTCAACCTGACCGTTCCCGCCAACTTCAAAGGCAGCACCGTTAAAGTCCGCGCCGTCGTGCGTTATCAGGCTTGCACCAATGAAGTTTGCTATCCGCCGAAAACCAAGGAAATTACCTTGACCGCACAGGTTAGGTAATTAAAATTTCAAAGAAAATTAACCACCTAGAAAGATAGAAAACATAGATTTGATAAGCGTTCTTATACCGATCCAAATCAATTGATGCGTATCAAAGGGTCAGAATCGCCGGCGGTAGCGGGCGGGTCAGGCGCGGAAAACCCGCCCGCTACCGCCGGCGATTCTGACAGGGCGCACTATTTAACTTGAATTGATATTAAGCAGGTCGGGAGAAGTGTGGCGGTATTTTGAAAAGCTCAGAGTAACGCATTAAATGCATGAGAAATCGCCGCGCTTCGCCGACGCTTTCACGGCTGAAGCCGTCACTCTGAACTTTTCATAAATGCCTCAATACTTTTGCTCACCCGCTTAGTTGACTATGTTTCCTATCTTTCTAGGTGGTTAATTCTTCTGTTTCGATTCACTTAAATTTTCAAACGCTTCGCCGACGAACCGGAAATGTCGCTCTGACTCGTCGCGTTTTGCGCCGAGTTTTTCGTAGAATTTAATCGCCGGTTCGTTCCAGTCGAGAACGAGAAAATCAATCCGCGCGAAGTTTCTCGATTTGGCAATCTGCGCGATTTGTTTCAAAAACGCTTCGCCGATTTTGTGTCCGCGAAATTCCGGTTTAACGTATAAATCTTCCAGATAAAATCCGCGCTGTCCGCGAAAGCTGGCGAAATTTTCGTAAAATAGAGCGTAGCCGACTGGTTTTTCACCGGCGAAAGCCAGCAAACCTTCGACGCAGGCGTTTGCGCCGAAAAGCGCGTCCGCTAAATTCTCTTCCGTCACTTTGCAAAACTCCGACAATTCTTCAAACGCGGCGAATTCCCGAATCATTTCGATAATCGGCAGAACATTATTTTTCTGCACCGGAGCGATTTTTATTTCGTTTTTCATACAATTCTCTGAAAATACGTTTAATCTTCGAGCCGCGATGTCAGACGAAACCCGATTTTAACTTATTCTGAAAATCCTTTTATATTTTGACCTAAATCGGACAATAACTCTGCGTTTAAGGATAGAGGAAATTTAAATTCCCTCTAAATAAACACACGGTAAAAGAACTTGAAGGAGAAAATATGCGACATCAATCGTTCGTTTTCAACGGCAAACTGAATTTAACTGTAGTCGGCTTGCCGGCGTTTTTATGTCTCGCGGCAGTATCGAATGTCTCGGCAGCGATTCTCGGAGAACCCGGTAATAATGCTGCACCGGATGCGGTTTCGGCACTGGCGCAGCAAACAAAAATCGTGGAGGCGGACGGCGTGGCGGACGACGGTTTCGGCGACGGCGCGGCGATTTCCGGCGACACTCTGGTGGTCGGTGCGCCGGGCAGAAGAGTCGGCACGACTAATTTTCAAGGTGCGGTTTATATTTACGTCCGAAACGGCACGACTTGGACTTTGCAGCAGCAAGTAAATTCGGACGTAAGCGGCAACGATGATTTTGGTTCGAGCGTCAGCATTAACGGCGACAGCATCGCCGTCGGCGCGGCAGGCGGACAGAGTTTTTTCTATTATCGTCCTTCGGCGACTCCGGCAGCGAATTTTGTGACGCTTTACTGGGGAACGGGCGGCGACGTTCCGCAGCGGGCGATTTTGACGGCGAGGGCAAAACGGACGCGGCGGTTTATCGCGGCGGCGTTTATTACATTCTCAACAGCGCGAATCCGCAAGCCGCTTATCAATCTCTCGGCACGGCGGGCGATGCGCCGGTTGCCGCTGCCTATCAACCCTGAGAAACAGTTTGAAAACTCTCGAAGACGCGGATAATTCTAAATTTTACATTCTTCATTTTATACCCGTCAATAAACGGTTTATTTTGATGAAATAAAATTTACAATGAAGAATGTAAAATGACGGCTGCCCGCCGTTTTGGAGTTTTCAAACAGCTTCTAATTACGGCTGAAAAGAGTCGGAATTCACTTTTCAAATTATTATTTAACCGGCGAGACGTGAATTCCGATTCTTTTTTATCAAATCTCGCGTTCGCAAGTTGAAGATGAAAATCCGCCGGCAAAGAAGTTTCGGCAGCGAACCGAAAATAATGCTTAGAAATTATCCGTCCCGTCGGGATACGGTGTAAATAGCCGCGACGGAGCAAAGAGAACATCATTACTGTCAGTTCACTACCGAAGATTCAAGGAGAAAAATATGCCAACTCGAAAATCAATTTTTAACGGCAGACTGAATATCTTTTCAATTTGCTTAACGGCTATTACGGGCGCGTCGCTGCTTTTGACGCTTTTCGGTTTGACCGGCGCGGTCAGAGCCGATACGAACATCGCCACGATTCCGGGCGGCATTCAACCCGACGGCATCGCGGTCAATCCGGTCACGAATAAAATCTACGTCGCCAATTTCAGCGGCAATACCGCGACGGTTATTGACGGGACGAATAACTCGACCGCGACGGTGACGACCGGCACACAGTCCGACGGCATCGCGGTCAATCCGATCACGAATAAAATCTACGTCGCCAATCGCAACAGCAACAATGTCACGGTCATTGACGGCACGAATAACTCGACGATCACCGTTGCCGTCGGCGCATTTCCGTTTGCCGTCGCGGTTAATTCAGTGACGAATAAGATTTACGTCGCCAATAACGGCAGCGCGTTCGTCACGGTGATTGACGGGACGAACAACTCAACCTCTTCCGTTCCGACTGCCGTCGGTTCACGATTCGTTGCGGTCAATCAAGTGACGAATAAAATTTATGTGACAAATCAAGGCGGCAGCGTCACGGTGATTGACGCGACGAATAATTCGACCACCACCGTCGCGGTTGGCACACTTCCCGATGCCGTCGCGGTCAATCCGGTCACCAATAAAATCTATGTCGCCAACCGGAGCAGCAACAACGTGACGGTCATTAACGGCACGAACAACACGACGACGACCGTCGCCGCCGGCACATTTCCATACGCCGTCGCTGTCAATCAGGCGACGAATAAAGTTTATGTCGCCAATTTTAACAGCAGTAATGTCACGATCATTGACGGGACGGATAACTCGACGACGACGGTTGCCGCCGGCACACTTCCCGATGCCGTCGCGGTCAATCAGGCGACGAACAAAATTTATGTCGCTAATCAAACAGGCAATAACGTGACGGTCATTAACGGGTTGAACAACTCGACGACGACCGTCA
>JAYVKL010000357.1:0-8522 GCA_043768465.1 Pyrinomonadaceae bacterium
TCGAATAGATTTTAGCGGAAATTACTGAAAGTCTTGCACTGAAAGTGCAAGGTTTTGACCTGCGTGTTTCAAAGAATAAAATATAAAACGCTTATAGACTGTAGCCCTGTTTCAACCACGGATCAGAATAGCAATTTGTAAAAATGGAGTTGATGAAATCGGCGCAGATTGAAAATAATTGAAAGTCTTATTGAATCAGGAAAAATTATTGACCTCCGGAGTAGTTGCAAATAATCGAATGAATCGGACACGCGGCTGTGCTGGAAGCAATAGCTATCAAAAAGATTTATAAATTGATTTAATTGAATTTCTGCGACAAAAATCGGTAGATAAGGAGTCCGTCGAGTGGCTCGACATCTGTTGTGGCGAAGGACGGGCGTTGATCGAGACAGCGACGTTTTTTGCCAATCAAAACGCTAGTAAAATTTTCTCCAATAACCTACGGATTACCGGAATTGATTTAGCTGGAATGTTTCGAGAATATCCCACCGATTCAACCCATTTGCAGTTTTTGGAAATACCAATCGAAGATTTCGAGCCGTCGCAGGAATTCGATCTGATCACCTGCGTTCACGGTCTTCACTATCTCGGCGATAAATTATCAGCCATTCAAAAAGCCGCTTCCTGGATCAAAAAAGACGGAATATTTATGGCTAGTCTTGACTTGGAGAATCTAAAATTGGTCGAAAACAAGAATTCAAAGCCAATATTTTCCGGTTATTTTAGACAACAGGGTTTAGTATTCAATAGCAAAAAACATTTTCTTACGTTGAACGGCAAAAGAACTTTTGATTTACCGTTTGAATACCTGGGTGCAGACGATAAAGCCGGTCCGAATTACACGGGGCAGCCAGCAGTTGATTCTTATTATAAAATGCAAGATCTATTCAGTTAAAGGTCGGATTCTTGACAAATCTACTAACGAATAATTCTGCATTTTTTTCTTCTAACTTTTCCAGAAGCGGGAATGGATTATAAACTGCCGGGAAATCTTGAACCCCTTCGCCAGCGCGTCACAAATTCATAGTGAGCCGTGTTTTTGACCGGTTCAAATAAGATTCCATATACCTTAGCCGTGTCAAGAGTCGCTTCGGCATCAAGTTTCCCGAAGAATTCAACCGTCTTATCGCCAGTTTTCTGAGAAACGACTGCGGATTTCTGCGCCTGACAAATGTTTGTTAGAGCAAGCGTGAAGAAGGCGAATATACGAAGCCTGTAAACGTAAGCGCAAGTATTTCTCATTATTTAATAAATATGTGAATAGTCAAAACGATAACCTTTTTCTTCTGTTTCCAAAGATTTTTGTGCTTTCATTAATATCAATATTATCTTCAACAGCAGTATTTTATTTGTTTTCTGAATTAGACTTGAAATTATTTGCAGCTCATTAAATAGAAATTAACCGGACAAAACGAGAGAAATTTTGCGCCGGTCGATTAAAACTGTAAAATATCTCGTTCTAGCAAATAAATTGATTTAATAATAAAGATGCTACTGACAATTTCGACTACTCACCAACCTGCCACTGATTTGGGTTTTCTGCTGCACAAGAATCCGAACCGTATTCAAACCTTTTCATTGAATTTTGGCAACGCTCTCGTTTTCTACCCAGAAGCAACAGCCGAGAAATGCACCGTCGCGTTGCTGCTCGATATTGATCCCATCGGACTGGTGCGCGGCAGAGGGCGCGACCATCGCTCGCTTGAACAGTATGTCAACGACCGCCCCTATGTCGCTTCGTCATTTTTCAGCGTCGCGCTCGGTCGCGTATTCAATTCGGCATTGACGGGAAAAAGCGAATCACATAAAGATTTGACCGAAATGGAAATTCCGCTTGAAGCCGTTTTCTCGGTGCTTCCGGCACGCGGCGGCGGTGAAGATCTACTGAGAAAGTTGTTCGAGCCGCTCGGCTATGAAATCTTCGCTGAACAGCTGCCTTTGGACGAAAACTTCCCTGAATGGGGCGCGAGCGCTTACTTCAAAGTCATGCTGCGGGGAAAGAAACGATTGCAGGATTTACTCGCTCATCTGTACGTTTTAATTCCTGTTCTCGATAACGAAAAGCATTACTGGGTCGGCGACGAAGAAGTCGAGAAACTTCTGCGGCGCGGACATCCGTGGCTCGCCGCGCACCCCGAACGTGAAACAATTGCCAGGCGATATTTGAAATTTCGCTCAAGTCTCGCTCGTGAAGTCATTGCCCGGTTGATGCCGGAAGAGATATTAGCAACCGAAATTGAGTTCGGAATGAAAGCCAAGCCGGAGACCTCCGAAGAAGTTCTGGAAAAACCGCTGAGCTTAAACGAGCAGCGATACAAAAACGTCATCCAGGTTTTGAAATCCGTACAAGCCAAACGGGTTGTGGATGTCGGCTGCGGCGAAGGCAAACTTCTTCGTCACCTGCTTGAAGAAACATCTCTTGAGGAAATAGTCGGGCTTGATGTCTCCTACCGCGCTCTGGAGATCGCCACCGAACGCCTGAAAATGGAGCGTCTGCCCGATAAAGTGCGCGAGAAAATCAAACTTATTCACGGCTCTTTAACTTACCGTGACCGGCGGCTTGAAGGATTCGATGCGGCGACCGTCATTGAAGTCGTTGAACATCTCGATACGGCGCGGCTCGTCGCGTTTGAAAGAGTTCTGTTTGAATTCGCACGCCCGGCAGTAGTTGTTCTGACCACTCCGAACGCCGATTACAACGTCAAACTCGAAACCTTGCCGGCAGGACAGTTTCGCCATCCCGATCATCGTTTTGAGTGGACGCGGGCGCAGTTCAAAGAATGGGCTGACGCTATCGCCGAAAAATTCAGTTACACGGTAACTTTTCAACCAATCGGAGATGAAGATGCCGACCTCGGTTCGCCGACGCAAATGGCAGTCTTTAGGAATGAGAATCGAAAGTAAAATATTTTATGCATTCCTCCGAGAACATAAACCCGAAACTGAATGAGAGCTTAGCCTCATCCGAAATAATTTCTCTCGCCTTACAAGAAATGGATGATGAAGTTCGCTGGAGTTATGTGCAGATTTTACACGTCCGGGGCGGGCAGGAACTTTTTGATGCGGCATTGAAACTGTGTAAAAGTCAGAATCCTTTAGAAGCGACTCTCGGAGCAGATATTCTCGGACAACTCGGGACGCCGAATTTTCCGTTTCATGAGGCATCAGTGCCGGTTTTGTTGGAAATTATTGACAATCATAAAGACGAAAACCCGCTGCAAGCTGCTGCTATGGCACTCGGTCGAACCAGAGATACAAGAGCAATAAAAAAGCTGCTTGAACTTACAAACCACGTAAGCGGGGAAATCCGTTTCGCGGTGGTTCACGGGCTGCTCACCCTTGAAGATGAAGAATCAGTCAAGGCAATGATTGAACTTTCAATGGATGAAGATGAAGATGTGAGAAATTGGGCGACCTTCGGACTTGGTTCGCAAATTGAAATTGATACCGCGGAAATCCGGGACGCGCTTTTTAATCGACTTGATGAAGACGATCACGAGATTCGCGGCGAGGCTTTAGTCGGGCTAGCACTTCGTAAAGATACAAGAGTTCTCGTTCCGTTATTAAAAGAGTTAAAAAGTAATGATGTCGGAACTTTGGCAGTTGAAGCCGCTGTCGAATTTGGAGACCCTAAATTGTGCGATAGCCTAAAAGATTTGGATGATTGGTGGAATATAGATAAGGATCTTCTGAAATCGGCGATCACGGCTTGTTGCAGTAGCGAATAAAATGAAATTAACAATTCCCGAACTCTCTTTGGTAGTTCTGATCGGCGCAACCAGCAGCGGCAAATCTACCTTTGCCCGCCGCCACTTCAAACCGACCGAAATTTTATCGTCGGACTTTTGCCGCGGCATACTGGCAGACGATGAAAACGACCAGTCGGTAACAAATGAAGCTTTTGAGCTTTTGCGTTATATTGCCGCCAAACGTCTTAAGTCCGGGCGATTGACGGTTGTTGATGCGACAAACGTGCAGCGAGAATCTCGTCAGCCATTCGTTCAACTGGCGCGCGAGTTTCACGTTTTGCCGGTGGCAATTGTCATCAATCCACCTGAAAAGATTTTAATCGAACGTCACGCCGAACGCTCCGACCGCGATTTTGGAGCGCACGTTATCCGCCAGCAAACGCAGAATCTGCGGCGTTCCGTCAAAGGCTTACAGAGAGAAGGCTTTCGTCACGTTTTTAACCTTAATTCAATCGAAGAAATCGAGTTGGTCGAAATAGAACGCCAGCCGCTCTGGAACAATCGCAAAAACGAACACGGTCCGTTCGACATTATCGGCGACGTTCACGGCTGTTTTGGTGAATTGTGTGAGCTGCTCGAAAAAATCGATTATAAAATTACGCAAAAGCCGGATGGATTTTTCGATGTTGAAAATCCGTCAAACAGAAAAGTTGTTTTCGTCGGCGACCTTGTTGACCGCGGGACGAATTCGCCCGACGTTTTGCGGCTTGTGATGAGTATGGTGCGTGATGAAAAAGCTCTATGCGTTCCCGGCAATCACGACGCGAAATTATACAAGTATTTGAGTGGGCGAAACGTAACCGTCTCGCATGGCTTAGCCGAAACAATCGAGCAGTTGGAAAAAGAATCAGATGAATTTAAAAAAGATGTCGCCGGATTTATCGATTCTCTCGTCAGCCATTATGTTTTCGACGAAGGCAAATTAGTCGTTGCGCATGCCGGACTCAAAGAAAATCTTCAAGGGCGCGGTTCGGGCAAAGTCCGTGATTTCGCTCTCTACGGTGAAACGACCGGTGAAACGGACGAATTTGGTTTGCCTGTTCGCTACAACTGGGCGGCTGACTATCGCGGGAAAGCCAGCGTAGTTTACGGTCACGTTCCAACGCCCGAAGCCGAATGGGTCAATAATACAATCTGCATCGACACCGGCTGCGTTTTCGGCGGAAAGCTGACCGCGCTGCGTTATCCTGAGCGCGAACTTGTATCAGTATCCGCAAAAGAAATTTATTATGAACCGATAAAACCGCTTTTCTCCGAACCGGAAAACGTAAAACTTTCTGCCCAGCACGAACTCGACGATGTTTTGGATTTGGCAGATGTAACCGGGAAGCGAATCGTCGAAACGCGACTGCTGAAAAACGTTACCATTCGGGAAGAAAACGCGACTGCTGCTTTGGAAGTTATGAGCCGTTTTGCCGCCAATCCGAAATGGCTTGCCTACTTGCCGCCAACGATGTCCCCATCTGAAACCAGTCAGGCTGAGGGTTTCCTTGAGTATCCGACCGAGGCGTTCAATTACTTTCGTAAACAGGACATCGCGCAAGTTGTATGCGAAGAAAAGCATATGGGTTCGCGGGCGATAGTAGTTGTTTGTCGCAGCGAAGATGTCGCGCAAACCAGATTCGGCATCATCGGCGAAGGAATCGGAATTTGCACGACGCGCACGGGCAGACATTTCTTTGAGAATCCGCAGTTAGAGACCGAATTTCTGGAACGCATTCGTTTTGCCGCCGACAAATCAAATTTCTGGGATGAACTTGAAACCGACTGGATGATTTTAGATTGCGAACTGATGCCGTGGTCAGTTAAAGCGCAGGAACTAATTCGTCAGCAATACGCCGCAGTCGGCGCAGCGTCTCGCGCCTCTTTATCTGATACGGTTAATCTGCTCCAAAAAACTGTCGAGCAAAACCCGGAAGCCGAAGTTTTACTAAAGCGATTTAAAGATCGTCTCGAAGCTGCGGAAAAATACGTTGCCGCTTACCGCCAATATTGCTGGACGGTCGCGTCGATTGCCGATTTGCGTCTTGCGCCTTTTCACCTATTGGCGACCGAGGGCAAAACATATTTCGACCGTAATCACATCTGGCACATGGAAACACTTCAAAAGTTGTGCGCCGCTGATGACGCGCTTCTGCTGGCAACCAATTATAAAGTCATAACTTTGACCGACGAGGCAAGCGTCGAAGAAGGCACAAATTGGTGGCTCGAAATGACAAGCAAAGGCGGTGAAGGAATGGTTGTCAAGCCGCTCGACTTTATCGTGCGCGGTTCGCGCGGTTTGATTCAGCCGGCAATCAAATGTCGCGGGAAAGAATATTTGCGAATAATCTACGGCGCGGAATATGATTTACCGGAACACCTGGAACGACTGAGACAACGCGGGCTCTCGGCAAAGCGCTCGCTGGCGCTTCGTGAATTCGCACTTGGCGTTGAGGGCTTAGAGAGATTTGTCAGACGTGAGCCTTTAAGGAAAACACACGAATGCGTCTTCGGCGTTTTGGCGCTGGAAAGCGAGCCGGTTGACCCGCGTCTATAATTCAAAAAACTATCTTAAAATGTTTTGTGAAATTTAGCGGAGAGTTAAAAACACAGTTGACAGGGGACGCAAACGAAACTAATCAATATCTTGAGAACTATGCCGAAAGAAAGAAAAAATGTCGACCGGCGCCGCAAACCGGTTTTGATTCTCGAATGCGATAGCGACACTCTTGCCAGCCAAAATCTAGCCGTAGGCGTTGAACTCTCTGCTTGGCTCGAAGTGTTTTTTCCGCGAAACCCACTTCACTTATTACAGTCGCGAACGCGCGCTGATCTTTTGAAAGAGTTCGCAGCACTGAAACAGAGCGGACAAAGTTTCGGCAATGTCGTCGTGATCGGGCACAGCAACCGAAGTGGATTAAAAATCAACGCCGATGATTTTATCACTTGGGAAGCGGTCGGCGGCTGGCTGGAATTGTTCGACCCGCGGCGATTGTTTTTGTTGGCGTGTGAAGCCGGTCAGTGGCTGCCTTGCGCCGCATTATTCAAAAAACTTCCGAAGCTCGACGAAATTGTCGGCTCGCCCGTTCCGGCGAACAAAGAGCAACAGTATTTTATACTCGCAAGTGTGCTGCATCAGTTAGATGCGAAACAAGCCGACTCGGAATTGATAAAAATGTTGCAGATCGGAAACTTTTTACTAAATAAAGGCGTGATGTTTCGCCAGACCAGAACCACGTATGAGCGTGGCGGGCGGGAACAAGGTGAAATCTGGACACATATTGCTGAACCTCTAATCGACCAAATTCTGAAAAAATTACGTTAGAGAAATCAACTTTCCAAAAACTTAATCCTAGCTGCTGGGATTTAGGTTTACAATAAGTTGAATTTTTCGTATACGTCAAATCTCGCCCAGTGATTTTTATTATTACTTTCAGAACCAAGTGTGGTCTTGAAAGATTTGGATTCCGTTAAATTGAGGTTGTTAAAATTTAGAAAAGTTAGTAACGAGCAAAGTTAAGTTTTCAATGACAATTTATAGGTTATTCAACGACAGCTTATGAGTCCGCGATGACAGCTTATGGGTAAATTCACATAAATAATTAGAAACTATAGCGAATTTCAGATTGGTGCGACCTCTGTTGCAAAAAGCCCTCACGAAGTAAGAACGAATTGACTGTGCGCCTGCGGGCTTCTGCATTAGTCGCATAATTCTGAGAACCGCTATAAATTAACAGATTCGCCCTTGATCTTGTTAATAGCTTATGATAATGCTCTTTATAGAAAGCTATTTACAAAAGAGAAGTAAGATGTTAAATTTATCAGGTGCAGGTGCCTGAAGCAAGAAAATTTTAGTAATTTCTGCCAACTGTTTCAATTCCGGCGAATGATCAACGCTGGACGCGTCAATAAAAAACGATTACAGGCGATTTATGAAGCACGTTTTTTTTGCATTTTGTCCGATTTTTTAATTTACAGTCCAAAAACTAATCAAAAATGTCAATATTTTCAAAAAATTGAAATAACTCGATTTCCCGAATGAATGAAAACAGAAAGTCTCGTCTTAAAACAAAAATTAAATTCGCAGGAGCAGAAAATCATTGCGATGGTCATTGACGGGCTGCCGTCTGAAAATTCGCGGCGCGCTTACAGCCGACATCTTCAGGAATTTTTTCTCTGGCATGCTCTCGAAAACCGACCGGAACTAAATAAAGCTTTGATTAATCGTTATGTCAAAACTTTGCGCGAAAGAAAACTCTCGTCATCGACCATCAACCAGAAACTTTCCGCGCTTCGAAAACTCGCGACCGAAGCCGAAGATAATAATTTGATAGATTCGCGGCTTGCCAATGGCATTCGCGCCGTCCGCGGCGTACCTTTTCGCGGTCGCCGAACCGGAAACTGGCTGACCAAGGAAGATGCGCAGCGTTGGTTGAACGCGCCGGACGTGAAAACTTTGAAAGGCGTTCGCGACCGCGCGCTTCTTGCTGTCTTAATTGGTTGTGGTCTGCGCCGCGCCGAAGCAGCGATTCTTTCTTTCTCTCATATCGAGCAACGCGAAGGACGTTGGGCGATTGTCGATATTGTGGGAAAACGCGATAAAATGCGAACCGTGCCGATGCCCTCGTGGGCAAAGGCTTGCGTGGAAGCGTGGAAAACCGTCGTGCATCTCGAAGAAGGTTTTGTTTTTCGCAGGGTTAATAAGGGAGACAGTTTGATGGGCGAATCAATTACGCCGCAGGCAATCAGGGACATCGTTGCCGGATACGCATTGAAATTAGAAAATCAAGG
>JAYVKL010000358.1:0-2902 GCA_043768465.1 Pyrinomonadaceae bacterium
GGGACTACGCGCCGCCGCTCCTGCTTTCAAAAGCGGCGGCGCGACTCGTGCGTTTTTAGAGTTTCGAGTAACGAAGAAGGCTCGAAGACATCGCCAGCCTCCGGCATTGGAGACACGAAAAATTACCGGAAACTGTCTTTGAAACGCTTTCCGCCGGCAAACTTGACTGTTTTACCCGCCTTAATGGTAATCGCTTCGCCGGTTGAAGGATTCCGTCCCTGCCGTTCCGCCCGTTCACCGAGCTTGAGTTTGCCGATTCCGGCGAGCTGCACGCTGCCCGTCGTTTTAAGTTCCTCGATTAAAAACTCGGCGTGCGCGTCCAACACCTCTTTGGCTTTGGCTTTCGAGATGCCGGTTTTATCGGCTAACAGGCTGATCACTTCGGTCAGTGATTTTTCTTTTTCACCGGTTGTTTTTGCTTTGGCGGGTGCCGCTTTTTTAGCCGCGCCCGTTGTTTTTGCTGCATCGTTTTTTTTAGCTGCCATAATTGAAATCCGTCCTTATTTTAGAATTTGAAAAATATCTGAATTCTAAAATAACTCATCACACCCAATCTATCAATTTGCGCGATGTCTTTTGCCGCTCCGCCCCGCTTATAATTGATAGGCGAAAGCGCGGAAAAGCATAATTTAGAGCCGATTGACACAGACAATCTGGATTCAGCGGTAGAGTTCGCCGCCGTAAATCCGCCGCAAACCGGTGCCTTTGATTCTCCGGCGCAGATTCAAAACCGCTTCGCCGCCCGTGTGCCGATAGCGCAGACTGATTTGATAAAAGCCTTTTTGCAAGGGAGCGATGCCGTATTTCGTCGTCGTTTTGCCGGATGCGCCGTCTGCGTCAACGACGGTTTCGCCGCCGATTTGCAGTGCCGCGCCGTTGTCGGACTCGATTTGAAATTCGTAGATCGCCGTTTCCGGCGCGTCGCCGCGCCGAAAGCGTCTTTTAATTGATCGGTGCGGTCGGCAAATTGCGGCAGTTGGATTGATTTCGAGTGGCGCGTTTCGGTCGGTGTCGCCGTCTTGAAATCCTTGACCGACTTGAATTCGTTTTTATAAAATTTAGGATTTACGCCCGCCGCCTTGTTCGTCCGCCGAATTCTGCGGCGCGAAAACAATCGCGTTTTTCTCCAAACGGTTTTTCAGAGTATTCGAGTTTGAAACCGTAGTTTTTCACGAGCCAATCGTTCAAAACGGCGGCTGATTTCCGTCCGGTTTCAGCCGTCGCCGTGATTTTTGTTTGATAATTGCATTTGAACCCGCCTTTCGTGCGAATCGCCGATTTCGGCTGGGGAACGCTGTTCAATTCGCCCGTCGGCGCGGCATCCGCCGGACAAAATAAAAAGCCGGGCATAAAAGCAAAACAGAGATTTTTCATAATCAAGAAATCGGTGAATTCAGCTTCCCGATGTTCGGAGTCCAAACGCGGAACACACTTTGCCTATCGCCGCGCTTTAACATTACGGAGCGCCGGGATTGGTGATTCACCCGGCGCGGTTCAAGATTTTCAGCCCGATTTAACGGTTTTTTTTCCAGAGGGCAACGGCTTGAACCGACATTATATTGATTTCAGTTTACAATAAAGAAGACTGAAGCACGGAAAAAATATTATCACGCCCCGAAATCTTCGGCGAATCTCAAGCGGTGCGGCTGATCGCCGTCAAAGCGCGGAAAGACGGCGGAAGCGGCTTGAAATTGTCTTCGGGTAAGTTGAAAATACGGTTATGAAAAAGTCTGACTCTCCAAAAAACGAAACGAATAATAAAGTTTCAGAAAAGCCTGCCGCAAATGATTTTTTAATCGTCGGCATTGGCGCGGCGGCGGGCGGCATTCAGGCTCTCAAGACTTTTTTTAAAAATGTTCCGGCGGATTCGGGCGCGGCTTACGTCGTCATTCTGCATTTGTCCCCGGATCACGACAGTCAATTAGCGGAAGTTTTGCGGACGGTGGCGCGCATTCCGGTCGCGCAGGTTAAGGAAAAGGTGCGGGTCGAGCCGAATTATATTTACGTCGTCTCGCCGAACGAAAGTCTTTCGATGGCGGACGGGCAGATCGTCGTCTCGCCGATTCACACCGTCGAGGAACGCCGCGCTCAGGTGGATATTTTTTTCAGGACGCTTGCCGAATCGCATCGCGCCCGCGCCGTCGCCGTCGTATTGTCGGGAACCGGCGCGGACGGTTCGATGGGCATCAAGCGCGTTAAGGAAAACGGCGGCGCGGCGTTCGTCCAGAATCCGCGTGAAGCCGAATTCGGCGAGATGCCGCGCAACTCGATTGCGACCGAATTGATTGACGAAATCCTGAACGTCGCCGACATTCCCGCGAAAATCATCGAACCGGCGATGCGTCAGCTTGAAGAAGCGTTGACGCACTCGCGGTCGGAGCATCGCCATTCAATCGAGCATTCGGAAGTGCAAGCCGAAGAACTCAAGGCATCGAGCGAAGAATCGCAGGCGATAAATGAAGAATTGCGCTCGGCGACCGAAGAACTCGAAACCGGCAAAGAAGAATTGCAGTCGGTTAACGAAAAACTCATCACGGTTAATCAGGAACTGAAAATCAAAATTGACGAGCTTTCGCTGTCCAATAACGATTTGCGGAATCTGATTAATTCGACGAATATCGGCACGATCTTTCTCGACCGCAGCTTGCGCGTCAAGATGTTTACGCCCGCCGCCCGCGAGATTTTCAACTTAATTGACACGGATTTAAATCGCCCGCTCGCCGACATCACGACGAAAATCAATTTCGAGGATTTGCATCACGATGTTGAACGAGTTCTCGAAAGCCTGCAAAGCGTCGAACGCGAAATCGAGATCTTTGGGAGAGTCGAGAGTCGAGAGTCGAGAGTCGAGGGCAAAGAGCGGCGCGTTGAAGGCAGCAATAATTCCGACTCTCGACTCCCG
>JAYVKL010000359.1:0-7652 GCA_043768465.1 Pyrinomonadaceae bacterium
GACAACGCCGCTAAGCCGGAAGTGATCAAGGAAAATCGGCGTAAAGAATTTGAAAGCGGCGAAACGGCTTTGGTTTTGCTGAAACAGGAGCGTTCCGAAGAACGCAATGACGAACGCCTCGAATTGTTGAAAAACCTGTCGAAAGCGGCTTATCGTCTGGAGCGGTTCGACCGCGCCAAACAACTCGCTACCGAACTGGTTCTAGACTTCGGGCAAAATACCCGCACGGCGAATTTTGAAACCGCAACGCACACGGGCAATATCGTTTTGGGTTTGATCGCCCTGCGCGCCGGCGACCTCTCGAAAGCCAAAGATTACCTGCTGATTGCCATCCGCGCTCCTTTGCGCGACGAGCGCAGCCACCTCTCCAGAGTTGACACCGAACTCGCCAAAGAACTTTTTGGCAAAGGCGAAAAAACTACGGTCGCGGAATATCTGAAATTATGTGAAGGTCTCGGAAATCTGAAAAATTATCCCGATTTGTATGACGGCGAGCGCAAAAGTCTGAAATTATGGCAGGAACAAATCAAGACGGGCAAAACGCCGAGTTTCGACTTCGACAAACCGTGAACCAATAAATTTATGAGCGCAGAAAATCTGCTTGAAAAAACCCGTCTGGCTTTTATCGGCGGCGGCGTGATGGCGGAGTCAATGATCGCCGGAACGCGGCGGCGGAATCTCGTCCGCGCCGGACAAATCGCCGCTTCGCACCCGCGTTCCAATCGCCGCGACGAATTGCAATCGAAATACGGCATCGAAGTCTTTGCAGATAATTCCGCCGCCGTCGCCTCTTTGTCCGCCACCGATTCGATAATCGTTTTGTGCGTTAAGCCGCAGCGCATCAGCGGCGTTTTAGAGGAAATAAAATCCGCCGTCAAGCCGTCGCAGATCGTCGTTTCCATCGTCGCGGGCGCGACGATGGAAACTCTCTCGGAGGCGTTGAATAATAATTTAATCGTTCGCGCAATGCCGAATACGCCGTCGCAAATCGGCGCGGGAATGACGGCGTGGACGTGCGCCGAAACGGTTTCCGCCGCGCAGAAAGCGTGCGTTAAAACGCTTTTGACCGCGCTCGGCAAAGAGCTTTACGTCGAAAACGAACGGCAGATTGATATGGCGACGGCGTTGTCGGCGACGGGTCCGACGTATATTTTTATGATGATGGAAGCGATGACCGACGCGGGCGTTCACCTCGGATTTTCCCGCGAAGTCTCCAAAGAATTAGTTCAGCAAACGATGCTCGGCTCTACCTTGTTCGCCATCGAATCCAACAAACATCCGGCGGAGTTGCGAAATATGGTGACCTCGCCCGGCGGAACCTCCGCCGAGGCGATTTATCAAATGGAAAAAGGCGGTTTGCGAACCGTTTTATCCAAAGCGATTTACGCGGCTTATCAGCGGGCGGTTGATTTGGGGCGGAAAAAATAAGCCGCCGCCAGTTTAATAAACAATCTGAAGCGGGGAGCGGCGCGGCGAAGACATTTTTATTCTTTGCGAATTTCCGTTCGATGATTGGTTGTTAATTGTTGGTCGTATTTTTCACTCGCCGATGGCTGATTTCTGGCATTGATCGTCGTTTGCTGCGCCATCAAAGTTTTTTCACCGGCATCGCCGTCGGTGCGGTGAATTTTGTCTTTTTCCTGCTTCGGCAGCAACAGCGAAACCAGGAGAGCCATTCCCGAAAGAATCGCCGCCACCCAGAAGACGCGGTTAATCGAAGCCGCCATCGCGCTCTGCAAAACATCCAGCGTCTCTTTCGGCAAACGCGCTTTTGCCTGCGGGTCAATCAAGGCGTTCGGGTTGGCGGCGTATTCGGCGGCTTGCGCGGGCGAGAGAAAACGGCTGCCGTTTTGCGCGGCTTTGTTTAATTCGCCTGCCAGACCAGCCGTTAAAACCGCGCCCATCACCGCGACACCGAACGCGCCGCCGATGGCTCTGGAAAATTGATTCAAAGATGTCGCCACGCCGAGCTTGGTGCGTTCGACGGCTTGCTGAACGGCGATTAAAAGCGTCAGCATCGTCAGACCCAAACCCATTCCGATTAAAACCAGATCAACGTAAAGCCAGACGCGCGGCGTATCGCGCTCGAATAAAGCGAGACAAACGAAGCCGACGGTCAGGATGATAAATCCGATGATCGTGATCGAGCGAAAACCCGTTTTGAGCAGAATGCGCCCGCCGACGATGGACATCGAAATCCAACTGAGCATCAGCGGCGTTAACAGCGAACCGGCTTCGGTTGCCGTCGCGCCCAACGCGCCCTGCGCGAATAATGGAATGAAGGAAATCGCGCCGAACATCGCCACGCCTGCTAAGAATCCGGCGGCGACCGAGACGGAAACCATTCGATTGCGGAACAGCTCGAACGGAATAATCGGGTCGGCGGCGCGTTTTTCGACGAGCGCGAACAGCAGCAGAAGAACCACCGCCGCGCCGAAAATTAAAAGATTATTCGCGGCGAAAAGGGCTTCGACATTGCCGCCGCCTTCGACCATCGCCAGCATCAGAAGGCTGATCGCCAGCATCAGAAGTCCCGCGCCCGCGTAATCAATTTTCGGTCGAGCGTGGACTTTCGGCTCTTTCAGGGCAAATCCCATTATCAAAGCCGCGACAACTCCTATCGGCAGATTGATAAAAAACACCCAACGCCACGAAAGCTGATCGGTCAGAAAACCGCCGATGACCGGACCGATAACGCTCGAGATTCCCCACACGCCGCTGAAATACGCCTGCATTTTGGCGCGTTCTTCCAGCGTGAAAATATCGCCGATAATCGTCATCCCAAGCGGAATCAACGCGCCCGCGCCCAAGCCTTGGATGGCGCGAAAAGTTATCAACTGCGTCATCGAATCGGAGAATCCCGAAAGCAGAGTTCCGAGTAAAAAGATGCCGATGCCGATTTGATATAACAGTCGGCGACCGTATAAATCCGACAATTTGCCCCAGACCGGAACGGTCACGGTCGAGGTGACGAGATAAGCGGAAAACACCCAACTGTAATGGTTTAGCCCGCCCAGCGAAGCGATGACGGTCGGCATCGCCGTCCCGACGACGGTCGCTTCCAGCGCGGCGATAAACATTCCCGTCATCACGCCGACCGTCACCGCCCAGCGGCGTTTCGACGACATTTCGAGCGACGGTCTGGCATTGGCGATTGATAATTTTGCGGTTTCTTCCACTGATTTTCCCCTTGTCAATAAATCTAATTTTTAACCTGAATATTGAGTTAAAACTAAAAAGAAAATTAGACGCGGATCAACGCGGATTTAACGGATTTTTGCCGATTTAACAAATGTCCTTATCAAGCCGCCGAAAGTTCCCTGTCAGGAATTGGCGAAAATCTGCTTAATCAGCGAAAATCAGCGCCTAATTTGTTCTCTAATTTCAACTCAATACTCCAGTTATTTTTTAGCAATCGGCTGAATCCGTTAAAACCGCCTGCGGCAGCGGGCTGGTTGATCTTTATCAATCCGAACGACTGCGATAAACTTAAATCCTTCAAAATTTAACCGCCCGCTATCCCAAGCGGTTCTGACGGTCTTGATCGCCTAATTCCTTGATTTTCTCCATCAAATAATCGGCGATTTCCTTGTGCGTTCGCAGCCGGTCGCTCTTTTGATAAAACTCCGATAAATCAATCGGCGCGCCGAAATGAATGCGAATCGGCTCGCCGCCGCGCCAGTTTCCCAAAATTTGTCGTGGCAAATCGTTGCCCAAACCGGCGATAAAAACCGGGACGACTTGCGGGCGCGAAGCCATAATGATTTTCCCGATGCCGGTTTGCGCGGGCAGAAAATCGTATTCGTCAGCCGACAGATTGCGCTTGCCTTCCGGGTGAAAACCGATGACGTGCGCTTCGCCCCGCGAACAAATACCAACGAGTCGCCGCATCGAAAATTTGTCGAATTCGCGTTTTTTGACTTCCCTGCCTTCGCGGAAAAACGGTGGAAACATCGAAAACCAGCCCATCACGAAATTGACGAACCAGCCGACGGGCGAATCGTAAAAAAACTTGGCGCGAACGGGAAAATACAGTTTCATCGGGCGTTTCGTTCGGCGAAACAACACGCTCGAAACCGTATACATATCGAAGAACGAACGGTGATTAGCGACAAGCAGCAGCGGTTTGTCAACGGCGGTGCGCTCGACGTTTTCCAGCCCGAAGACGTTCATCAGATTGTAAGTTGCCAGATAAATCCAGAGCGAGCCGATATGCCGCTGGCAAAAAGTCCAGAGGCTTTTCCACGCGCCGCGATTCATCCGGTCGGCGATTTTGAATCCGATTTTTTCGTTGAAATCGAGGACGGAAATTTCCTCGGCAGTCGGCTTCGGTGAGATTTCGGAGTCGTAGTAATCTAAATTTTGGGTGCTTGCCTTTTCAAGCAGTCGGTCGTCATTCATCGATTTTCGGAAGCGTTTTTTTGACTTCTTCTGCTATTTTATCAATAAAAGACGAGATGACAATTTTCAGATGACGGAAGTTCCCGAATCCGAACGGCGGATTCGGGCGAAGATAAATAAAACTTGATAAAGTTACATCCGTCAGGAGATTTCAAAACCCGAATTCCCAGCGTCGGCGAGCAAACTGAAATATCCTGACCGGCGCACTATTTTCAGCGGTGGTGGAAAATTTAATTTTTCATCAGCGAGTTTTATAAATTAACCGAACGTCCGTTTCAAACGAGACCGGCAAAATCTGAATTTGAGGGAGAAAAATTAAAAATGGCACTTTTTGGAAACGATCAACCAACGCCGACGGCGAACGGAATGACGCTTGACGAAGCGCACAAAATTATTGCGGCGGCGCGGACTAAAGCCGAAGAAATAAAGGTTCCGATGAACATCGCCGTCGTGGACACGGGCAACAATTTAACGGCTTTTGCGCGAATGGACGGCGCGTGGCTCGGCAGCATTGATATTGCGATAAGCAAGGCGAAAACGGCGCGTTATTTCGATATGACATCGGCGGATTTGGGCGCGGCATCACAGGCGGGGCAGCCGCTTTTCGGCATTAACACCAGCAACGACGGGAATATCATCGTTTTCGGCGGCGGCATTCCGCTCGTGCGCGGCGGCATCATCGTCGGTGCCGTCGGCGTATCCGGCGGATTAGTTCCACAGGACATCGAGGTCGCCGAAGCGGGCGCGGAATCTTTCAATAATCCTGAATAATCAGAACCGATAAGTTGATTTCCCAAATCAGAAACGCGCAGGAAATTAGAATTTCCCGCGCGTTTTTTATATGAAAAATCAATTTATGCGTTCTGTCAGACCGTCTGCGGTAGCGGGCGGGTCACCGCCGCAGGACAACTCGCTCGCTACCGCAGGCGGTTCTGACAGGACGCACTATTTGACTTAAACTGGTGAAACTAGTTTTCCTCTGCGTTCTTCGCGCCTCAGCGTGAGAAAATGTTTCACGACAGAGGCGCAAAGAGCGCAGAGGAAAAGTTCAAGTGACGAGCGAAATTTCTAACTGCTGACTCGCGTTGTAAAGTAATTCCGTCCGACTAATTATCTTGGAGGTCGTCAACTCATTTCCTTTTCCAACTCCCTTCTGATTTCATCTTCCATTCGCGCCGATTCCAGCGCGAGCGGCAAGTCGGAGGTGCGCGCCGAAAGTTTTTTCAATGCCAGTTCCGTGTCGGCGACGCTGCCGCCGCGCCGCGAAGCGGCTTCGATCATCTGCAAACGGGTTTCGGCTTCGACGCGCATTTCTTCGGCTGCGGTTTTGATGCCGTTCAGTTTTTCGAGGTCTTTCTTTAAATCTTCCTGCAAACTCGACGAATTTTCCGACTTCAGATATTTCAATTTCCCCTGTCGCCTTTGAACGAGCAGCAGTTCCTGCCTGGATGATTTCAAAATCCGCGTCGCCGTCAAACGCGCCGCCAGCGTGTCGCGGAAGGCATCGCCCAGCATCAAATCTTTGGCTTCGATTTCCTTCAAAGATTTTTTTTCGGTGGTCGTCAATTCGTGCTTGAACCACTCGACTTCACTGGCTTTGATGCCGTCAATCGCCAGCCGTTCGCGCACGTCGGCGAGCCAGCGCGAGCGGTAATAGAAAATTCCGCCGGTGATTATCAACCCGAAAACCAAACCGACGACTAAAGCGATTAAACTGAAAAAGAAAAACATCGCGGTGGTCGCGCCCGTCGCCAATAAAGACATCACAAAAAAAGCGGTCGCCGGAACGAGCGAAAGCGTGACGGGCGCAATCCACGCGCCGTATTTCAGCATTTTATCCTTCGCCGCATCGCGGCGCGTAATTTCGTATCTCGTCGTCTGTAATTCGTTCATCTTTACGGTTTTAACCTTACAAACTCTGCAAACTTTATTCAAACTTGCCGCATCATAAAATTTCAGTTGTAATAAGAATCTGTCATAATAATTTCACGGGAAAATTCACCGTAAATTTAACGCGGGCGTATGTTGAAACAAAATTTCTCAAAACTTTCGGTTGTTTTTCTCTTAATTTCTTTATTTCTGATTTCCGGTTTCGCCCAGGATAAACCGTCAAAAAATCAAAACAAACAGGTTCGCACAGTGACGATTCCGATTTCATTTGCGCTGAAAAAGGAAGCGGATAATTCGCCCGAAGAATTTATCCAAGCCGGAGAATTGCGCGTCAAAGAGGACGGCGACGAACAGGTTATTTTGTCTATTCGCAGCGTCAGCAACACGCCGCTCGCGCTGGCGATTTTGATTCAGGACGATTTGACTTCCGAAGCCAACCTCAAACTCAACGAAATCAGAAAGTTTATCCGCAGTCTGCCCGCCGGTTCGCGCGTGATGGTCGTCTATCTGCGAAGCGGCACGATTGAGGTGCGCCAGAAATTTACCGAAGACCTGGAAGCGGCGGCGAAATCCCTGCGAATTATCGTCGGCAGTCCGTCGGCGGCTCCGAGCAGTCCGTTTCAGGGCGTTGAAGAATCCTTAAAAAGATTTGACGCGCTGCCGACCGGCAGGCGGGCGATTTTGCTGGTTTCCGACGGTTTGGACGTTTCACGCGGCATCGAGAGTTCCACGCCCGGACAAAGCATTGATCTCGACCGCGCGATTTTGAAAGCTCAGAGAAAAAGCGTCGCGGTCTATTCGTTTTATTCGCCGGCGAGTTTAACCGAGAACAATTCGCGTTTGGGTTTGAACGGTCAGGGGTCGCTCGAAAAACTCTCTGACGAAACCGGCGGACGCGCCTTTTTTCAAGGTTCGCTCGCGCCGATTTCGTTTGAACCGTTTTTTAAGATTTTGAATAAGGCTTTAAATCGGCAGTTTGCGTTGACTTATCTTTCGACGCATTTGAAAAAAGGCTATCACAAAATTCAAGTTAGAAGCACTAACCCGCAGGTCGAAATCGAACATCCGCGCGGGTATTATTACCGCTAGAACTTACAGAAATAATGCAGAAATCCGCTCAGATCAAAGTTGTTTTCAAAAGAGAATCAGATGCGGATGAACGCGGAGCAGATAAATATATTCACCTGATTCGCTCGAAACTTCGTCAGGAATAATCGGCTTTCATCCGCAGTCTAATACCGACTTTGATTTCAACTCAAGGCTTAAGCACCTCAACAAAATTAGATTAGTGTTTCATCTGTCAAAGTCCAATAATTATAAGGGCTCTAGATTTACAAAGTCTAACTTATTTCTGTTGGGGT
>JAYVKL010000360.1:0-5329 GCA_043768465.1 Pyrinomonadaceae bacterium
TGAAGTTAATGAAGACGGGCGGACGCAAACGGCAAAAGTCGCCGCCGATGCGGTTGAAGAACTACGAGCGGCACTGGGCGGTAAGAACATAACGGTATCGACGGCAATTGAGACCGCTAACCCGCAGGACTTGCTCGTCCGGTACGCCGCGGATGTCGGCGCGGACTGTATTTTCATAGGCGCAAACGGTTTAGGCAACAGCCTAGAACACTTCGTTTTGGGAAGCGTTTCAGCGTCAGTTGCGGAACGCGCCGCTTGCTCGGTTGAGGTGGTGCGTGCCGGTTAATGGTGTTGGGGTTGAGTTCGCCGATAATATTACTGAGCGCAAAATTTGGTAGTGTCCTAATTTTGTGGTGCTATACTTTTTAGAGTTTCAAAAACGACCCTTTTTGAGACAAGGAATTGCTATTAGAATTATAAAATTCAATATGATTAAGTATGGAAGAATCATTTTAACCTTATTGCTCGTTTTATTTGTCGTATTTGTATTTATCTCTTGTTCATCTTCAAAGACTGCTATTCACGACAATAAAGAAACAATGAATGAAAACGTAAAAGATACTGAAAACAATGAAAACGTAAAAGATGTTGAAAATAGAGATGATTTGAAAGTAAAAGCAATTGAGCGTGCCAAACTGTTTCATAAACTTTTAGATGAATGGAAATATGAGGAAGTTTATAAGATGATTGACGATAAATCAGATTTGAAACTTCCCAACAAATCCGAGTCGATAAAAAACTTTCAGGCAATAGTTGCTACATTCGGTAAATTGGAAAAGATTGATTTGAACAGAGATAAGATAGTCGAGGATAGAGGACAACTTCAGGTAAGACAAGATTTTACAATCAAATTTGAAAAAGAAACTTCTTCTCCTAAAAGGTTTGAGGTTCTTATTTGGAATGTTTATCCAGACGGCAACTTTAAGTTGTGGAAGTATGTAAGTGGTAAAGAATAGTATCCCAACAAAGTATCAAAATCGCTCGTTTTTGACACAAAAAAATCTGCTTAGCAATTCGGCTAGATAACCCAGTTCAACGAGTTTCAAAATCAAAATTTCAAAATTAAATCTCTTTGCTGACTTTTGAAATATTTATAAATTGCAATTTCTAAAAGTCAAAATCACTTACTTTCAGCACCACAAGATTAGGACACTACCAAAAATTTATCTTGGAGGCAACAAAAATAAACAACGAACGGTTCAACCGCAAACAACTTCAAACGCTCGAGTTAATCACGGCGACTGCCGTTTTACTTTACGTTTGTTATCTGCTTGCGCTGCCTTTTCTGCCCGCGCTGGCTTGGGCGTTGGCACTCGCCGTCGTCGCCCTTCCGATACACCGGCGTATTGAACGCATGGTTAAAAATACAAATCTCGCTGCCGGTTTGTCCGTTTTTCTGGTCGCCGTCGTCGTTGTCGCTCCGATAGCGTTTACAGTCAGACAGATTACCGGCGAAGCCGTCCGCTCCACGCAGACAGTTCTCCAAGAAATCGAGAGCGGCAACTGGCGCGTCCGTCTCGAACAATATCCGCCAGCCGCGTCCGTCGTGCGCCGGCTTGAAGAGGAAGCAAATTTACGCGGTGCGGCGGAACAAGCCGTCAACAAAATACCCGCACTCATCTCAGACTTTCTGTCCGGTTCGATTTGGCTGGGAGCCGAGTTTTTGATTACGTTCTTCGCGTTATTTTTCTTCCTGCGTGACCGTCAGGAATTTTTGCGCGGCATCCGGCATCTGGTGCCGCTCTCGGACGAGGAAACCGACGAGATTTTCAAACGGGTGAATGATACTTTATACGCCACGCTTTACGGTGTCGTCGCGGTTGCGGCAGCACAAGGCACGCTCGCCGGTTTAATGTTTTGGTTGTTGGGATTGCCCGCGCCCGTTTTATGGGGCTTGGTGATGTCGGTGCTGGCTCTTCTGCCTTTTTTGGGAACTTGGCTGATCTGGATTCCGGCTGCTGTTTATCTCGCGCTCGAAGGCAGTTGGGTAAAGTCGTTGATTTTGCTGGGTTGGGGATTATCCGCTGTCGCGCTGATTGACAATTTCCTTTACCCGATAATCGTCGGCAACCGCCTGCGGCTTCACACTTTAATCATTTTTATTTCACTTGTCGGAGGTGTCGGTTTGTTCGGCGCGGCGGGAATTGTCTTAGGACCGCTCACGCTCGCCCTGACGGTAGCGCTGCTCGACATCTGGCGTAAGCGCACGGCAACCCGGACGGGCAAAATTGCGACTGAAGGCTGAACTTATGAAAAGCAGCCGATAACCGAAAAATGAACTTCAACCGCGAAAATTCTCTCGATAAGGCGCGAAATTTTCCGCAGTAGATA
Source organism: Pyrinomonadaceae bacterium (assembly GCA_043768465.1). Taxonomy (GTDB): domain Bacteria; phylum Acidobacteriota; class Blastocatellia; order Pyrinomonadales; family Pyrinomonadaceae. Next base: position 2,332 of record JAYVKL010000360.1, read on the forward strand.
AACAATCCAAACTACGTTTCGGCTGTATTTGTTGTTTTTATGAAGCGGCACGTCTCTTGCCCAACTCTTTAGATGAACAGCAGAAAATTGAGAAAGTAAAACAAGGAGATTAATAAAATGACATTAGATATACCGAGAGAAAAATGGGCGCAGTTCTTTAGTGATTTGAGCAAGCGGAGATTTGGCTGGACGACCAAAATCGAAGTGATGAACGATTCCATCGGCGATCAAATTTTAAGCGAAAATTTGCCGCTCACCGGGATCACCGCCGAGCAGACCGGCGACGAAACCACGATTGAAATCGCGGTCGGCGCAAATACGACGCATCAATCGCACACCATCGTTAATCCGGGAAAAGTCGCCTTCTTCGGCGATAACGAAAGAGCGGGCGGCTTCGTCGAAATCGAAGAAGCGAACGGCACGAAAACGCTGTTGCATATTATCGAACCGATGCCGATGATAATCAGTTATTCGGAATGTGAGATGTTTTCGACCGTTTCCTGAAGGTTTGTTACATCGTGAGCGGAGACGGACAAAGAGGTTTATTTCAGTGGAGGAATCATGAAAATTCTAGTTGCGACGGACGGTTCGGATTTCAGCAAGGCGGCGATTGATAACTTGGCAAACATCATCGCCAAACCGGAAAACACGAGATTGAAAATTATTTCGGCGGTTGAGCGTCCGACACCGATTGCCGCCGAGCCGTTTGCGGTTTCGGCGGAATATTATAACGATGTCGAGCAATCTTTGCTGAAACAGGCGAAGCGATGCGTCGAGCAAGCCGAAACGCAGGTTCGTTTGCTGTTTCCGGGCGGTTTGCTCGATGTAACGGCGGAAGTATTGGATGGTTCGCCGCCGCGTGTCATCGTTGAAACGGCGGAAGACTGGAAAGCGGATTTGATTGTCATCGGTTCGCACGGCTACGGTTTCTGGTCGCGCGTAATGCTCGGCTCGGTATCAAATTCGGTTGTGCATCACGCGCCTTGTTCGGTTTTAGTGGTGCGGACGGCGGCGGCGGAAAAGCCGGGAAAATAGGAATCAAAAATGGCAAACATTTTAATTTTAGGCGGCGGCTTTGGCGGCTTGATGACGGCGGAACATCTTTCAAAATCACTCGGCGGCGGAAACTCGCATCGCGTGACGCTGGTTTCACCAAAAGATAAATTTACGTTTTATCCCGCGCTCGTCCGGCTCGCTTTCGGCGATTGCGACGCGGACGACATTTCATTTGATTTGCCCGAAAAACTAAACGATTTGAACGTTCGATTCGTGCAGGGCGAAGTCATTAAATTAAACCTCAATCTTAAACAGGTGCAGGTGACGGGGAAAGATTTCGACGGCGAAATTTCCTACGATTACCTGGTGATCGCAGTGGGGCGCAGGCTGGCGACTGAAAAAATCGGCGGCTTTTTTGAACACGCGCACCACTTGCTCGGCGTATCGGCGGCATTGAAATTCGGGGCAGCCGTTAAATCATTCGAGCAAGGACATATCGTCGTCGGACTCTCCCCCGAAGCGTTGCTGCCCGTGCCGGTTTGCGAAACCGCGTTTGCGCTCGCCAAAGAATTTGAACCGGAGATAGCGAAACAGGAGATTTCCGTTAGCGTCGTCTTTCCCGAAACCGTCAAGACGGCTTTCGGCGGCGCGGATTTGCACCTGAAATTAGAAAAGGCATTTGCCAAGCATCACATCAAAGTTATCACCGATTTTGCGGTCAAAGAAATAACTGAAAAGGCAATTGTTTCCGAGAGCGAACAAAAAATTGATTATGATTTGCTGATGCTGCTGCCGCCTTTTCGCGGACAGGCGATGCTCGGGAATGACGGAATTACCGACGAATCGGATTTCGTCGTCGTTGATAATTTCTTGCGCGTCTCGAACTTGGAAAAAGTTTACGCCGTCGGCGATATTGCCGCTTTTACCGGACCGAAATTGGCGTTTATGGCGGTGCGCGAGGCGCAAGTTGCTGCCGCCAACATCGTCTCTGAACTTCACGGCGGCATCGCGCGAAAGATTTATAACCACGACATCGCGCTGATTATTGACGAAGGCGGAGAGGACGCGATTTACCTGCATTACGGAATCTGGGACGACACGCTTCACGGATTGAAGGAAGGCAAAATGTGGAGCCGGATGAAAAATAAACACAACCAACTGTGGGAAGTCGTCCGCAACGGTTGATTTAAAAAAACTCAAATATCATATTTCTCATTTTTGAATCGCTTCATAATTTATTTTTCAAGCAATGCGGAGGTATTAAATGAAAGTTACGGCTGAAATGAAAGTTAAGGAAGTTTTGAATTTGGGCGAGCATCTTTTGAGCGCACTCATCTGGCTTTCGCCGGAATTCGAGCGTTTGAATTATCCGAAGCTGCGGCGCGCGATGAGCGGACGCGTAACGGTCGCGCAAGCCGCCCGCATCGCGCGAATTCCGCTCACCGAAGCTCTCTATGTTTTGAATCTCGCGGCGGGCGTGGATTCCGAAGAACTGGCTGACGAATTAAAACTCTCCGAAAGCAAAGATTTTGATTGTCGGGAAACAAATCCGCCGCATAAACCGCTTGAAATTCTAGATTTGAAAGACACCGATCCGCGAATAATTTTGGTTGATGTCATCGAACAAGCGGAAAAACATCTTGACCCGATGCCGAAAATCGCCAAAGGACTGGTTTCCCTCAAACACGCGGAAGACGTTCTGCTCGTTCATCGCCCGTTCGACCCGATTCCGCTTCGAGATATGTTTGCCCGACGCGGTTTTGCGAGTTGGGCGGAAGAACGCCGCGAGGGACATTGGTTTATCTATTTTTACCGCCCTTTAGCGGCAGTCGGCGCGGTCGCTCATCCGCCGATTTACAACCGGGTTTATGCGAAAGCGGCTGGCACGGGAACCTATTGCTGTATTCTAAGTACAGGACAAAAAATTCAAACAATTTTGTAAAATGCTGACAATAAACAGTTTAATGATTTATATCTTTGTCGCCTTAGCGTTGTAACCACA
>JAYVKL010000361.1:0-13232 GCA_043768465.1 Pyrinomonadaceae bacterium
TTTCGCTCAAATCACGGATTACAAAACAGAGTTAGAAACGCTTCTCACCTGTAACTTTGGTGTGATTAAATTTTCGCAATCCATTTTCTAATGGGTATAGAGCTGTTTGAATTATTTTTTGAGACTCGAACACCTATCTTTATGAAAATCGGCTACGCTCGCGTTTCCACCCAAGATCAAAAATTAAATCTGCAAACCGACGCTTTGGAAAAAGCCGGCGGCGAGAAAATCTTTTCCGACACGGCAAGCGGTGCCAAAGATAACCGCGTTGGTCTAATCGAAGCTATCGAGTTTTGCAGGGAAAGGGATTCGCTCGTCGTCTGGAAACTGGATCGCCTTGGGAGAAGTCTCAAACACCTGATTGAAACGATTAATCTGCTCCACAAAAAGAAGGTTGGATTTGTCAGTTTACAGGAAAGCATTGACACGACGACACCAGGCGGAAAACTCATCTTTCATGTTTTCGGCGCACTGGCGGAATTTGAAAGGGAAATCATTCGTGACCGAACTCGTGCCGGACTCACATCAGCACGCAAGCGGGGAAGACTCGGCGGCAGACCAAAATCTCTTACAACCCGACAAATCGTGATGGCAAAGAAATTATTAGCTGATCCGAACAATAATGTTCAGGAAATTTGTGACCAATTCAAAGTCTCGCGTTCAACTCTGTATCGCGCCTGTTTGCCAGACAAAGATTCCGGTATAGAAAGCAGTAGGTAAGTTACAGAAATGAGTTTTTTGGCAAATCTATTAGCGGAAAAATCAAAAAAGGGATTGATTGCACCCTGCATCTACACGACCGGATTTGCCGATAGCAAGTCGGCACGCTCGTAGCTGTTTAGAGATTTGCCAAATCAAAAATTTAGAAAGACTTTTTGATTACTGATCGCGGAACGAAGTGAAATCAATGCCTTGGATAAAGTCTTTAAAGACTAGAAACTGTACGCCGCCTGCCGGAAGAAAGTGATAACCGACGCGCTGCGGCGTGGCAGTACAGGTGTCGCCGAGTTGCAAATTGCCGAAGAAGAAAAACCCGCTACTATTGGAAACCGTCCATCTCGGTTCCGGGCTTGAATTGCAGACGATCTTGACCAGGACTCTGCCGATACTGGATATTGACTGGGTGTGAACTCGAAAAATTCGACCTCGAAGAATTGCCCTATTCTCGGCGGGCGCGAGTTTATCGTCAAATCGCGCCGTGTTAATTCGCAGTGATTTGCTTTCAACGCTTTGCTGCGGCGCGAAGGTTTTAAGCTTCTCCGGCATTAGAAACACGGCAGAAACCAGAACGAGCGTTAAAATTAACCAACGCGAAATTTTTGAAATTTTACACATAGAATTTACTCCTGCGGAAGAAACGATTTTATAAAAACCGAGTTGTTTTTACCGGTGAGAATCTCACAAATTCGATTTGGGTCTAGAGTAGCAAACAGGCAATGATAAACTTGTAAGCCACTGCAATGAAACAGCTAAACCGATATTATCGGCGTGCTAAAATTTCTGAGCGCAAAACTCGTCAAATTATCAAGTATTTTGCGCTTGATTTGACGGCTCAGAAAACTGCTCTTTTGACTAATCTGACGAGTAAGTCGGTTAATCAAATTTATTTGAAAATTAGAAATCGGGATAATCCGACACAAAAGGTAAAAAAGAACCATAGAAATTTCAGTTTTTCAAGTTTGCCGGTTGTTTGACCCGCAGACTGTTTTTATTGAGCCAGTTACAGAGATTCGCTTCGGTCGTTTGGTACCGGCGAGCGATGAACCGCTGGGTCGTGCCGTTTTTAAGCAATGCTTCGATTTCCGGGCGATATTGATCAATAGTTTTATTTGAATTTGGTTAGTAAAATTGACACTTCGGGCAAAGCCCTGACTTCGTGAACGACTTCCGGTTCGACGGTTATCAATGCACCCGGCGATAATTTGTAAATTTCATTTTTGCTCACGTCAATCAAATCGCCCGCGCCCGCTACACATTGAATCGTAATCGGCTCAGCGGCTTGATGGGCTTTCAAAACCGCGTTTTGGCGCAAAGTTATTTGCATTATTTTTCTTCGTGCGCCGTCGAATAACAGAATGATTTCGGTATCCTTGCCCTGCCCGATTTCAGTTTGTAGATTTAGTTTTTCCATAATTTTAAGTTATTGCGGTTCATCAGACAGATTGGATAAAAAGTCACTTTTAAAATTTTATCGCCTTAAACTTCCGCCGTTTTTCCGCCGCGCAAAAACGTGAAATAATTAATTGCCAGACAAACAACCCCGAAAAGTGAAAGTAAAACGAAACCGATGGTATAAGTTCCAGTCGCGTCTTTGACGAAACCGAGTTCGAGCGGCGGGAAAAATCCGCCTAGTCCGCCGAATGCGCCGACGAGTCCCGTAACGGTCGCCGTGTCATTTGGAAAATATTGTGGAACGAGTTTGAAAACCGCGCCGTTGCCCAAACCGAGAGCCGCCGCGCAGCCCAATGCGCCGATTGTAAATGGCACAATTGAAGCGAAACTCAGCAGCAGGGATAAGACGGCAATTGCCGCAAAAACAAAAATCAAAACTTTCGCGCCGCCGATTTTGTCCGCCAAAATTCCGCCGACGGGACGCATCGCAGTGGCAAGCAAAACAAATCCGGCGGTTCTCGCGCCGGCATCAGTCGCCGAAAGACTGAATATTTCTCGCAAAAACGTCGGCAAATAAAGTGCGAGCGCGACGAATCCGCCGAATGTCAAGAAGTAAAAAAGCGATAAAACCCAGGCGATTTTTGAAGTTTTGAAAATGCTGAAGATTTCAAAGAGCGTTTTTGGTTTCGCCGTTACCGCCGCATCTTCGGCGAACATATAAAAAACGATTCCCCAAACGAGCGTCATCGCGGCAAAGACGAAAAAAACCGTGCGCCAATCGCCGAACTGCAATGCCAGAACCGGCGCAAAAAAGACGGCGATTGATTGCCCGATATTTCCCGCGCCATAAATGCCGAGTGCCGTGCCTTGTTTTTCTTTTGAAAACCATTTTGAAGCGAAGCCGACACCGACCGGAAAGGTCGTTCCCGCCACGCCCAAAAGCAAACCGAAAATAAGGAGCTGCGTGTAGCTCGTCGAAAAGCCGATGGCAATTGCCGGAATCGCCGAAAAGATAAGCAACGCGGAAAAAACAACGCGCCCGCCGAAACGGTCTGCCGCCATTCCCGCAAAGATTCTGCCGATTGAACCGAGCAGCACCGGAATCGCAATCAGCAAACTTTTTTCGGTCGCGGAGAGTTTATAAAGCTCGGTAAATAACGGTGCGAGCGCGGCGATTAAACCCCACACGGCGAACGATACGGCAAACGCCGTCGTTGCAAAAAACAAAGCGCGAGCCGCACCTGGTTTGAAGGTTTCGCTCATAAATTTTACGAATTATGCGAAGGCATACAAAATCTGCGCGAAGAAAAATTCGTTATAAGAAAGTCGCTGTTTCGCCCTCACATCTAATGACTTGTTATGCCTCGGAAGTATCGCTTAACTGCCACCTTTTTTTTAGTTTCTCTATTGCTCTTTCAAAATCGAGGTTAATTTGTCTTATCTTCTCATCTCTCTCAGCTAAGTTAGTCTTTATAAATTCGTTAGTAGTTTCTAGTATATGCAAAGTAGATGAGTAACCGATATTAGCTTTCTTGAGATTATCCGAAGCTACTTGGACAATGGCTATCATTCTCTCAACCGCAGGTGCATCAGTTTCTAAAGTAAGATTACTGTATATGAAGTGGAGCTTCTCGATGTTTTCATCCCAGAGTTTTATTCCCTTCTCTACGCCCTCCTGCTGCTCTTTAATGGAAGCAATTAGGGCAATGTTTCGTTCGGCTTGCTCCCCTTGCAGTGGTAGCCCAGCGTTCTTGACCGCAACAAGTGCATACCTGGCTGAAATCAGATGAGCTTCAGTATTCCTGTCGTTCAAGTCTGAAATTTTCTGGGATAAGTGGTCTCTCCTTTGGATGAATTCAAGCCGTCTATTCTTTTTGTACGTCTTGGCGGTAAAGACGGAGTTAACGATTGTGCTTATCAAGCTAAAGAAGGAGATTATTAAGGCACCAATAGCGACCTTCATTGCTGGTTCCATAGAGCGTTCCTCCGAAGCATAACTTTAAATTCTACGGAAACCTATTCCGTTTAATTTTATCAATTCATACGAAAAGTATCAGTTTTTCGCAAGGTAAGATTTGTTTGTTTCAGTTGTTTGTCATACTTTAGCTGTCCGTTAAATCAGTTCACAGGGTATCAGTTAAATTAGTTTAACCGACCGCTTAACCGATAGGTCAGCACTTTGACTGGAAAGTAGCTTTTTGTGCATCCTTTAGAGGCAAAGCCTATCTTCTTTTTGTTGCTTCACGATTAAAAAATTCTTTTTCCTCGGCGCATTTTTTGCAATCGAGTGCCGCGCCTAATTTTTCCTGTCTTCCCGCTTCGGTTAAAACCCATTCGCGTGAGACGAGCGGCGGTTTGTGGCGAACGTGCTGGAAATGTCCGCAGTCGAGTTCCGCCCGCCAATCGTTTTCTCCGTCCTTATCGAAAGCGACAATTTTTCGTTTCATTTTCCGCGCAAATATCCGGTGCTGGTGTGGCGGCGTGAAGCCGGTTTCCACCACAGGAAAATCGTCAACGCAATCGCCCAGCAAACGCCTGACGAGATGACGAGCGGCAAAAGTTGTTTGTCTTCACGCGCCAGTGCCGCTTCGACGGTCGCCGATAAAATCCAGAGCTGCGCGATATTTATCATCACGAACAGAACAAGCCGCGCTTGCCAGACAGCCGTGCGCCCGCGTTCCATCGGGCGTTTTCCGGCAGAATATAGTTCGGCGTGAAAAGTCGCTTGATTTTGTCGCGCGACGGCACGAGCCTGAGCGTCTTCTAATTTGTTAAATGGTGTGTCCATCCTGACTTGCCTCTCTGCCGATTGCCCAAATTTCGCCGCCTCGTTCTTCAATCTTTATTTTGTCCAACGGGCGCGGCGGCGGACCGTATAAAACATTTCCGGTTCGCACGTTGAAACCGCCTTCGTGACACGGGCATTCGAGCCGGTCGTGTTTTACGGCGTAATAAACCGGACACGAAAGATGCGTGCATTTTTGCCCGTAAGCGTAAAACTTTCCGTCCGCCGCGCGAATCAAAATCGCCGAGTCGTTTTCGTTCGGATAACGAAAATTCAAAGCCGCGCCGGGCTGCAATGCGCCTGCGCCTTCGATTTTCAGCGGCGTAATTCGCGGCTCGACCCGCGAGTCATAAACGGATTTTCCGGCAAAGCCAGCCGCGCCCAAAAATAACGCGCTCGAAGTCAGAAATAGGAAATTGCAAAACTCGCGGCGCGTCACCTGTCCTTCCTCGTCGCGGTCGTAGGGAAATTCGCGCTGATACGGCGCAACCGCTTCGCGCACGTCGCGCTCGTCGGACAACACTTTGTTGATGGCTTCGGGTAAATTGCTTGAACTCATTTTACAAAACTCCGTTGTCGTATTCAAAAAAAATCTTTTGTATTCTTGTCTTTCGCTTGAATGCAGAAACCCGCACGAAGTAAGTGTGTCTTCCGCGCCCTTACTTCGTGCGGGTTTCTGCATTGCTTCAACGCCCGAAGATTACAAAACCGAGGAAGCGGCTTTTGCAAAAGCCTTGTGATTGACCGAATAATGCGCCTTGGCTTTCGCCGACACCGACGGATGATAAAAATAGATAAACCATTCGCCCGCTTTTCTTTCTTCCGCCCAACTCGAAAAACCGCGCCGCGCAAACATATCGCGCAGAGGAATCGGGTCAAACGGATGTTTCAAAAGTAAAACTTCTTCCGGCTTCTTCAAACTCACCAAACCTTTGGCAATCGCGGGCATCGGGTCGCGCTTTTCTTCGGCTTGCGGCATCAAATCAACGTAAATAACATTCGGGTTGTCGTCCTTCAGATTGACTAACTCCATCGGTTTAACCGGCGGATTGGTTTCGTGATACTCGTAATCAGTCCAACCGAGCGACCTCAGTTCTTCGGACAGGTTTTCTTCCGGTTCGCCGACTGCGAGGTTCAAAACATAAAGCATCTCGGTCAGCGGAATTCGCGCAATCCGGGCGGCTTGCTCGACCGACACGCGCCCGCCCATCGCCCGCCGCAGTTTCGGATAATTTAATCGCTCAAATTCCGGCGTGAGCAACGCCAGCGTCGTCAACATTTTTTCTTCGTCAATCGCCAAAACTTCCTTGATTTTCATTTCACGGGTGATTTTCATAATCAATAATTCTCCTTATTCAATCCGAAGAACTGAATTTTCATCACGAATCTCTCAAAACTCATTGCTTTTATTGGTTTCTTCAACCTGCGTATCAATCCAGGATTCTTCAGTCGCTGCACCGAGCGCGTCAACCAAAACTTTTCCTTCAAAAACTCCGCAACCGTCAACCGTCACTTCATCGGCATCAGTCGGGAGCATTAAATAAACTTTCGTCTCGACGTGCTGATTGCCGAAAACGTGCGCGTTGACCGGTTTCGTGCGGCGCAGCGGAACGATTTGCTCGTATGTTCCGAAGGAAATCGCGCCCGTCGGACAAACGCTGGCGCACATCGGTTTCAAGCCTTCCGAGGTGCGGTCGTAACACATATCGCATTTCATTTGCAGGTGCATCGCCGTGTTGTATTTCGGTACGCCGAACGGACAGGCATTGACGCAGTTGCGGCAATCGAGACATCGCTCTTTCTGCGCCGTCATCACCACGCCGTCCTCGTTCACCTTGATGGCATCCGCCGGACAAACCAGAGCGCAGGTCGGCTCGGTGCAGTGCATACAAACGGTCGGCATCGTCGCGGTCGTCTCGCTGCGGTCAATGTAATCCACGAAAATCATCGAATAACCTTTGTGCGTCGAACATTCCCGACACGCGCCGACACACGCCCGGCAGCCGATACACCGCTGCGGGTCTATGAACATTGTTTCCTGCATAACTTTATTTTGAATCTAGTATCAACATTTAGTATTATCATTCTGATGAAAAGCAAACACCGAAAAACGCTGGCACTGATTTTTGCCAGACCTGTTTCGGGCAATATTCGGTGGAACGATATTGAATCGCTTTTCAAAAATTTGGGCGCGGAAATTTCCGAAGCCGAAGGTTCGCGCGTCAGAGTTTTTCTATTCGGCGAAATTCGCGTTTTCCACCGTCCGCATCCAAGTCCTGCGACCGACAAAGGCGCGGTTGAATCAATCAGAAAATGGCTTGACGAAAACGGAGCGGCAAAATGAAAAATGTTATGAAATTTGGCGAACACAGCGCGGTCATCAGTTTTGACCCCGAAATTCAGATGTTTCGCGGCGAGTTTAGCGGCTTGAACGGCGGCGCGGATTTTTACGCCGACAGCATCGAGAATTTGCGAAAAGAAGGCGAAATAAGTTTGCGTGTTTTTCTCGATTACGCCAAAGAAAAAAGCATTTCGCCGAAAAAGCAATTTTCGGGAAAACTCGTTTTGCGTTTGAAACCTGAAATTCATCAAAAATATAAGCTCCTCGCCTCGGCGAAAAACGTCAGCCTTAATCAATTACTGAACGAAACGCTCGAAAAAGCCGTTTAATTGCGTTCTTGGGACATGATTTTGTCATAGGTATATTTCTGCATTGAGTAATCATTTGGATATTTTTGTTGTGCTGTTCTTTTTGCACTTGAATATGGAACACGGTGCATATATTCCTTTGCAAATAATTGCTTGTCGTAGGTGTATTTCTGCATTGCATAATCATTCGGATATTCTCTTGTAGAAATGCGCTTTACCTCATAATCTTCAACTCTTTTCATATATTGCTTTGCAGAGATTTGCTTTTCATAGGTATATTTCTGCATTGCATAATCGTTTGGGTATTCTCTTATAGCAATCCGGTTCACTTCGTAATCTTCAACGCTTTTCATGTATCGCTTCGCAGATAATTGCTTTTCATAAACATATTTCTGCATTCCATAGTCTTTTGGATATTCTTTAACTGCTATCTCTTTAACTTCTTGATCGTCAACACTAAGCATGTAATTGTATGCTTGCAATTGCTTTTCATAAACATATTTTTGCATCTTATAGTCATTGGGATACTCTTGCTTTGAAAATTCACGGATTTCTGTTTCTATAGATTGAGAGAATGCAACACTAACTGCAAATAGAATAAGTCCCGCAACAATGATTATTCTTTTCATTTCAACTCCTCTTTTAGTTTGATCTGACACATAAGATAAAGGTAAAAAGACCGTGTAATAAGAAAGTCGCTGTTTCGCCCTCATGTCCAATGAATTTTGGGCATACCGTTGGCGGCTAGAGCGCATCAACATCAGTTTGCAAGCTCGAATTGTTGGCAATCATACGTCCCTTTGCATATTGAATGTACTCATCAGGAACATTATGTTCTCGTAACCCTTCAATGATATGGCGGCAGTAATCTAGAGACGTTTGAATTCCATTCTCCTTATCTCGAACCACATAAGTTATAACTTCTCCTTCAACAGGAGTTCCATCAGGATGTGTTATTGCAATTATCTGTCTTTCGTATTTTCTGCCTTCAATAGCATCAAGAGATTTCCGATTACCAGATGTTTCGCGGCTAATAAGATAGTCAGGAATCTCATAAAGGACACCCCAAATTCTCTTTCCACGACCTGAAACAATATCTGCTGCAGCACATTTGTTTCCAGCACTTGAGACAGTAAAATCGAGTTCAAAATCCTCTGCGGTATAAACCGCCCCAAGCGAGCGGGCATCTCCTACCAGTCTATCGTCGGAATTAAAGCGACTTGATGATGTATTCGAGCCATATTGAAATATTAATGCCATAATTTTTCCTCTGAGCAACAACCAATGAAGGTATGCCCAACTTTGTATTACACGAAATTAAATTTGTTGTCACTCTTAGCTATTTTCCACGCTGCACTTCGCTGAGCGATGAGCCTTTACGGATATTGCCCAATATCGGTAATTCGCGCGAGTGGATTTTCTCGACGCGGGCGGCGCAAGCCTTGTATTCCGGTATTTTTGAAACGGGGTCGAGCGCGGGATTCGTCAGTTGATTAGCCGCTAAGTTTTCTCCCCAATGATACGGAATAAAAATCGTGTCGGGGCGAATCGTCCGCACGATTAAAGCCGGAAATATGCCTTCCCCGCGCCGCGAAACGACTTTCACGCGCTCGCCGTCGTTGATTTTTAATCGCATCGCCGTTTCCGGGTGAATTTCGACATACGGTTCGGGACATTGCTCGACCAGAAATCCGATGCGTCTGGTTTGATTGCCCGAAAGATATTGAAAAACTACTCGTCCGGTAGTTAAAGCCAACGGGTATTCGTCGTCGGGAACTTCGTTCGGCGGATTGTATTCGAGCGGGTGAAATTTCGCTTTGCCGTCGTCGTGATAAAATTTTTCTTCAAATAAGCGCGGCGTTCCCGGATGGTCGAGCGTCGGACACATCCAGAAAACACCGTTTTGTTTTTCGATTTTCTCGTAAGTGATGCCGTAGTAATCGGCTTTGCCGCCTTTCGAGGCGACGCGCAATTCGTCGAAAATTTCGCGCGGGCTGTTGAAAGTAAAATACTTTCCGCGTCCCATCCGACGGGCGATTTCCTGCACAATCCACCAATCTTCGCGGGCTTCGCCCGGCGGGTCAACCGCTTTGTTGATTTTGATGACGCGCCCTTCGGCACTCGTCGTAACACCTTCGTCTTCCGCCCAGGTCGTTCCCGGCAAAATAACGTCGGCGTAACGCGAGCTTTCAGATAAAAAGAAGTCAATGTTGACGTAGAAATCCAAGCCTTCGAGCGATTCACGCACTTTATTAGTGTCGGGCAAGGACACCATCACGTTGTTGCAAACCGAAAGCAACCCGCGAATTTCGCCTTCCCGCATTTTGTCGAACATCTCAACCGCCGAAACTCCGGCTTGCGGCAATTCTTCTTCGGGTAAATCCCACACGCCGCAGACATATTTGCGATGTTCGGGATTGAGCATCGAACGCTGACCCGGCAATTGGTCGGCTTTTTGTCCGTGTTCGCGCCCGCCCTGCCCGTTGCCTTGTCCGGTAATCGTGCCGTAACCTTTGCCGGGCGCGCCGATTTTGCCCGTTGCCAAAACTAGATTGATGTAAGAGAGAACATTATTTACGCCGTTCGTGTGGTGTTCGATGCCGCGAGCGTGCATCACCATTCCGGTTTTGGCGCGTCCGTAAAGAAGCGCGGCTTGAATGATTTTTTCAGCCGGAACGCCGGAAATTTCACTGCAAACTTGCGGCGTATATTTTTCGATGACAGTTTTGGTTTGCTCCCAATCGTTCGTGCGGTTTTCAATAAAATCTTCGTCAATCAAATTTTCTTTGATAATGACGTGAAGCATTCCGTTGGCGACGGCAACATCGGTTCCGGGCTTGAGCTGCAAATGCAAATCGCCTTGTCTCGCAGTCGCGGTTTCGCGCGGGTCAATGACAATCCAGCATCCGCCGTTATCGCGCTGCTGCCACAGAAATTTATTGAGAACGGGGAAAGTTTCGGCGCAATTCGCCCCCGCAATTATCAAGATTTCAGCCAGCGGAATGTCGCTCCAGGGATTAGCGGCGCGGTCAATGCCGAATGCTTTGTTGTTGCCGGCAGCGGCTGAAACCATACAAAGTCTGCCATTATAATCAATGTATCTTGTTCCCAAACCGGCGCGGGCGAACTTGCCCATCAGATAAGTTTTTTCCGTCGTTAAAGACGAACCCGAATAAACGCCGATGCCGTCTTTTCCGTATTTCGCCTGAATCTCCTGAAATTTTGAAACGACTAAATCGAGAGCTTCATCCCAGCTCGCCCGCTCGAAATTTCCGTTTCGTTTGATCAAAGGATAAAGCAAGCGGTCAGGATGATGATTCTGCAAATAAGCCGTCACGCCTTTCGGACACAAACGCCCTTCATTAACGGGGAAATCGTAGCGCGGCTCAAACCCGACCAGGTGATTATCCGAAACCAGCAAATTCATTCCGCACTGAACGCCGCAATACGGACAATGCGTCGGCACAACTTTGTCAATCACCCGGTCAGCCCGCCATCCGCCATACGGCTCGTCGTGCAAATGTGGACCGAATTCTTCAAGGATTCTTTCTAAATTTTCGACCTTTGACATAAATAAAATCTATTTTGCCGCGGATTAACGCGGATGACGCGGATTAAATCAATAAATCAAATTGATAAGACACTAAAACTTTTCTTTTTTATCCGCGTCATCCGCGTTAATCCGCGGCTAATTTTTCTCCGCCCGCGTTCCGATGAAAACTTTTTCTTTTGAATCGGGCAAATTCGCGTAAGCCAGTCCGCGCATAATTCGTTTGCAGCGCGGACAGTAATCCTGCAATGTGTGACCGTTTTCCATTCGGTAATCAAACCCTAATTCGCCGACCACTTTTTTCAAATCGTCAATCCACATCTGCCCGATGAATTCGATTTTGCAGCGCGGACAGACCGCTTGCGGCATTTCCTGCGAACGCTTTTGATAAAGCTCGACACCGATTGATGCCGGACGCTGGACGATATGAAACAGCTTTCCGAAAGGTATGTAAAACAACGTCATAATCACCGTCGCCTGATGCGTCAGGGAGATGAACGAATACATATAACCTTCAAACCAGAGGCTCGAAGCCGTCAGCATCAAACCGGAAACCGAAATAGCAATCAGCATCAGGTGCGGCGTGAAATCCAGCAAAAATGTTTGAGAAACAATCACGCCTCGGTCCGTCAAACGCCGGTGAATCGCAATCGCGCAGCCGGCGATAACCATCACTGCGGAAAAATCCAGACCGTGAAAGACAATCCACGCCCAAATGTCGCGCCCCTGCATCAATTGGGTCGGTATGCCGAAAAGATAAGCGCGATAACCCAAATCGCCTTCGAGCTCAAAGTGAACCCAACCGAAAACGAGCGGAAACGTAATTAACGCGGCGATGATGCAGCCCCACATAATCAGCGCGTGCATCAGCCACCGCATCGTGCCGCGTTTGAAAATAAAGTTCTGCGCGACAAGATTGGTGGCGACAGTCATTGCCGCGCTTCCCGCGTTTGCCGCAAACTTTTTGCGTTGGAAAAACAGACTCAAACCGCGCCGGAAATAAGTTCGCGTGGCAGGACGCTGAAGCCAGATCGCGTAACGGAAAACAATTGCGCCAAAGGCGACGACGCTTGCCACCGTGTAGCCGAAAAGCGCGGAATCAAAATGTTCGAGGTTGCGTGAACCGACAATGACCAGCAACGTCAGAAGCGCGGAGGCGAGAACTCCGATCAAAGTCGGATGAAGATAATTTACTATCCCTGACAGTGGTAATGTTTTCGATCCGGTTGTCATAATTATTTTCTCAAATTGACTCTCAAACAACACTTTTGCCTGAAATTATGTGTGCGAATTCAATACCTTACAGTTCTCAATTACATTTTCACCAAGCTGAAGAGGTCGATAAAAAGCGAAGCGGATAAAAATGTTTCACGGGCGAGTTTTGATGCCGTTATGATGGCAGTAAAGGACGACATTAGCAAGAGTTATTCTTTCGCGGAACTTTTAATTGGCAATTGACTTTTCAAACTCCCGGCGACGATTTGACCGTTCATCAGCGATAAAGATGAAATGATTTTGTTTCCCTTTATCAAACCGCCTGAATTGCTGTCGTCGCTTAGACATCCTTAAATTTCGTCACTAAAATATGAATGTCCGGTTCGGCGACGACTTCGTGTTCGACCTCCGCTTCCAAAGTTAAAAGCGTTCCCGCGACGAGTTCTTGCTCGTCTGCTAAATCTTCTCCCGCCCGAAATGTTCCGTGTCCCGTCAGACAAAAAACCGTAATCGGCTCGTTTGCTTTATGTTTTGATAACTTCTCGTTGTGATGGAGTTCGACGCTGATTATTTGGCAGCGGCTCCCGTCAAATACCTTTTTCACCACCTTCGATTTTTCGTTCGGGACAACCTTGTTTAAATTAAAATTTTCTAAAAGTTCGATATATTTCATAATAGACATCTTTCCTAAATACTATTTGGGGTAGCAAACTTGAGGTGGCGAGTTGCTCGTTTCAAATTAACAATGGCTGCCACCAGTTTCCAGGTTCGCTCATAATTTTTGTGCTTGCCACGATATTGTTCTTTGCAAATCCGAAATACCTTGCATTCCCGATTCGGATGTTCGATCAAGATGCGCTCTTTTGCCAATTGTCGATTAGAGTTCTTTTGCTCTTTGGTTAAAGGATGATGCCTGGATGC
>JAYVKL010000362.1:0-7797 GCA_043768465.1 Pyrinomonadaceae bacterium
TTCGCTATCTCCTTGAATTTTATTAGTCTAAAACCAGGTTTAGCGAACCCGCTGCTCGTTCTTCAATTTCTATCTCTTAAATTTAAACGGACTCTTAAGGAACGGCGGCTGATTTAACGGCTTGCAATAAATTATTGATTTTCTGTCGGGTCGGCGAGCGCGTCGTCAATTTCCTTGTCGAGTTTGGTGCGAACTTTTTCGACGAGCGCGTCGGCTTTTTGAACGCTGGTTTCCAGAGCCGTGCGATTGGTTCGGATTTGCGCGAGCAGTGTTTCGAGGTTGATTTTTTCAGCTTCCAAAGACTTTCGACGCTGTTCGCGGATTTCTTCCGGGCGCAGCGAACCCATCAAAGCCACGTTGCGGTCAATAACTTCGCCGCGTGATTCGATGCTGATTTGTTCGATGCGGGCGTTGGTCGAGTTTTCCTTTTCAATAATTTCAAAAAGCTGTTTGCGAAGCGATTCGACGCGGCTTTCCGCCCTGGTTAAAATATCGAGATTCATCAAAAGCTGTTTTTGCTTCTGATCTTTGCCCTTCGCCGATTCGAGCGTTTTGAGGCGGTCGCCGAGTTGTCTGATCTGCGTTTCCCGGTCGTCTGAAACCGCCGTGCCGGACGGCAAAGCATCTTCCGCGCCGGTCGCCTCGCCGTTCGTTTGCGGAATCTCGCCCCGCACGATTTGATTGCCGTCAATATATCCGGGAGTTCGAGCAGCGACGACCGGCTGAATTTTCGGCGCGGCGACCGGCGTATTTTTCACTCTTCCGACTTTTTTGCGACGCTTGGAAGTTTGCGCCGCAGCGTCGAACGCCGAAAAAAACAGGCTCAATAAAATCGCCGCCGTCAGAAAACCTATTTTCGTAAATTTATTTTTCATTTTTTGCTGCGCCCGTCGCGCCTTTCGGAATTTTATCGGGAAATAAATCGCCGGTAAAAAACTCGACGACGTTTTTGCCCAAACCGACGAACGGAATCGCGTCCAAACCGGAATTCAAAACGCCTTTGACTAAACCTTTGCGCTTGATGTCATAGCCGATCAAGCCAATCGCCATCGCCGAACCGACGTAGGGAATTGATTTGGCGACGCGCTTCGCCACCGTCCAGCCGCCCGCGTGAACGGCTTTTCTCGTTAAACTGGTATTTTCTTTTGCCATCGCTTCTTTGGATTCTATTATACTTGCCTATTTTCGATGACGAAAGCATACTTTTAGTTTGCACGCGCTTCGACCGCTGAAGTTTCATATTTTTCAATAATAAAGATGTCGCTGATTATCAACAATTTATCGAAGAAATACGATAGCAATCACGTTATCAAGGACGTTTCGCTGTCGGTCGAACGCGGCGAAATTCTCGGTTTGTTCGGAGTCGTCGCCGAAGGAAAAACGACGATTATCAGAATCCTCGCCGGTGTCGAACCGCTTAACGGCGGCACAATTTTTTATAACTCAAACGATTTGACGAATCTCGACTGCAACGAGCGCGGCTTTCATTTTCCGAAACTGACGAACGACGCTTTCTGGAAATCGCTGTTTAAAACGCAGAAATCTTCGCAGTTAGCCGATGGCGAAGGGCAGGTTTTGGCTCTCGAACACGCGCTCCAAAACGCGAAAGAAGTGCTGCTGCTCGACAACCAATTCTGTTTTATGGATCGAATCACCCGCGAAAAGAACTGCGAGAAATTGCGGAGCGTCGTCAAGGAAAAAAATCTGGCGGTCGTTTTCGCCACGAATAATTACGACGAAATTTTTTCGATTTGCGACCGCGTAGCGGTTCTGCACAACGGCGCAATCGTGCAGACGGGAACGCCGCGCGAAGTTTTCGAGTTTCCGCAAACCGCCGCCGTCGCCCGCGTCACGGGCAGAAATAATTTGATCGCGGCGCGGCGACTGACATCGAGCAAAAACGACACGCCGGAATTTCAAACGCTGCTCGGCGAACACCGGCTTTTCACCGATAAAGTTGAAAAGCAGACGCTCGGCGCAATCAACGAAACCGTGACTTTGGCGATTCGCCCCGAATATATTTCGATGTCGTTCGGCGCGTCGTTCCCGGAGGACAATCTTTTGAAAGCCGAAATCACCGGCATCTCATTTCTCGGTTCGACGACGCTGATTAAACTCGACGCGGGCGGCTTGGAACTCGAAGCGTTAGTTCTGCGGGTCGTCGGGCTGAACATCGGCGACGAATGCGTCGTCGGCTTGCCGCCGGACAGAATTTTGGTTTTAGAAGATTAAGCCGAATTTCACGACAATTAAAAGCGCGTTGCCGGAATAATCGGGCAACGCGCTTTTAATTGTCGTGAAATGACGACTTACTGAGCGGCGGCACCGAGAACCAGAATAATCTGCACGCGGCGATTTTTCGCACGATTGGCGTTGGTCGTATTCGCCGCCGCCGGCGAACTCGCGCCGTAACCTTTGGCTTCGAGACGCTCCGGCGCAACGCCCGCCGCCGTCAATTTGTCCGACAAACCCTGGGCGCGTTTCTGCGTCAGAGTCTGCAATTCGTCGGGAGTTCCCTTGTCATCGGTGTGCGATTCAATCGTGATTTTATAATCGGTGTTATTTGCCAGCAGTTCGCCCAAACCCGTTAATTTGGTTTCGGCGGGCGGCGCAAAAATACTCGTTCGGGGTGTCGTCCAAAAATTTTCCGGTAAAGTCAGAATGATGCCGCGCTCGGTTTGAACAACCGTTCCGAAACGCCGGAGCGACTGCACTACATTCGCCGCATTCGCTCGAATTTGCATTGTGCGGTTGGCTTGCTCCTGCTGTTTGGCGGTTTCCTGCTGCCGGTTTTCGATGTCGGCGAGTTTGGCTTTAACCGTTTCCGCGTCAACCTTGGTTCTGCCGAGGTCTTCGCGCAGTTTGCCGAGTTCGCCGCGTAAGTCTTTAACTTGGGTTTGATAATTCTGCGCGTCGCGTTCGGCGAGTTCGCGGTTGCGCGTCTCGCGGGCGAGTTCGGCGCGCAGTTCCGTCATTTCGGTTTGCACGGCGACGACTTTTTCTTCCGAATCGCGGATTTCCGAATCCTGGCGGGTGCGCTCGTTGCGTTTTTCGCGGGCATCTTTGCGGGCAGCGGCGGTTGACTCGGCTTTAACCGCCAAACTGATTGCCTTACGCGCCGCGATGTCCACGTCTTCGGGTGCGCGTCCGGCTTTCCAGCCGGTGTCGGCGTTTTGCAAAAGCACTTCGGCTTGCTGAATATCTTCGAGCGCGTCGCGCTGCGCTCCGGCAAATTTGGCGAGCGCAATTGCCTGCCGCGCCTGCAAAATGGTCGAAGGCGTTTTTGAATAATCGGCTTCGGCGATTTCTGGCGTTCGCGCGTCGGAGAAATAATCGCTCGAATTGCCGAAGTATTCAATCGCCGTCGTCGTCGCCAGCGTTCTGCCGTTCGGCGCGTAAGGATTGAGATTTTCCAGCATCACGGCGCGGCTCGGACGGCGGACGAGAAAATGCGGTTCCGCCGTCACAATCAAAGCGAAAGTCTGAAGCGGCGTGGTGACGGCGATTTTTGAATCGAACTCAAAAAAGCCGCGCCGTTTGATTTCGCCCAGATTATCAACCTGACCGTCCGGCGAGATCGCCCATAAAACATACGTCGCGTAACCCGCGCCGAGTTCAAACGGACGCGGCATTTTCGATACCGTAACTTCGACTTCCGTGCCGTTTTTCCCCGTTCGTTTGATTCTGCCTTCGCCTTTCATGCGCGGAAATCTGGTCGTCCCGCGAAACTGCGTCAAAACCACTTGATTAAGCGGATAAGTGACGGCGGTCGTTTTTCGCGCGACATCAACCTGCGCGAAACTCACCGCAGTCAGCGTAAATATAAACGAAAAGACGGCAATATAATTTGAGAATCTGAACTTTTTCATTTTTTCTTTCTCCCGAAAAGGCGGTTTACATCTTAAAAGGATGCCGCAAATAATTCTGACGTTGCAAATCTTAACATAGCGCGGGTGGTTGTAGATTCCAGATTTAAGAACTACCAGCCGTTTCAAAAATCGGAAATTCTCAATTTTACATTTTTCATTCTCAATTTTTACGCGAAAAAAATAAAGGATTGAGCATGTAAAATTAAGAATTTAAGCCGACTCGCGGATTTTTGAGCCGGCTTCCTGGAACGACAACAAACTTAATCCAAAAAACAACTTGGAATCTGGAATTTGGAATTTTACCTTAAACTGAGTATATTCAGATTTTTACCAGCCGCGATGAAAGAATTCCGAAGACTGCTCAAATATCTGCGCCCGAATCTCTCGACGTTCGTTTTGGCGATAGCGGCGATGTTTTTCGGCGCGTTATTTCAGACCGCGACAAGCGCGTTATTGGTTCCGCTGTTCAGTCAATTTCTGCCGTCCGCCGCGCAGAATCCGGCGACATTGTTCGCTCTGCAAAAATTGATTCCGCAAAATGATTGGTATCGGGCGTGGCTGACGATTTCGGTTTTGCTCGTCGCTTTCACGGTTTTGAAAGGCGTTGCCGAGTTTTTTTCGTCGTATTTGATGACGAAAATAGGGCAAGCCGCCGTGCTGGATTTGCGCCAGCAGCTTTACGCGCATCTTTTGAATCAGTCGGCTGACTTTTTTCAAAAACACCGGACGAATTATCTGGTGTCGCGGCTGGTAACGAGCTGTTCGGCGATTGAAATTTCGGTCGCCTCAAATTTGCGCGACATTCTGCGCGAAGGCTTGATGCTCGTCTTTTTTCTCGCCGCCGCATTTTATTACAATTGGCGTTTGATGCTGGGCGCGATGATTATCGCGCCGATTATCGGATTTTTAACCGCCAAATTCTCCAAAGCGTTGCGGAAACTCTCGGAAGAATTCGTCGAGAGCAATAAACTTTTATCCGACACGGCGCAGGAAACGCTGACCAATCAAACCATCGTCAAAGCCTATTCCGCCGAAGCGCGGGAGCAGACGCGATTTACCGCCGTCGCCCGCCGCATCGCCAACGCGCACCGGCGTTCGGGCAGAGTCGCCGCGTTTTCGCCGCCGATCATCGAAACGGTCGGCATCGTCGTCATCGTCGCGCTGTTCTATTTCGGTTTGCGCGAAATCAACACCGGCAGAATGGAAGCGGCGCAGTTTTTCACGTTTCTGGCTTTTCTTTTCCAAAGCTACGACCCGATGCGGAAACTTTCGCGCCAACACAACCAAATCGTGCAGGCTCTCGCCGCCGCCAAAGATGTCTGGGACGTTCTGGACGAAAACGACGCGCTGCCGGAAAAATCGAATGCGGTCAAATTGGAATCGCTGAACGATAAAATTGAGTTAAAAAATGTCTCGTTCAATTATCAAAACGAAGAAAAATCGGTTATCAAAAATTTGAGTTTGGTCGTTCCGAAAGGTCAAATGGTCGCGCTCGTCGGGGCGAGCGGCGGCGGCAAATCGAGTTTGATAAAATTGGTTCAACGGCTGCACGATCCGACGAGCGGCGCGATTTTCTGGGACGAAACCGATTTGCGCGATGCGAGTTTGGCGAGTTTGAAAAAGCAAATCGCGCTCGTCACCCAGGAAACCGTTCTTTTCAACGACACGATTCGCTACAACATTTCCTACGGCAACCCGCACGCGGGCGACGCGGAAATCAAAGAGGCTGCCCGCATCGCTTTTGCCGACGAATTTATCGAAGAATTGCCGAACGGCTACGAAACAACGGTCGGCGAGCGCGGCATTTTTCTCTCCGGCGGACAACGCCAGCGAATCGCCATCGCCCGCGCCGTTTTAATCAACGCGCCGGTCTTGATTCTGGACGAAGCGACTTCCGCGCTCGATGCCGAAAGCGAGCGATTGGTGCAGAAAGCTCTGGCTAATTTGATGGAAAATAAAACGTCAATCGTCATCGCGCACCGCCTTTCGACCGTTCGCAAAGCCGATGTCATCGTCGTTTTGGAACGCGGACAAATCATCGAAGCCGGAACGCACCAGGAACTTTTGGCGAAAGGCGGAACTTATAAAAAACTTTACGAGCTGCAATTTGCCGAAGAAGAAATTTTATCCGTTAAATAATTCGTGATAAAATCGCGGCGGTAAGGAGATTTTATAAAGTTATGACACCGCAGGAAATTATCAACGAAATACAAAAACTGCCGCCAATCGAACGAAAAGAGATTTTAGATTCGCTTTCGGAAGAATTAACCGAAGCCGAAGCCGAAGATTTGCGGCTTCAAAAAGCATTGTTCGATGCCGGACTTTTGCGCGAAATAAAATCGCCGCGCCACCGAAAAATGGGCGACTTCAAGCCGATTGAAATCAAAGGCGAACCACTCTCGGAAACGATTATTCGGGAGCGTCGGTGATGGATTTTTTTTTTCGACAGCAGCGGCGTGGTAAAAAATTATGTTATTGAAACCGGCACGATTTGGGTGAAAAATATCTTTAACGCCGTTACAACGAAAATCATTTACGGCGTTTCCATTGCTCAGGTTGAGGTTGTTTCCGCCATCGCTCGCCGTTTGAAAAGCGGGACTTTGACGATTAGTGATGCTTCGACCGCCGCCACGCAGTTCAAATATGATTTCATAAATGACTTTCGCATTGTCGAAATCGAGCGGCTTTTACTAGACCGTGCCGTCACCCTGTCTGAAAAATACGCTCTGCGCGGTTATGATGCCGTTCAACTCGCCGCTGCTTTGGAAGTTTACGCGAACCTTATCAATCTTAAAATTGATTTTAATCGTTCAACTTTTACTTTTGTGTCAGCCGATAAGGAATTAAATTCCGCCGCGCAAAACGAAGGGCTGACGGTTGAAAATCCGAACAATTACCCGTAAAAAAATTATGAAATCAATGACCGGATTCGGGCGCGGTGCCGTTTCAAACGAAAATTTCGCCGTCGCCGTCGAAATAAAAACCGTTAACAATCGTTTTTTGGATTTGAATCTGCGGCTTTCAAACGAACTGCAAGCCCTCGAAGCCAGTTTGAAACGCACGATTCAATCTCGTTTATCTCGCGGGCGCGTTGATGTTTTCGTCAATTACGAACGGACGAACGAAATCGTTTATGAACTGAATCGCCCTTTGATTTCCGGTTATATTTCGGCGTTAAAGCAGATGCAGGCGGAATTTAATTTGACGGGCGAGCCGGACTTTAATTATATCGCTCGACTGCCGAACGCTTTGCAGCCGAAGGCGGAAGACTTGAGCGAAGAGTTCACCGACGCGATTGAAACGGCGGTCAAAATCGCGCTCGACGAACTCGAACGAATGCGCGAAGTCGAAGGCGAATCTTTAAAAACCGATTTGAATAATTTATTGACGGAAATCGAAAATCACCTGCCGAAGATCGAAGCGGAAAGCGCGAATGTCGCCGACGAATACCAGCAAAGATTGAAGAAACGGATCGAAATTTTTTTGTCCAAAAGCGATTCGCAAATCGAAGTTGACCAAGGCAGACTCGCGCAGGAAGTAGCGTATTTAGCCGATAAAAGCGACATCGCCGAAGAAATAACGCGCCTGAAAAGCCATCTCGAACAATATCGCGGCATTCTTGCCGAAGAAAAAGAGGTCGGCAAACGGCTTGATTTTCTGACGCAGGAACTAAACCGTGAAGCCAACACCATCGCCTCGAAAACCAATAATTTAACCGTCAAAGAATCGGCTCTGCAAATAAAATCGGCGATTGAGAAAATTAGAGAGCAGATTCAAAACGTGGAGTAACGGATAACGGATAATGGGTAATTTGATACAAAATGAATAAATGCGAATCAGTAGTTGAAATAAATGTTGAAATAACCTGGGTTTTCTCTGCGTCCTGTTTGCCTCTGCGTGAGAAATCATTTCACGCAGAGGCAAACAG
>JAYVKL010000363.1:0-3068 GCA_043768465.1 Pyrinomonadaceae bacterium
TACTCTGCCGGTTATGCGTCCAGAGCGAAGAGTTTCTGCCGCCCAAAATCACGCGCTTCCCGAATTCAACGCGGTCGGTAAAATCAATTTTGTGCGATGCCGTAATGACACTGCCGTCGCCGAGAATAAACACCGGCTCGGCAGGTGTCACGATAACCGGATCGGGAATGGAATTTATTTCGTTCAGGCGAATAATTTCCGTATAGCGTCCGAGCCGAACTTCATCGCCGCCGCGAAAGATATTAAGATGTCCGATGCGCGTATGCTCGCCGATTGAAAGTTTTTTGATGCCGATAAAAGCGTTGAGATGCCCGATTGAAACATCGTCATCAATCACGCAGTCCTTAGCATCAAGCAGCGAAAATCCTATTTTTACCCGTTTGCCGATTTTATAGCCGAAGAAAAAGCGATAACAAAAACACTTCAAAAATGAAGGAAAAGCGGCAAACAAAGCTAAAAATACAAGTTTTGATTTACCGCTTTTCATAATTGTTTTTTATTTAATACAAAACGAAAAGTATCAGTCAGTTTTTCGCTTTGCATCGCTACCGTATAATTTCTTAAGGCATATTTTCTGCCGTTTGCGCCCATTTCTCGTCTTATTATATGGTCTTCGAGCAGAACCGCCAAATGCTTCCGCCAGTCATCGAGCGTTTGCGCTGAAAAATGTGTTTCCCCGTCTATTCCGATTTCCGCACAAACGCCGATTGGACTCATCACGAAGGAAATCCCGACTGACATATATTGAATCGCCTTAAAACCCGATTTGCCCGCAATCCATTCATCGGGTATGTTGCCGCCCAACTCCATCGGATAAAGCCCGATGTCGAAGGATTGAAAATCTGCAATCTCGCGTTCTAAACTCCAGGGCAGATTTTCTACTTCCAACCCGTCAATTTTTATATCAGATTGTCCCGAACCGACAATTTTCAGCTTAAACTCATAACTCAAAGCGAGTTCCTGCAAAACCTGAAAAATTGACTTTAAAAATGGAAAAGTCGAATGAGTCCCAATCCAGCCAATCGTTGGAACTGCATTCGCTTTCTCTACCGGACAAAATTTATCAGTATCAACCACCGTCGGCACAACAACGGCTTTCGTCCCTTTTTTTTCCGCATACTCCGCAATAAAACGATTGCCGCAGATTACCGCGTCGGCACGTTTTATCAAATTGTCGGTTTTTCCGAAGAACTTAAAAAAACTTCCGACTTTGCCGTAGGTCGGACTTACGTAACTGATGTATGTGGCATCGTCCAAATCTAAAATTAACGGTATACCGCCGACTCTCTGGAACATCCATTCAAAAAACGCCGGACCCAAAAACATTGCTTCGCGCTGCACGACAATCAAATCATATTTCCGCACTTTAAGAGATTCCGAGAAACGACGCAGCAGCGGCTTCCAAAGTCCCCCGGCTTTTTGGAAAAGTGACTTATTCTGATACAAAAGATCGAACGATTGGCTGTCAAGAAACGGACTCACCTGCAAATTAATTCCTACTTTTGCCAAAGGCTCAATAAATTGAATTAAACGATAACGGGTTGCCGCCGATTCGATTGGATATGAACACAATCCCAAAACGTTCATTTTGATTTATCTCTCGCCAAAAGCCTGCGGTAAAGGTTTCGGTATCTTTCGCCGCCGACCCCTTGCAAATCGAACCTTGCTTTGGCACTTTCCCGACACCGCTCGTTCAGACCTACTTTATCCTCTAACAGTTTTTCTAGTTCGACAAACGCTGTTTGATAACTTTCGCGGTTGAATTCTTCGATAATAACACCTGTTTTATCTTCGGCGGTTATTTCGCCGGTATCGCCGGCTCCGCTATTGACCACTATCGGCAGCCCGCAAGCCAGATACTCGGCGTTTTTGGTCGGCGAAGATGCCTGTTTTGAATAACAGGATTTTATAAAAGAAACGGCGATGTCGGATGCACCCAAATAAAGCGGAATTTCTTTGGGCGAAATTTTTGCAATCAGAAAATCGGTTGGCAGGAAACCGCGCTTTTCAAGTAGAGGCTGAATTGTTTCAACCGGGCTTTGGGTCAGAATCAAGGCAAAAGCATTCGGATATTTCTCCTTTGCCGCGCCGAAGAACTCTGCCGTTTCTTCGGTCAAATACCAACCGCCGAATGAGCCGACATAAACTATTACCTTCCTGTCTTCAATATTTAGATTTTTTCTTAATTCTTTTCTCGAAATTTGATCGGCAATTTCAAAACGGTGCAAATCAACACAGCAGGGAATTACCTCGACCGGTCTGCCAAATTCATCAGAACCCGTTTTCGTGCTGGCGGGAAAGAGAATCTGCCGGGCTTTTTCCGTTAAAACGATAAACCCGTCGGATTCTTTCAAAAGCCATTTTTCAGTTTGTTTGACAACGCGGTAAAGCCAGCCGTTTTCCTTCCAAATTCCGGCATCGGTATATTCTTCGGGGAAAAACCCGCGAATGTCAAAAATCAACTTTGGCTTTCGGCGGCAGAACTTTTTAGCAATCGCGCCCATTAACGCCGGAACGTGCGAACGGGCGTGAAAAACATCAATATCTTCCCGGCGGGATAACCTTGCCGCAAAACGCGCTCCGCAGAAAATATCATAAAGGGTTGCCGGAACGGAAGGCTTTTTATGATACGGCAGACAATGCCAGGTTATATTTTCTTCGGCGAGGTTTTTCCGTTCGGCTGCAACCTGCTCTGTCGTCCAGGTGTTATTAAAATTCGGTTCAAACGTGAGCAAGCTGACTTTTAATCCATCCATTTTTTTGATTTCCCGCAAATAAGGCAAAACCTGTGTTTGCACCAGCGGCTCGCGGAGACCAAAATAACAGAGGTAAAGTGTATGAGACATTCTTAAAATTCAAGCTATTCAGTTCGCCTGCCGACCAAATTCAATCCTTCATTAGGCAACCGAGAAATTTTATTGATACCTGCTTCGGCGAGGCTTTTTGAGGCTTCTACTTGATTCATCGGTAGATCGAATTGCGGCGAAAGCATATCGAAGGTATCGAGAACCGCCCAGGCATATCGCTGATCACGGTTTAGTTGTTTTTCGTGAACATAGTTGGCAATC
>JAYVKL010000364.1:0-4904 GCA_043768465.1 Pyrinomonadaceae bacterium
TGCAAAGGTTCGCAGTGGGCGAATATTTTGCTGACGGCGATGGCGGCAAAAGCGGTCAGCCGTCCGGTGAAACTGGTTTTGACGCGGCAGATGATGGTGACGAACGTCGGGCGGCGACCGGAGACGATTCAGAAAATCGCGCTCGCCTCCGACAAATCCGGGAAACTGACGGCGATTCGCCACGAGAACAATTCTTACAAAGCGTTCTCCAATTATTTCGAGCAGAGCGGCACGCAGACGAAAGTTTTATACGCCGCGCCGATGCGCGAAATCACTTATAAAATCGCTAAACTCAACGTCAACGCGCCGACATTTATGCGCGCGCCGGGCGAAACGCCGGGAACTTTCGCGCTGGAATCGGCGGTGGACGAACTAGCGCACGAACTGAAGATTGACCCGCTGCAACTGCGGATGATGAATCACACGGCGATTGATCCGAGCGAGAAATTGCCGTTTTCACTGGAGAATCTGCTTGACTGCTACAAAATCGGCGCGGAAAAATTCGGCTGGAACAAACGCAGTTTGCAGCCGCGTCAAACGCGGAACGGCAAATACTTGGTCGGCTACGGAATGGCGACGGCGACTTACCCGGCGATTCGGAGTGCGGCGACGGTAAAAATTCGGATGGCGGCGGACGGCGCGGTTAAGGTTTTGTGCGCGACGCAGGACATCGGCACGGGAACTTATACGATTATGGCGCAGACGGCGGCGGATGCTCTGGGCATTTCAATCGAAAAAATCACGGTCGAACTCGGCGATTCAAATTTGCCGCCCGCGCCCGTCTCCGGCGGTTCGACGACGGCGGTCAGCGTAACCTCGGCGGTTTTGGCGGCGGGCGAAATGCTTCGCGCCGAACTGATGAAAATGGCGTTGGCGGACGGCAAATCGAAATTGAACGGCGTGAATATACGCGAAATCAAGTTCGCCGATGCCAGGTTTTTCGCGGCGGGCGACCAGTCGAAAAGCGATTCTTACACCGATATTCTGCGCCGCAATAATAAACCGTCGGTCGAAGTCTGCGCCAGTTCGATGCCCGCGTCCGGCGGCGGTTTGAGCGGCAACGTCGCGCCGTGCGCGACCGACAATTTCGTTTTGGACGAAGACGGCGACGATAAAAAATACTCGTTTCACTCGTTCGGGGCGCAGTTTGCTGAAGTGCTGGTTGACGAAAATCTCGGCATCGTGCGCGTCTCGCGTTTTACAAGCGTGCAGGACATCGGGCGCGTTTTGAACGAAAAAACGGCGCGTTCGCAGGTGATCGGCGGCGTGATTTACGGTCTCGGTCAGGCTTTGATGGAGGAAACGCCGTATGACAAACGCTTCGGCAATCCGGTGGCGCGGCATCTCGGCGATTATCACGTTCCCGTCAACCTGGACGTTCCCGTGATTGACGTGCATTTCATCGGCAAACCCGACCCGCATATTTCGCCCATCGGGGCGCGCGGGGTCGGCGAAATCGGCATCACGGGTGTCGCGGCGGCGGTCGCCAACGCGGTTTTCAACGCGACCGGCAAACGTCTCAGGGATTTGCCTTTAACGCCCGACAAACTTTTATAGAAAAGTTAGAAAAGTGCGCCGCGTGTTTTTTGAAAATATAAATAATTCAGGGAGTTTAAGGGAAAAATGACGAAACAAAAAAAATCAGTATGGTTTATCACGGGCTGTTCGACCGGATTCGGGCGCGAATTGGCGAAACAGCTTTTGGAAAACGGTTATCGCGTCGTCGTGACGGCGCGTGATGCCGGCAAAGTTCAGGATTTGGTCGAAATCAATCGTGAAAACGCGCTGGCTTTGGCTTTAGACGTAACGGAAGAAGCACAGGTCAGAGATGCCGTTGCAAAAGCCGAATCGCATTTCGGCGCGATTGATGTCTTGGTCAATAACGCCGGATTCGGCTACTTCGGCGCGATTGAAGAATCTGAAGAAAAAGAAGTTCGCGCGATGTTCGAGGCGAATTTTTGGGGTTTGGCGGCGATGACCCGCGCCGTTCTGCCGAAGATGCGGACGCGCCAAAGCGGAACGATTGTCAACATTTCGTCTATCGGCGGATTCGTCGGGTTTCCGGCGGTCGGCTATTATAACGCGACGAAATTCGCCGTCAACGGTTTCTCCGAGGCGTTGCATAAGGAAGTCGCGCCGCTCGGAATCAAAGTCATCATCGTTCAGCCGAGCGGTTTCCGCACGGATTGGGCGGGACGTTCGGCGAACGAAGCGACGAATACGATTGCCGATTACAAGGAGACGGCGGGCAAAAATCAGGACACGATTCGCGGTTACAGCGGCAATCAGCCGGGCGATCCGGTGCGGGCGGCGCAGGCGATCATTAAAGCCGTCGAGTCGGAAAATCCTCCGTTGTGGCTGCTTTTAGGGAAAGCCGCGCTCAAAGGTGCGCGTTCCAAACTCGATGATTTAAAAGCGGATTTCGATGCCTGGGCGGAAACTTCGGACGGCGCGGACTTTCCCGAAGAGGAAATGACGGCGGCGATGTAATTCACGAAAAATAATTGCAAAGTTCTGAGTTTCCCCTTCGGGCGGCTCATCGCCCGCGAAGCGCGGTGGAAAGCCGCCTGAAGACATAGCTGAGAACGGTCGGCGTAAATGAAAGAACTCCAAGCAATACTCAGTAAAATCGCCCAGTTTGCCCCCGGCGAAAAAGCGATTTTAGCGACGGTGGTTGGTGTCGTCGGTTCGGGTTATCGCCGTCCGGGAGCGCGGATGTTGATTGATAAAAACGGTTTCAGCATCGGCACGGTTTCGGGCGGCTGTCTCGAAGCCGATGTCTTGGAACGCGCCAAACGGGTTTTGGAAACGAATGAGGCGACGGTAATTACCTACGACACGACCGCCGATGAAAATTCGGTTTTCGGGCTTTCGATGGGCTGTCGCGGCATCGTGCGAATTTTGCTTGAGCCGATAGATAAGGAAAGCGATTTTTTTGAGTTCCTTTCCTTTTGCTTGAATCAACGTGCATCGGGTAATGTTGCGACTTTGATTGATTCTAACGTAGGCAATTTGAAAATCGGGTGGCGATTGTTTGAAAACGAATTTAAAGATTTGCTAAATAATTCGCCGATTGAAAAAATTCTCGGAATTGAAAATTTGCCGGAAAATACTCCAACCGTTGTAAATTCAGTTGTCGGCGAGGTGTTTTTTGAAACGATTATTCCGCCACTCAATCTGTTGCTTTTCGGCGCAGGCTACGACGCGCTGCCGCTGATAAAATTTGCTAAAGAACTCGGCTGGCGCGTTTCGGTCATTGACCACCGCGCCGCTTACGCCAATGCCGAAAGAATTCCCGAAGCCGACGAAATCATCGTCGCCGCGTCAGAGAATCTGGACGAAGATTTGTTCAATGACGAAAATTCGGTCGCCGTGATAATGACGCATAATTACGACCGCGACCGTGAAATTTTGCGCCGCCTGCTGCGTTCAAAATGCCGCTACATCGGCGCGCTGGGTCCGAAAAAGCGGACGAAAAATCTGTTGGAAGAAATCGGCGAAACATTCGGCGCGGAACAGTTGCAGCGACTTTACGCGCCCGTCGGCTTGGACATCGGCGCGGACACGCCCGAAGAAATCGCGCTCGCCGTCGTCGCCGAAATCAGCGCGGTTTTATCACGAAGAAACGGCGGATTCTTACGCGAATGCGAAGGCTCGATCTACAATAAATAAGGGTTTCCAAAAAAATCGTGCTAAGATGCAGTTATGACATTTATAAAAATTCCGTATAATGCGTCGAATGATTCGATTGATAAACAAACGATTATCAGTGGAATAAAGGCTCTGAACATCAGCGAAGATGCCAAGTATGAGACGTTCGAGGCGATTTACAACGTGCGCCCCGAAGGGGTTTTAATGGATGACAACGAGCCGGACGAGATTATGAATCTGGAACGATTTTTAAGAAGATACCGCATTCCGTATCACCAGTTGAAAAGTTGAAAACTCAAAAATAAGCATTAACCGGGAAAAATATCAGGTGGCAGGCAGTCGGCGGGCTGCTTTTTTTGTTGCCGGTTTAAAGATTCCGAATCGCCGCCGGTGCGTTCGTGATTTTTAAACGAATCGTTTAAGCGAGCGGTCTGAGCAATCCCTGATAAATTCCAAGAATCTCGATTTTGTTCGCCGGGAGTTTTACCGGTTCACAAATTTCACCGGCGGAGCGCAGTTCGATATAGGAACCGAGTCGAAAAAATTGTTTGAAAACGACGGATTTTTTTTCGATCAAGGCGACCACGATGTCGCCGTCGCGGGCGTAATCGCGTTTTTCGACCAGAGCGACATCGCCTTCGCAAATCTGTTTGTCGCGCATCGCGTCGTCCGGGACGCGAAATGCCCGCAGACGTTCCGGCTCCTGGTAGCCGAGCAGAAATCGCGGCACAAACAGCGGTTCATATTCCCAGTCTTCGACGAAAGTCTCAAACTTCGGAATGTCGAGCCATTCGATTTCGCAGACGGCTTTGCTTTTAACATCCTCCTGTCCTAAATCCAGCCAGAAACTGCCGTTCTCGCGCCGCCGTTTAATTAAACCCTGCGTCTCCAACGCTTGGATATGCCGCGCGATTCCGGCTTTCGACGACACGCCGAGATGCCGCGCAATCATTTGATAGGAAGGCTCGTTGCCGTATTTTTCGATATGTTGTTTGATATAATCGAAAACTTCTTTTTGTCGCCGCGTTCGTGCCTGCATTCTCCGTTGGATTTCGACAATGATTTTTTATCCAGTTTAGCCGAAAAATCCTTTTTGCACATTCGGCGGCTGATGAGAAAATAAAACTTTTGCATGTAATTTACGACGACTGATAAACAATGGTTCGGACAGTTTTTGACAAACAAAGCAACAATCTCTTTAAGTTAATGGTTACGAATCAAAAAACCTTCAGAGGCTGCTTTGTTTATCAATC
>JAYVKL010000365.1:0-5470 GCA_043768465.1 Pyrinomonadaceae bacterium
GTTCCCTGAAACCGCGAGATAATAATTAAAGGGCGAAACGCGCGGATGGCGCGCACCATATCGCCCAAAGTCTCTTTTTCGCCCCAGATGCGAGTCGCTTCCGCCCGCGTTTTGGAAAACCCGTAATCCATCACGCTGGTAAAAAACTGCTGTCCGCCGTCGAGCCTGCGCGCCTGCAAAAGTTCTTCGGTGCGAATCACGCCGAGCGGTTCAAACAGTTCCGCGCCGATGACGTTCTGCCCGCCTTCGCCGCGATTTAACGCCAGATACGCCGTTCGCGCATTTCTGCCGCGCGCCAGATACGCGATTAAATTTGAATCTTCGTCGTCCGGGTGCGCTCCGGTGTGCATCGCGCTCGCCGTCGTCTGAAGCCGCTTGAGCATTTGCCCCAGTCCAATCGCTCCGTTGTCGTAAATCGGGCGCACCTGCGCGGTGATTTGCGTCAAACCGGAAAACTGTAAAATCAACACTGAAAAACAAACGAATGTAACGACTCGTTGCCTAAAAATTCGCATAATTTTATTTTTCGGCGGCAATTTTATTTAAGCCGCCGAACGGATATTCGCCGCGCCGGTAAGCGCGAATGAAATAAATAATCAACCCCAGAACAATCAGCACCGCCGCGTATTTTATTTCCTTCTGAAAATTCGGGCGCATAAACATCACATATAAAAATCCGATTATCGCCAGCACCGCCGGAACCGGATACAGCCACATCTTAAACGGGCGCGGAATGTCCGGGCGCGTCTGCCGCAGTATCAGCAGTCCGACGATTTGCGCCAAAAACTGAATCGTGATGCGGATGACGACGAGCGCGGCGACGACATCGGCTAGTTTCAAAAAGCAGAACAGCGCGGCAATCCCGCCCATTATCAAAAGCGAAACGTAGGGAAAACGATGTTCGGGGTGAACTTTCGAGAAAATCTTAAAATAGTTGCCGTCGTTCGCCGCCGCGAATGGAACGCGCGAATAGCCGAGCAGGAGCGAAAACACCGACGCGAAAGCCGTCACCATTATCAGCAAAGTCGCCGCCACGCCCGCCGTCGTGCCGTAAAGTCGTTCGATAAAAACGGAAATGACGAATTTTCGGGCATCGGAATTTGCCGTTTCCATAAATTCGCGCCACGGAATCACGCCGAGAATCGAGATGTTCATCACGATATAAATGACGGCGACCAGCGCAATCGAAAGCATAATCGAGCGCGGAATCGTTTTTTCGGGATTTTTCACTTCGCCCGCGAAAAAACAGACGTTGTAATAACCCCAGTAATCGTAAACCGAGACGAGCAGAGCCGCGCCCAGTCCGAGAAAAAAGTTTTGATTCAGTTCAAAAGCGTGCGGCGGAAAATCAAAAGCGAGCTGCGGATTGAAATTCGTGATGCCCGCATAAATTATCCAGACGATGGTCAGCATCACGACGATCCACAAAACCCGCGCGAACTTTTCGATAATCGTAATTTTGCGATACAGCAGAAAAACGCAGACGGCGATCATCGCCATCGCAACGAAAGTTCCGAGCGTGGCGGCGATATTAAAAGCGAAATCGCCGAAAAAAGGCAACGCGAACTTAAAATCCCTGGCAAAAAAAACCCGGTCGAGCGACGGAAAAACATACGTCGCGTAACCGGCGAAACCGATGCTGCCCGAAGCAATCGAAAGCGGCGCGGAAAACGTCAACTGCCAGATAAACAAAAACGACATCAAGCGTCCGAGCCGGTTTGCGCCGTAGATTTCCTTTAAATAGTTATAAGGTCCGCCCGATTTCGGCATTGACGCTCCCAATTCCGCCCAGACCAAACCGTCGCAAATCACCAAAACCGCGCCGAAAATCCACCCCAACATCGCCTGCGGTCCGCCCATCGCCGCGATAATCAAAGGCATCGTGATAAACGGTCCGACGCCGATCATATCAATCATATTGAGCGCAGTCGCGCCCAACGTGCCGACTCCGCGAATCAATTCGGGCGGCTCTGATTTGTCGGAAACGGGATTTTCTTCAGCCATCTTTTAAGGAAGAATCGCAAGTAAAATTATGCGTCCGGTCGGAACCGTCGGCGGTCGCCGGTGGATTATTCGACAAAGGCTAACCATCATCCGCCGCCGGTTCCGACCTCGCCCAAAAAATGCGGAGTTTCATCAAACGGCGAAACTCCGCCCGTCGGAACAGCGGAAAGTTTAGAAAATAAACTTAAAGCCGAGTTGGAAATTGCGGCTGTCGAGAGCCGTCGCGCCGATGCCGCCGCCGATGGTATATCTTTCAAAATCGGTTCTGAAATTGGGCAGACCGTTAATCAAATTTCCGCCGGAATCCGTTCCGGGAATTTGATTTGCCGGTATCACGCCCGTCGAGTAAACCGGAATAACCGAACTGTTGTATTGGAAAATACTTCGGATGTTGAAGATATTGGTCGCTTCGGCGAAGGCTTCCATTTTGAATCTTTCGGTGAAATTGAAAAATCTCGAATATCGTAAATCCACGTTATACTGCGGCGGCGTTTTGCCCGAATTGCGGGTTACCCCGACCGGACGATCCGAACCCGTTACGCCGTCGAGATTGAGGTCGGTATTCGAGGTAATGTTAAATCTTTCGCCGCTGTTGGCGGTCGTGATTACGCCGAGTTGATTGTTGCTGAAAATATATCTGAGAGCTTTATTTTCAAAGCTAAACTGCGGTCGGGCGACCAGACTCATCACGAACGTGTGCCGCTGGTCAGCCAGCGACGGACCGAAATCGAAGCGGCGATTGGTCGGGTCGGACAGCGCAAGCGACGAAGCCGCCACCAGATTTTGTTCCGGTGCGTCGTCCGTCGCTTTCGAGAGCGTGTAGTTGACGCTGAACTGATAACCCTGCGAAAAGCGTTTGTTCAATTGAAAAGTCGCCGCGTTATAATTTGAATTGCCGACCGATTCCGCCATCAGGATGTTACCGAAACGCGGGTCGAGCCGGGTCGCCGCCGCCGAATTGAAGACCGGACGACCGTCGGCTAAATTTCTGATCACGGCGATTCGGTTGATGTTGCGATAAACCGGAATGTGTCTGCCCGCCGAATGAATAAATCCGCCGGTAAAAGAAATGTCATTGGTTAAAGACTGTTCGATTTGAAAATTAGTGTGCATCGCATACAAAGTTCTGAAATCGGGCGAAACCGTATCAATGCTTTGTCCGAGTGCCGGCGTTCCGGTCGCCAAATTGTTCGGAAACGACGGTGCGCCGGTTGTGGTTAAAGGAGTTGTCACCGTAAAATTGAAAAACTGCGGGCTGCCGTTATTCTGCAACGCCCGCGCATAAACATCAATTGCCGGCGGATCATAATAAAGTCCGGCACTGGCGCGTAAAATCGTGGCGTATTTGCCATCGCGCAAACCATAAACGATGCCGAGTCGCGGCGCAAAATTATTTTTATCAATTTTGAATTTTTGCGATGCCGGGAAAAGCGACGAAGCGTTGGCTTCGGGAACTTTATAAAGGTCGTAGCGCAGCCCGTAATTGACTTTCAATCTCGGCGTAACCTTCCAGTCATCCTGAACGAAAGCGTTGTAGAAAAACGATTTGTATTCAAAAACCGGATTGCCGAAAGAAGCGACGTAATTGGTGTAGCCGAGCGGAGCGGTTCCGTTTTTGGCGGCGGTATAAGCCGCAATAGACGGGAATGTGTAGCGCGAAAAAATACCGCTTTTCCTAAAATCGTAGATGCGGCTGATGCTGCCGCCGAATTTTACCGTGTGCTTGCCGCGCGTCATCGTCAGGTTATCTCTAAATTCCGTAATAGTTTCGAGCGGCAAAACGGTATTTAAGTTTTCCGCCGGACCGAAGTTGGCGACTCCCGAAATAACGATGCTCGGTCCGCTCGGCGTGAACGGGCTGGGCAAATTTACCGAATTTCGCTTGGCGTATTGAAAGCGAAACTCGTTCAACAGATTTGCTCCGAAAGTCGAAACCATCTGAACGGCGGCGGCATACGACTTGTCATCGAAATCAATCGTTCGCTGCAAAGTGTTGATGCCTCCGCCGGTGTTGCTCGACGTTAAGTTTTTAAAGTAATTGAACCGTCCGGTCAGGCGATGCTGATCGGTTAATTGGGCATCGGTTCGGACAATAAAGAAGTGCGCTTTTTGCTGGGTCGGAATCGCCGCCGGAAAAGCCGCCGCCGGAACTCCCGCCGTAATCAAAGCCGCCTGATTTGCCGAACTGATGGTAATCAGCCGCTGCGGTTCAACCGCTAAACCGCGTTTGACGAACTCGTAGCCGGTGTAAAACTGCCAGCGGTCTTTGATAATCGGACCGCCGACCGCCGCCGTGAAATCATCGGCTTTGTTGTTCGGCAAATCGTTCGGCGAATTGTAAAAAATCGGACGTGCGTAGAACGGCGTGCGGCGAAAACGATA
Source organism: Pyrinomonadaceae bacterium (assembly GCA_043768465.1). GTDB lineage: Bacteria > Acidobacteriota > Blastocatellia > Pyrinomonadales > Pyrinomonadaceae. The sequence continues at coordinate 4,387 of JAYVKL010000365.1, forward strand.
GCTGGTCGAACCGTGAAAACCGTTCGTTCCCGAAGGTGTGACGGCGTTCATAATCAAGCCGGGCGTATTTCCGAATTCGGCGGAAAAACCGTTGGTGACGAGTTGAACTTCGCTGACGAACACTTCGGAAACCGGCATCAGACGAATCCCGGCGCGGTCGGCTTGCGTGTTGTTGTTGCCGTCAAGCTGGTAATTAGTGCGGCGGGCGTAGCCGTTGGCGTTGATGCGCGGAACGCCGAACTCGGAATTCGGGCGACCCGTGACATTGGCTTGAAGCAGCGAATAATTATACGGATTACGCGAAACGAGCGGCAGATTCTGCACTTCGCGGGCATCCATCACGCGCCCGACATCAATTTTGGCGGCATCGGCAATCGGAGAGTTGGCGGAAACCGTGACCGTCGCCGAAACGTCGCCGGTTTCCAAGGTCAAATCAACCGTCGCCGATTGTCCGGCTGACAAAGTAATGCCGTCCCGGACGAGACGTTTGAAATTCGGGGCTTCGACGGTGACGCGGAAAGTTCCGAGCGGCAGGAGCGGCGCGCGATAAACTCCGCCGGCATCGCTGGTGAGTTGGCGTTCGGTTCCCGTTTCGATATTTTTAATGGTAATGGCGGCGTTCGGAATCGCCGAGCCGACCGAATCGGTCACAACTCCTTCGATTTGCCCGTTCAGGGCTTGCGACTGGGCGTTCACCCGACCGAAACCCGCTGCCAACAGCGAGCAGGTTAAAAGACACAACAACCACATCCTGACCGAGCCTGATGCTTGATTCATAGCTTCACTTCCTTATATTTTGATTTTCTGTTTTTGACAAGAATTCACAACAATTGTTTTCAAATGAAAACATATAATTCGACAAACAGCAAGGACTTAGCGGCGGCTTCGAGTGAAAATTCGGATTTCCCGACGATGCGCGGGCGAGCGGTTATAAACGGCAGTAGCCGAAGGCGGCGAACTTTACCTGCACCCTCGAATTTCACATAACAATGGTTCGGACAGTTTTTGACAAACAAAGCAACAATCTCTTTAAGTTAATGGTTACGAATCAAAAAACCTTCAGAGGCTGCTTTGTTTATCAATC
>JAYVKL010000366.1:0-8973 GCA_043768465.1 Pyrinomonadaceae bacterium
GGAATCACTCGACCCGCAGTTCGGCACGGGACAACCCGAAGCGCGGATTTACCTCGCGCTTTATGACGGCTTGGTCGAATATCACCCGAAAACGATGGAGCCGATTCCGGCGATTGCCGAGAGTTGGGAAATCAGCGCGGACGGCACAGAATACCTTTTTCACCTGCGTAAAAATGCCAAATTCTCGAACGGCGAACCGATCACGGCGAACGATTTCGTCTACACTTTTCGCCGCGCACTCTCGCCCGAACTCGCGTCGCGCAATGCCAATCTCGGTTATTACATTAAATACGCCGAAGCCTATAACTCCGGCGGCGCGTTTGTAAAAGGTGCAGACGGACAATTTCTGCTGAAAAAGGATTTCGCCAAAACGGACGAAAAAAAAGCCTCCGACACGCCCGAAGAAAAGACCGACGGCAAAATTGATGCGCCGAATAATAATTTCGGTGCGCCGACCGAGTTTCAAAAAACTCTCAATGCGCCCGGCCGTTTGACCGTCAAAAGCGATGCCAAAGATCGCGCCAAAGATTTGGCAGCCGACCCGAAATTAAAAGCCGCCGTCGAAGGCAGGGAACTCGTGCCGGTGAAAGCCGAAGATTTGGGCGTGGAAGCGGTTGACGATGACACCTTCCGGCTGAAACTTTACCAGCCTGCGCCGTATTTTGTTCAACTGATTCCGCATCAGCTTTTCCGCGTCGTCAATCGCGGCGCGATTGAAAAATTCGGCAAAGACTGGCAGCGCGACGAAAACATCGTCACCTCCGGCGCGTTCAAACTTTCCGTCCATAAACCTTACGATGAAGTTGTCGTCGTGAAAGACCCGAATAATTGGGACGCGGCGAACGTGCATCTGGACGCAATCGAGTTTTATCCGCTCGACGAATTTACGACGATGATGAATCTTTATAAAAGCGGGCGCATTGACGCGACTTACAATCACACGGTTCCGGCGGCGTGGCTCGAAGATATTCGACAGTTCAAGGACGAATATATGGATCACCCGGAAGCCGCCAACGAGTATTACAGCATCAGCGTCAAAAAGCCGCCGATGGACAATCTGAAGGTGCGGCAGGCATTCAGTTTGGCGGTTGACCGCGAAGCTCTTGCGCAGTTTCGTAAAACGCCGAAACCGCTGTCGAATTTCACCCCCGACGGAATTTTCCCGAAATATGACGAAGCCCGCAAAAAGGTTTTCGGCGAGAAATTAAAGGCGGAAAATCTGACGGTTGAAGAATGGTCGAAAGGACGTTTGTTCGATGCCGAAAAAGCCCGCAAACTGATGACCGAAGCCGGATTTCCCGTTCAAAAAGCGGGCGGCGGCTGGAATACGCCGACGTTTCCGGTTGATAAAGTGACGCTGAGTTACAACACGGCTGACTCAAACAAAGCGATGGCGGAATTTTGTCAGGCGCAGTGGAAACAGAATCTCGGCATCACGATTCCGATCAAAAATATGGAATGGAAAACCTTTCTGCCGTTTCGCGCCGGTGTCGAATATCAGGGTTTTACCCGCAATGCCTGGGTCGGCGATTATATGGACCCGTTCACGTTTCTGAATCTGTTTTATTCGCCATCCAATGACGGCGCGACCGGCTTTTGGGATCCGAAATATGACAAAATTCTCGACGATGCCAACCAAGAATTAGATTCGCAAAAGCGTTTGGAAATGCTGGCAGCCGCCGAGTTTCAGGTTTTGCAGGAGCAGCTCGTGCTGCCGTTTTTAACGCAGGCGACCAACTGGATAAAAAAGCCATACGTCAAAGGAATGTATCCGAATCCGGGAACGCTTCACGCCTGGAAATTTGTTTATTTGGAACGCGACCCGAATAAATGGGATGTCAACGCCGACAATGTGATGAAAAATTCCGACGCGCAGGTTGACGAACAACTGAACCGTTTGAAGGCGACGATGACGCAGAAATAAGATGAAAGAAACTTTGCCTGAATTGCCGGATGATTTGCAGGGACAAGTTACATCTTTGCGAACCGCGCTGGTCGGATTGATAAATAGTTCGCTTGAAACGAACGCCAAAATTGATGAATTAGCGAAGCGACTGAATGATTCACAAATTTCACAAACGGAAACCGACGAACGATTAAACGCCGTAATCTTGATGGCTGAGAAATTTTTCAGCGGCGAGAACGGCGATTCCAAAAACAAAAATTGACGGTTGATAAATCGAAATTATGCTGAGTTACATTATTCGCCGACTATTGCTGATTATTCCGATGGCGTTACTCGTCATCACGCTGACGTGGGTTTTGATTCGGATGGCTCCCGGCAGTTTTTACTCGTCGGAGAAGAAATTGCCGCCCGCCGTCGAAGCCAATATCAAGAAGAAATACGGACTCGATAAACCCGTTCTTCAGCAATACGGCATCCTTATGTGGAACATCGGGCGCGGCGATTTCGGCGACTCCTTGAAATACGAAGGGCAGTCGGTCAACGAAATTATCCGGCGGCATTTTCCGTATTCGGCGACCATCGGGATTTTCGCCTATCTGCTGGCGTTGATTTTAGGGCTGACCGCCGGAATCGTCGCCGCGCTCAAACAGAATACGGCGGCTGATTACGGCTCGATGTCGCTGGCGATGCTCGGTCTGTCGGTTCCGAACTTCGTTTTGGGTCCGATTCTCGTGCTGATTTTTTCCCTGTGGCTCTACTGGCTGCCGCCCGCCAGAGTCGGCGGCGCGTCGAGTTACGTCCTGCCGGTGATTACCTTGGCGGCGATTTACGCGGCGTATATTGCGCGGCTGACTCGCGCCGGAATGCTTGAAGTTCTGCGCTCCGATTACATCCGCACGGCGCGGGCGAAAGGTTTGAGCGAGTGGAAAGTTTTATTGAAACACGCGCTTCGCGGCGGTTTGATTCCGGTCGTCTCCTTCACCGGTCCCGCGCTCGCGGCACTGCTCGCCGGAACGGTGGTTATCGAGAGAGTTTTCGCCATTCCGGGTTTGGGCAACATTTTTATCCAGGCGGTTTTGAACCGCGACGAGCCTTTGATTCTGGGTATCGTCGCTTTCCTTTCGATTTTAGTGATGATTTTCAATTTGCTGGTTGATATTTCCTACGCCTTTTTAGACCCGCGAATCAGATTATGAGTAAGAGCGTGTTTAGAAATTCACTTGGTCGAAAAGTGGATGGATTAATTTTACATTTTACATTCTTCATTCTAAATTTTTATCCGGTAAAAATTTAGAATGAAGAATGTAAAATTACCGGTCTTTTTTGAATTTCCAAACACGCTCTTAGCAGTTGGCGGTAAGCAGTTTTGTCCGAAAGGCGGTTTGGCGGTTCATCAATAAAGTTATGACAACCGTTGTGGAATCAAAAAGAATCTCGCCGGTTATGCGGAAAAGATTCACAACCGAAAATTTTCGGCGAATGACGGAAGTCGGCATTCTGCCGGAAGAAAGTGGTTGGGAAATTATTGACGGAGCGGTTAATGAAAAAACATCAATTAGTGCTGGAAACGCCGGGACAGTCAGAAAGCTAAGTCATATATTTGGAAAATTAGTTTTTGGAAAAGCGATAATTTCAAATCGAAATCCCATTCACATTGACCAATACAATGAACCCGAACCGGACATCGCATTGCTCGTTCCGCGTAAAGATTTTTATATTGAAAGTCATCTGACACCGAATGAAGTTTTACTGCTCATCGAAGTTTCCGACTCAACCGTCGAATATGACCGCGACGTTAAAAAGACGCTTTACGCCGAAGCCGAAATCGCCGAATTCTGGCTGGTAAATTTGAAAGAAAACACCGTTGAGCGTTATTCGTCGCCGAAAAACGGCAGTTACCGACTGGCGGAAATTTTGGAACCCGGCGAGACGATCAAAGTCGGGACGATTGAGAATTTAGAGTTGAAGGTCACCGAGATTTTAGGGGCGTAAAATTTTATGGAGCAACAGGAAATCATCAAAAGCGCGTCGCTCTGGCGAGATGCGTGGAAGCGTCTGCTGAAAAATAAACTGGCGGTTTTCGGGCTGGTCGTCGTGGCGTTGATGGCGATTGCCGTTATCATCGGTCCGGCGATTATCAAATGGGCGACCGGCTTTGCCTACGACACGATTCCGTCGGACGGAAACTTGATTAAATCATTTCCGCCTTCCGTGCAGCATCCGATGGGAACCGACGATTCGGGGCGCGACATTTTAGCCAGAGTTTTGCAGGGCGGCAGAATTTCCCTGATGGTCGGCATCATTTCGACGTTTGTCTCGCTGCTCGTCGGCGTTTCCTACGGCGCGACCGCCGGCTATCTGGGCGGCAGAATTGACAACTTTATGATGCGCGTCGTGGATATTATCTACGCGATTCCGTATATCCTGATCGTCATCGTGCTGCTGTCGGTTTTCGGCGGACCGAATACGCCGCAGTGGATTCAGGCGATTGCCGGTGCGGTCGGAGGCGGCGGAACGGCAGGTTTGAGCCAGATTATTCTTTTGTTTTTCGCGCTCGGACTGGTTTCCTGGCTGACGATGGCGCGGGTCGTGCGCGGGCAGATTCTGTCGCTGAAGAATCAGGAATTCGTGATGGCGGCGCGGGCGACCGGCGTTTCGACTCCGGCGATTATTTTCCGTCATCTCGTCCCGAACGCGCTCGGTCCGGTGATCGTTTACGCGACGCTGACGATTCCGAGCGTGATGCTTTCCGAAGCGTTTCTGTCATTTTTGGGAATCGGCGTGCAGGCTCCGTTCGCGTCGTGGGGAAGTCTGGCGGCGGAGGGCATCAAAAACATTTCGGTTTTCCCGTGGCAGCTTATTTTTCCGGGCGTAACGATGGCTTTGACGTTGTTTTCGCTGAACTTTTTGGGCGACGGTCTGCGCGACGCGCTCGACCCGCAGACGCGCAAGTTTTAATTTTTTTGAGGTAAAAGAAATGCAGGCAAGGCGAAAATCAATTTGGAGTTCGGCTGGATTTTCAAACTTGGTTTGAAGAAAATAAATGAATATGAAAAAGTTGCTAATCACCATTATTTTATTAACGGTCTGCTCGGTTCACGCGCAGACGGACGAGAAGGAAACTCTCAAGCAAATCAATCAAAACGCGAATTCCGCCTACCAAAACCAAAAACTTGACGACGCGATTAAATTCGCACAGCAGGCAGTTGATTTGAGTTTGAAAATCTACGGCGCGAAGAACGTCGAAACCGCCGTCGCCTACACGAATTTGGGCGTGATTTACCGCGACAAAAAGAAATTTAGAGAGTCTATTGAAAACTTGCAGACGGCAGTTGATATTTACCAAAAAACTTCAGATATAAAAAATCAAGAAATAATTGTTGCATATCAAACACTGGCGTATTCTCAACTTTTAAACGGAAAAGGAAAAGAAGCCGAAGCAAGTTATTTAAAATCTGTTGAAGTTGCCGAGAACTTATTTGGAAAAGATAGTAGAGAGGTTATCAAGCCGATTATGGAAACGGCAGCCTTTTACTCTAAAACGAGCGATTACGAAAAAAGCCAAGAGCAATACTTGAAAACTTACGCTTTGGTAATAAAACATTTCGGAAGAGAAAGCGATGAAATGGAAAATGTCAAAATCTATTCGAGTTATTACGCAGGCGGAGAAACTGTTTGGACAAATGACAAAAGATATAAAGAATATAAAGTGAAATTTGACAAACTCTTTGGTTATGAAAGAGGAGACGCTACTAGTTTGCCAAAGCCTGCATATCCTGCGGAAGCGATAAAAAAGGGAAAGCAAGGAAAGATCGTTGTTAGAGTTTGGGTTGATGAAAAGGGAAATGTAACAGATGCAAAAGCTGTTTACGGAGAAATGGCTTTTGCGTCCGTGGCGGAAGAAGCCACCAGAAAAGCTCGATTTAAGCCTTCGTTAAAGGACGGAAAGCCAATCGGTGCGATTAACTACATAACTTATAAATTCGTCAAGTAAACAAAAATAAATGACCGAAACAAACGGACATATCTTAATAGTCAACGATTTGAAAACATACTTTCAAACCGAAGACGGCGTGGTCAAAGCGGTTGACGGCATTACGTTCACGCTCGAAAAAGGCGAGACTTTAGGCATCGTCGGCGAATCGGGCAGCGGGAAATCGGTCACGAATCTTTCGATTATGCGCCTGATTCCTGAACCGCCGGGCAAAATCGTCAGCGGCACAATCGTTTTTGACGGCGTTGATGTCAGAAAACTTTCGATTGAAGAGGTGCGGAAAATTCGCGGCAAACGGATGGCGATGATTTTTCAAGACCCGATGACTTCCTTGAACCCGTTTTTGAAAATCTCGACGCAGTTGATGGAAGTCACCGAACTTCATCTCGGACACAACAAAAAACAGGCGCGGGAACACGCGATAAAAATGCTGGATACGGTCGGGATTCCCGATGCGGTAAATCGGATTGACGGTTATCCGCACGAGTTTTCCGGCGGAATGCGCCAGCGCGTGATGATTGCGATGGCTTTGAGTTGCGACCCGGAACTGCTCATCGCCGACGAACCGACGACGGCTTTGGATGTCACGATTCAGGCGCAGATTCTCGAACTCATTAAAGATTTGAAGGCGCGAATGGGAACGAGCGTCATTTTAATTACGCACGATTTGGGCGTGGTTGCCGGAATGACCGATAAAATCATCGTGATGTATGCCGGAAAGGTTTTCGAGCAGTCTCCGACTTTCGAGCTTTTCGCAACTCCGGCGAATCCCTACACAAAAGGATTGCTGAAGAGCGTTCCCGATCCGGCGCACGAAGACGGTACGGAGCTTTATCAAATTCCCGGCTTGCCGCCCGATGTCGCCAATCTGCCGCCGGGCTGTCCGTTCGCCCCGCGCTGCGCTCGCGCCGAAGACATTTGCCGCGTCGAGTATCCGCCGTTCGTCGAAATTAACGAAAATCATCGGTCTTTGTGCCATTTTGCGCGGGAAGTTTATGCCGAATCAGTTGCTGAAAGAGAGAAATTATGAGCGTCAATACTTCGACTATCGAAACCCGAAAAAATTATCCGTCGGCAGTTTCGGCGGAGGCGGAAATTTATTATCCCGACACCGACGAAGCGATTATGCCCGAAGGAATCCAGCATTTTTTACTGAGCGTTCATCTTGCTTCGACTTTATTAGCCTTTTTCGCCAGCCGGAATGACGCGAAGGTTTTCGGAAACGTGATGCTGTATTACGAAAAAGGCAAACCGAAAAAATTCGTTTCGCCGGATTTGATGGTTTGCTTTGGGTTAGAGGAATTTCCGAAGCGCGTTTACAAACTTTGGGAAACGAAAGTCGTGCCGTCGGTCGTCATCGAATTTGCGTCGAATACGACTTGGTTAAACGATGTCAGCTCGAAACTCGCGCTTTATCAAAAGCTCGGTGTAAAAGAGTATTACGTTTACGATGTCGAATACGCCCATTTGCCCGAACCTTTAATGGCATTTCGTTTGGAAGACGGCGTTTTGTCTGAAATTGAAATTAAAGATAAACGAATTTTAAGCGAATCTTTAGGTTTGGAATTAGTTGATACGGAAGAAACACTTCGATTTTTCAATCGTGAAACAAACGAATTTTTGATGACGATGGAAGAAATGGCGATAGAATTAGCAAAATTAAAAGCGGATATACAAAATGGCGGAAAATAAAGGGAATAATTTAATTTCTATACAAAATTTGCAGGTTTATTATAAACTCGCCGGTCGAAGTATTGTCGGAACAATCGTCGGCGATATGTTTCGCAGCCGCCGCACCTCAGATTTGAGTTCGAGAAATTTGAATATAAAACCAAGAGCCGAAGGAAAAGTTGTCAAAGCGGTTGACGGCGTTTCGCTCGATATTAAAAAAGGCGAAACTTTAGGCTTGGTCGGCGAATCCGGCTGTGGGAAATCAACGCTCGGCAAAGCGATTCTGCGTTTGACCGAGCCGACCGGCGGGCAGGTTTTGTATAACGGCGTAGATTTGGCGAGCGTGTCGCAAACGCAGATGCGCGAACAGCGGAAACACCTGCAAATGATTTTTCAAGACCCTTACGCCAGCTTGAATCCGCGAATGACCGTCGGGCAGATTATCGGCGAGCCGATTCGCACCTTTAATTTAGCGAATGGCGGCAGCGTCGAAGAGAAAGTTCAAAATTTAATGGAAACCGTCGGGCTGAATCGGCGATTTACGAAACGCTATCCGCACGAATTTTCCGGCGGGCAAAGACAAAGAATCGGTATTGCGCGGGCGTTGGCGGTAGACCCGGAATTTATCGTCGCCGACGAGCCGATTTCCGCGCTCGATGTCTCGATTCAGGCGCAGATTATGAATCTGATGGCGAAACTTCAAAAGGAAAAAAATCTGACGTATTTATTTATTTCGCACGATTTGCGGGCGATTCGCCACGTCGCCGACCGCGTGGCGGTGATGTATTTAGGCAGAATCGTCGAACTCGGGCAGGCGAAAACCGTTTACGCCGAACCGCTGATGCCTTACACGAAAGCCCTGATTTCCGCCGTGCCGATTCCCGACCCGGAAATTGAAGCCAAACGAACGCGGATTATTTTGAAAGGCGACGTGCCTTCGCCGATCAATCCGCCGCCGGGCTGTCATTTCAACACGCGCTGCCGATACGCGATTGCTGAATGCCGACGAATCGAACCGAAACTGGTCGAGATAAAGCCGCAGCATTTTGCCGCCTGCATCAGGATTTCGGTCGAAAAACCGGATATTGAAGAGAATAGCGAAGCGGGTTTGGGCTTGGTTGAAGGTTATCGAATTTCTGCACCAATTTAGTTAAGCAGGTCGTCAAAAGTTGCACGATATTTTGTGCTTCGTTCAGAATCCACATCTTCGGCGTATTTCCGCCGCGCATCGCTTCGCGGAGCGGACAAAGTGCCTTCCGTGTTTGGACTCTGAACGAAGTCAAAATACCTTGTTACTTTTGTTAACCTAGAGCAGATTGCTAATCAGTGTATGGCAGACTTCAGTCTGCCGCCTCGCTCAGACCCGACTCTCGACGGCGGTGGCAGACTTTAGTCTGCCATA
>JAYVKL010000367.1:0-6239 GCA_043768465.1 Pyrinomonadaceae bacterium
AAGGGTTGTTGAAAACGAGCGAAGCGAAGATTCGGATTTGCGCGATTCGGTTAATCTTGCGGCGGATTGCCTAAAATAATTGCAAACAGGTTCTATAAAGCATCATTTTCAGCAAACCGTCTTTGATGTCGCCAAGGCTCGGAATTTTCTCGCTTTTGGTATGTTTGGATTCGATTAAAAATAGGTTTCCATCTTCTATCAAAATCTCGTCCACCGTAAAAAAATACTTGCCGCCGAGATAGTTCGTGATGGTGATTTTTGCTTTGGTCTGAGTCGCCAAAATTTCTTTCGGTTGAAAAGTTAAAAATTCTCTCGCCTGCGCCGATTGCGCCTTCGCTCTCGAACTGTTCATAAAAGCGGCTAAGTTCTCGGCAATGACGGCGGCGAATGAATCCAACCTGCGTTCGTGATGAAAAGCGACTTTGGTATTCGCGGAAATCTCTTTATAAAATTCTCTCGCCTTTTCCAAAATGTTTGAAATTCCTTTCAGTTCGTTCAAATTCCAATGCAGAGCCGAACTGTGATAATTGGCAATTTCGTCGAGTTTTCTGCTCACAAACTCATCGTCAAATTCTTGATTGGTAATTTTCCCTTCACGAGTGCAGTGTTTTTCAGCCGTTTTGTAATAAGCCAAAACCACATAAACATCGAGCAAACTCATCAATGAAATCGTGTCCCACTGCAAAAAATCGCGGTCGCCTGCCACGCCTTCATCTTTAACGACGGGAATGACGGTAATTCTTTTGGAAACCGAAAAGGTAAGTAAGGGGACTGAATTATTTTATAAATGCTTTTTATTCTTACTCAATAAATATCGAAAGATTGCGTGGATTCAAATTTGAACATTTATAAAATAATTTTGCCCACTTACTTATTATAAACGCGCTCGTAAGGATAAGATCGGGTGCGCTTCGGTGAAACCCATTTGCTGACCGCCAGACGATTTTGTCCGGCGGAAATTATGCAGGAAGATTTAGCCGAATTGACGTTGAAATCTTCGATTGAGACTTCCGCCAAATTACATTTCAAAATCGGCTGGTATCGGATGCCTTCAACGATCTGTGCGGTTATTTCCATTTATTCGGCGGCTTCCCCGTGTTCTAAAATTATCGTGAATTTATTTTCCCGCGCTTCCGTGAAAAGTTTGACGAAAAAGTTTTTGTCGGCTGAATCGAAAGCGTTGTCGGCGAAAAACTTTTCGATTGCTTCGACTTTCGCGTCGGAATCGGTCGCGCCTTGCAATCGGTTTGAAGTCAAACGGATTTGCACCTTCAAGCCGAAAGGTTTCGCGCCGACTTTGACACCGGTCAGATTCGTGTAAAGCATCATTTTTATCAATCCGTCTTTGATGTCGTTTTTGCTCGGATATTTGCTGCGCTGGCTGTGTTTGGCTTCGATCAGATAAACGGTTTTCGCTGCGACCTTCGTTTCGTCGCAGGTGAAAAAGTATCTGCCGAAAAGCGCGTTGTTGATGGTCACTTTCGCTTTCGTGTCGGTTGCCAAAGCCTCTTTCGGTTGTTCGGTGATGAATTCTCTGGCTTGGGCTTTTTGCGATTTAGCGCGGGAGAATTCGATGAATTTCGACGGCGTGGCGGCGAATTTTATCAAATCGTCCAAAGCCGTTTCGTCGTGCAGATAAGTTTTCGTCGTCTTCGAGATTTTTTGATATGACAATTTGGCTTTCTCAAACATCGGCTTGAGTTGTTTCGCTTCGCGTTCGTTCCATTGGCGCGGCGTTCCTTTGAAACCAAAAACCTCGTTCAAGCGCGATGTAATATAGCCGTTGTCGAATCGCTGTTTCGTAATCTGATCGGCGCGTTTCGTATTTTTTTCGGCTGAATCGTAAAAAGCCAGCACGACGTGAACATCCAAAAGGCTCATCAAAGCAATTGTGTCCCACTGCAAAAAATCGCGCTGCCCGCCCAAGCCTTCGTCTTTAACGACGGGAATAATCGTCACTTTTCGCCCTGAATGCGCGAGCGTGTCGTAAACCCGTTCGTATGGATAAGAGCGCGTTCTTTTGGGCGAAATCCAACGGCTGATGGCAACTGATTCTTTGCCGTTTGACAGCAAAAATGCGCCGGTTGATTTATTGACATCGAAGTTTTCGAGCTTCGTTTCGCGCAAAGTGTCGTTGACGAATTGCCGGTATTTTATTCGTTCGATGCTGCCGGAAATCTCTTCCGATTGTGAAAAGGCGTTCGCCGAAACGAGACCAATCAAAAGAGCGGCGAAAATATAGAATTCGGCGTTTGATTTGCCAACCGGCGGTTTGAATTTCATTTTATTTTTCTTCAACCGCCGCCACCGAACCTAATTTCACGAACGAATCTTTCCGTTTCACTTTCACCTTCAAACGCGGCGAAGCGCGAACGCCGATTTCCGCCGTAACGGAGCGAAAAGTTATCGAATAAGCCGTGCGAAGCTGGGCGGCGATGTCGTCGTAAGCCTTTTGCAGTTCGCTCAACTGCCGAATCGGATAATAAACGCCGCCCGAAATCTGCGCCAATTTCTCGCCTTCGCCCGTCGCTTTCGTCGTCAATCCGTCGTAACGCGCCCGCAAAGGGTCAACCGAATTTGCGGCGTTGTTATTCGCCGTCGCCGCAATCAAACCGGACGGAACGTAAAGCGGATAAATCAACGCGCCGCTTTCCTGAATCGAACCCGCCAGCGAATCGAACGGCAGAAACGAACGATTGTCGTCGCCGTCGGTCAGCGCGACAATCGCCGTCCGCTCGCCTTTCAACGGGCGCAGAGTTTCCGCCAGAGCGTAAGCCAGCGCGTCGTAATATGCCGTGCCGCCGCCCGCGTCGAACGTATCGAGCGACGCGGAAAGTCTGCCTTTATCGGTCGTAAAAGTCGAAAGCGTTTTGACATCTTCATTGAAAATTATCAGCGCGACTTTATCGTCTTTGTTCACCGAATTAACGAAGTTTCTGGCAGTTTTGCGGATAAAATCAACGTAATTGTCCACGCTGCCCGAAACGTCTAACAGCAAAACCAGATTGAACGGCGCGGTCGCCGCCTCAACCGATAGAATTTCGCGGTTTTCGTTCGATTCCGAAACTTCAAAATCTTCCGCTTTCAAATCGGCGACGGCGCGATTGTTGATGTCGGTCACTCGGACGGTAATTCGTTTGACCGGAGAATTCGCGGCGTTCGACGATTTTTTAGTTTGGCTGAAATTCGGCAGAGCCTTGCGCGGCGGCAGCGTTTTCGCGTAATCGCCGAAGTATTTCGGCGCAGCGCGGCGAATCGCCTCGGTCAAAAGCGAATCGCCGCTGCGAACAATCGCCTTCGCCGCTTCGGTCAAGGGTCGCTCGCGCAAATCGCTCATCACCTCATTCGGCGGCACATTCAGCAGAATAATGCCGCGCGCCGTCGTGAAGTTTAGTCTTATTGGTTTCTGGTTTCTGGTTTCTGGTTTCTGGTTCTTTGAATCTTTCGCGTTTGATCCGCTTTCAATTTTCGGCTCAATGTTTTCCGGCGTTTCCGGTTCATCTTTACTTTTGCCTTTTGACCTTTCACCTTTTACCTTCTCCCCGATTCTGCCGTTGACGACGAATTTGCCGCCCGCTTTTTCCTTGACTTCGGCGAGTTCGACATCGCTCAAAAAGCGCGGGCGCGATTCCGTCCAGACGAAATCATACTTTAAATTGTCGAGCGGAACATTCGCCGCAATCGTGCCGGATTCGGTTTTGATTTCGGCTGACGCGACATCGCCGTCAACGCGCACTTCGCCGTCTCCGGTTTCGATTTTCAGGCGCATTTTCGCCGGAATTTTAAGCGTCAAATCAATTCGCGTTTTGCGGTCGGACGGCGCGGCGACAATTTCCAGGCGGTTATTTGAAGCGGTGATTTTCAAATCGTTTTCCTTGACGTTCGGCGCGGAAAGAAAGGCTTTTGCCGCTTCGGTTTTTACTTTCGTTTCTTCTGTTTCTTCTGTTTCTTCCGCCGCTTCGGGTTGCTCGATTTTTTCGACGATAATGCTGACGCGCCCGTAAAGATTGGTGATGTTGATGGAACCGTTTTCCGACAACGAGAAATCGCGCTCGAAAGTTTGGGCGTGAACCGTCAGAGCGAGCAAGAACGTCAAAAATAAAGCGAATATTTTCATAACTCGAAAATTCAATAAACAGGTAACTAATATGATTGCAACACTTAGAAGATATTTGATCTGTGTGGGATACAAAAAAAGCGCAAAAGCAGTCTAAGCGAGCCTCATCTTGGATTGAAATAAATCCGAAAAGTTTGCTAGACTGCTTTTGCGTAGAAGTATTCAGTTGTCAAAAAACTGAAACAAGAGCCTTCGGTTGTAGGAAACTGGAGGCTTTTTGCTTGTCTAAAATTGCATATACACGGCATAGACCGCGCAGAGAATCGAGATGATGGCGACGTTGGTTTTTATCACCATTCGGATCAGCCGGTTCCTTTCCCGGACGGCTTCGATTCGTGCGGTGCGGACGCTTCGAGCGTCGCTTCGTTCCAGGTGGTTTTCAATATCTATTAACCGCATACTTCAAATGATTATTTTCGGGACATTCTCTAAACTCGGCACTGCCAAAAGCTGACAAAACTACTTTTAGATGTGAACAAGTCTTCTCAAACAGAAACTGCATTCGGTTGCCGACGATTCAACGATCTTTTTACAATGCGGGCAATCCGTCGTGGCTGAATCGCCGCGCCGTTTTGTTATCCGCGCCAATAAAAACAACCCCGTCAGGAAGAGAATTCCCAATATAGCAACCGGCAAAAGTATCGTTGAATTGCTGAGGGATTCCATAAATATAAACTCTTGCCAATAAATCTAACTATACTTTCTGTAGTTTGATCCGCTCTGTCGCCTGGGCGACTCACTCCGTTTAATAAAACTATTTATTATTTACCGATTCTGAACTGCTGGATTCTAACTCTTTTCTGTTGAGTTCGGCGCGGGCAAATAGCATCTCGCGCAGAGTTTCGGCAAACCGCTCTTTCGCTTCAATCTGTTCGGGCGTTGATTCGACTGGCTTGAAAATTACTTCAATCGTCATTTTAATTCATTTTCCTTTTTCGCTTTTGGTCCGGGCTTCGGTCGTGTGGTTTCAATCGCTGAAACAGGAATTTCCCAATAATCGCCAATCAGCGATTTTTTTCTTTCGGCTCCTGCTACAATGCCACTTTCTAACCAGCGCAAAGCCGTTCGATAGTTGATTTTCATTTTCCCGGCGAATTGCTTTGCGGTCATAGCTGCCGAATCTGATTTGTTCATACTCATACTAAAATACAATCCTCTGCACACATTTTCAATGTGAAACTTGCCCGATAAATAAAAAATGAATCGTTTACAGAGGTATGCATTTATCTATTTGCAATCTTATACATACCCCTGTATAGTTATTTATAGATTGATTGATTCAATCATTCCAGAAAAAACTTTAGAGGAGAAAAAAACAATGTTCATCTTAACCACGAAAAACCAACTCGAAAAGGCAATCGCCAAAGCCAAGAAAGTCCGCTGTTCGGTCAAGTTCCGTTCGTTCGGCAACTAGAGCGTCAAAGGCGCAACCGGCTTCTATACGGTGATTTGCCGCAAGGATGCGGACGGTAATCGAATCGTCGAATGTGAGTGCAAGGGCGCGGGAAAAGGGCTGGTTTGCTATCACAGCGCGGCGGCATTAAGTCTGCACGTCGGGCTTGCCAGACAGCGGCAGACGGCATAAAGACGAAAGGCTTACCTGACTGCAATCGGGTAAGCCTCTCTTTCCATCCAATTAAAAACTAAAAGGACAATTAACAATGAAAAACGTATCACGAAAACAAAACGGCTTCCAGAAATCAGAAGCAAACCAAACCATCGAGCGCATCAATCGTCTGCGCGTGGCGTTCGGGCGAATCGCGCCGGACAAACGAGAAAAGTTTATCGAACTGCTTTCCGTTGAAGTCGAAGCCGTCTCCGATCAGACGGTTAAAATGTGGCTGGTTAAATTCAGAAGTATTCTGAAAGCCGTCAACAAGGAGGTTGCCGCTGATGTTTGAGCGAATCAGAAACCAACGTCGCCGCCGAATTCAAAAGTGTTTATAAAGGGGCGCGTTCGATGTCAGACCGAAAACCTTCGGCGCAGGCTTCTCTCTGCGGGATTCTTTTACCCAAACACTCAGTAATGCCTCAGTAAAAAGTTAGAGAAAAGCATTTGATTAGACATTTCTGATAAGAAGTGAGTTATCAAGAGCGGAAAAGTAAAGATTACGGAATCAAC
>JAYVKL010000368.1:0-8902 GCA_043768465.1 Pyrinomonadaceae bacterium
CAGGAACTGGATCAAGTCCTTTCACAAATTGGCTCATTATATCGTATTACTTTTGTTTAGGTGCTTAGTTCAAAATCAATAAGGAGATTATTAAAATGCGAGTTGTTTTTTTCAGTTTTCACTATCAGCGTGACGTTTGGCGCGCTAATGTCATTCGCAACAGCGGAGTCGTTATCGGCGAAGCCGCCGCCGGATTTCGAGATGCTTCGCTTTGGGAAGAAGCAAGAAAGAAGGGCGATGCGGAAATCAAGAAAATAATTGATAACGGGCTCTTGGGAACGACCGTCACCGTCGTTTTAATCGGAAATCAAACTGCCAATCGAAAGTATGTCAATTACGAAATCGAGGAAAGCCTGAAGCGAGGAAACGGTCTTTTCGGCTTGCGAATTCACAACATCAAGGATCAAAACGGCAATACGGACTTTTCCGGTTCGATTCCGTCGAAATTAAGCGACAATGGTTATCCGACTTACACATGGACGAACAGTTCGGATTTTTCTGGCTTGGTTGAAGAGGCTTATAAAGTTGCTAAAGGTTAGACTTTAATTGAGAGTTACGCCGCAAACGGCAACCGAATCAAAAGTTTTATGTCGTATTTCTCGCTCAGTCAAATTCAACATATCGGGAATATACCGAATATTCGCCAAAAGAATCTTGAACGAAAATCGTTAGCAGGAAAGACAACCGTGTTTCTCTCACACAGCCATAAGGACGCGGACATCATAGAAAGCGCAATCGCCTTTTTATTATCCGTCGGAGTTCTGGTTTATGTGGACTGGCTCGACCCGACGATGCCGCAGACGACTTCCGCCGAAACCGCCGCCAAAGTAAAAAGCAGAATCCTTGAGTGTCAAAAGTTTGTGGTTTTACTAACAGAAAACTCCAAAGACTCAAAATGGGTTCCGTGGGAATTGGGCTTTGCCGACGGAAAGAAAGCTAATAATGATATTGCCGTGATGCCGGTTAAAAGAAGCTATTACACAAACGATTCAGAATTCAACGGTCTCGAATATATGCAGTTATACCAGCGAATTCAAATCGGCACTTTGAAAATGACAGGCAGGGAAGTTCCGTCAATTTTTTCGCCTGATTACACGACAGGTAGAACCGTGGAGAATTGGTTAAGTTGATTTTCAATTTAGATGATTGAATGCCGGATTTGATTGACCTGGTTTGAAAAGTCGAATCGTAAAACAAGGCTTGCAGGATATTTTTCATATGACTTCTGAAAACTCATTGCCTGATCGAAAACTCTTGTTTATCAGTCACGCGAACCCGGAAGATAACGAGTTTGCGCGTTGGATCACGCTGCAACTTGCCGCTGAAGGTTATCCGGTATTTTGTGAAATCGTAAAATTTTTGGGCGGCGAAGACCCTTGGCGAGATGTAGAAAAAGTTATTCGGCAGAACGCGGTCAAATTTCTTTTCGTCCAGTCGAAAATGGCGATGGAAAAAGACGGGACACGCCGAGAGTTAAATCTCGCATATCAAATAGCCAGAAGAGAAAATTTAGAAGACTTTATCATCCCGCTGAAGGTTGAGCCAATTCCGCATTTCGAGGTCAGCGTCGAACTTCAAACCACTTTGTCAATCGAATTTTCTCAAGGGTGGGCGAAAGACTTGCATCAGCTACTCGAAAAGTTAGAACAGCAGAAGGTCGAAAAAAATTTGCAGGATGTTTTGGCGCTGACAAAATTAAATTACAATACTTGTATGCTGGCAGACGGTCAGCCGGTAACCTTAAAATTCGCCGATGCGGTCGGAGAAATTTTAACTGCCGGACCGCTGACTGAAATCCCGCCTTTGCCGTTTAAGCATTACATCTAAAATAAATTCGCCATCTAAATTGTGAATTTACCCATAAGCTGTCATTTTCTTTCACCTAGAATCAACAACTTACAGTTTTTACTTATCCATAAGCCGTCAATAAATTTACCCATAGGTTGTCGATATCCGCAGTTTTTTACCCATAAGTTGTCAAAAAATTTCCTAACTTAAATTGAATCAAAAGATAAAAAAGGGCAAAACCTCGCCCTCTTTTTAGGAATGATCAAAAATCAGTTAAACAAGTTAGGGAAAGGTGCCGTGCCATTCCTGCCGATGAAATAAGGCTCTGCTTTTGTCGGTTCAACAACCGATTTCAATTTTCTATCGCGATGTCTCTCAAAGATGCCAGTGATTTATTCTTTTCAATCATAAACGGCAATAAAACGGCTTGTAATTTATACTTGGTAAAATGAAATACATAGACATCGGAATTAACCTGACAAACAAACAATTTCAAAACGACATTCAAACCATCATTAAAAACGCCATTGACGCCGGCGTCGAGCAAATGATTTTAACCGGCACAAGTGTCAAAAACAGCGAACTATCCGCAGTTTTAGCGAAAAAATATCCCGATAACTTATTTGCCACCGCCGGAATTCACCCGCATGATGCAAAACATTTTGATGTTGACAGCGTACCCAGATTAAGTAAACTTTTGCAGGAATCTCAGACGGTTTCAGTCGGCGAATGCGGACTTGATTTCGACCGGGATTTTTCGCCGCGTCCGTTACAGGAAAAATGTTATGAAGCACACTTACAACTTGCAGTTGAACTTCAAAAACCGCTTTTTTTACACGAGAGAGCCGCTTTTACGCGATTCAACTTTATTACCGACAACCATTTATCAAAACTTCCAAAAGCGGTCGTGCATTGCTTCACCGGCAGTTTACAGGAAGCTAAAACTTATTTGGATAAAGGATTTTATCTCGGGTTTACGGGCGCAATCAGCGATGTCAGACGTTTTGAACAATTAAAAGAGGTTGTCAAATATACGCCGCTGGACAGAATGATGATTGAAACCGATGCTCCCTACATGCTTCCCAAAAACGTTCCGAAAAATTTAATGGCGAAATTTCACGGAAGCCGAAACGAACCGGCATTTCTTCCTTTTGTGGCGCAAACGATCGCGGAATTTAAGGGCATTTCCGTTGAAGAAATTGCCGACCAAAATCGGCAAACCACAAAACTGTTTTTTGGAATTTAGACAATTAACAAATGAGTAAAAACGACAATATAAATCGATCTATGATGGGTGAACCGATCTAATTGCTCGAACGGTCTGAGATCAGAAAACAGGGCTTTCGAAGCGATGCGGAACGCAAATTTTTTACCGTTTTATTCGCGCACACGCCTGATTGGGATCGACTCGGCATGACGCAGGAGTACTGCATGATAAATATTGGGATTCGACAAGTTTTATTCTGTTTCAAACAGGTGTTACATTAATTACTCAAATGCCCGAACCTTTTTTTCCACTGAATATAATTGACCATATATCCCATGCTGCGGCAATTGCCGACCGTGAAATACGAGCCGATCTTATTTTGGGTTACATAGCCAACGAAAATGACTATTCTTCCAATTTGACAGCATCTATCAGACGAATTATTAACGGCTTCCATTTCCCTGGGCTGTCAGCGACATCTTATGTGCTTCAGGATAGTGTGGAACGCAAAGTTGGCTGTGATGTCGCCATTATATTAGAGAACGCCAGCGCATTAAAGGTTTGTTTATTCGAGGCAAAATTCCCTCGGTTCAAAACCCATAAAAATTATTGGGATTCGATTCAGAAAAGTACAGGGAATTCACACTTTCATGAACAAATTCTCAAGCAAAGTAATTGGTCGAGCGTTTTCTCGATTTGGGAGATGATCTATTGTGAGTATCCTTATAAGCAACAACCTTCTTACTATCCGGATTTTTTTTCAAGCTGTATTTGGCATGAAGACGCTTATCAAGCAGCTATAACAAGACCAAACCCCAAAATTGAATGGAATGACACTGAGTTACAACAGCTCATGCAGAAAAACGGACTGACGATAGATGAAATGATAAAGATAACATGTTCCTGTAAATCAGGAATGAAACTTCCAAAAGAGAAATATCACCAAATGTTTATAGACTATGGCGTACCGTCTGAAGTTTTGGTTATCAACTATGCAGAAACCGTTCGAGAATCCTTTTTCGGCTAATAGGTATGCCTCTATGCAAGACACTTAAATATGTAAAGACCATCTGGTGAGTTTTTTAGATACTTAGATATTAAAATATAAGCATGAACGAAAAAAATACGAGAATTTATTTAGCATTAAGTCAAAATAACATGATGTTTCCTTATCCTCCGGATAATGGAGTAGGACGAGACGATGGACTACAAAATTACGGTGGAAAATTGTTAAAGTGTGACCTTGAACAACTAAAAGAGATTCCAGAAATTGGAAATGACCCTGTATTAACAGACTCCTTGAAAATGATAAATTCCGAAGAATCACCATTTATGTCTCTTGGTTGCAGTAGTTCTATAAATCAAGTAGAGAATGGCTATTATTCTGCTAACGGGTATATTCAAATTTCTTTTAATGACAAAAATCTTATTCAGAAGCCTGAAAATTATTTCGGGCTATTTTGGGATTTTAATCAATTTGTCCTAGAAAAAGTAAACAATCTACCTGTTATTTTTACTTGGCAATTGGAACATGTTAGATATGATTCTTTTACAAATCCGCCAAAAACTATTGTATATGGTTTAACAACAGTTATTGGTATTGAGACAGACCTTTTGCCAGATGAGGAAACCTGTAGAAATGCTTGGAATTTAAGTTTAAAAGTTTTGTCAGATTTTCTTTCTGCAACAAGCGTTGATTTAGAGGATGAAATTTATGAATGTTAAGATTTTGAAGATGCCCTAATTGAAAGCTAGTATACAGACTTGCGATGCACTTATTATTTAATCGATTTGTGGCGGTGCAAGGCTCACATCCTGCAATTCCTTAGTATTTTTTGCATCTATTAACTCAAGCACTAAATCTCTCATTTCCGGCGAGTACTTCAGGGCGGCTGAAACCGCCGTCTTCAATTTATCAATGACAGCAACACTGTTCCTGTTCCGCAAAATCACGTCGAGCGCCGAATTTATCAATTTCACTTTTTCCGTTTGCGAAATCGCCTCCAAACAAACGTGGCGAATGAAAGCCGTTCCGACACCGATTGCCGCATCCTCGGCGCACCATTCGCCGAGGCAGGCAAGCAGAATTTTTTGCATCGCCGCGCTCGCCTTTTTTCCTTCGTCGCGGCACATCCACCAAAGTGCGTCCGCATCAATCGAAATGTAAGCGTAATTAGCGAGAATGAGATTTTTTAATGCTGTCCAGTATTCAATTTGGCTAATTAACCCCAAATTTTTGAATTTAAGCAGAACGGCTTGAACAGAAACACTGTCGATTTCCCAGCCAAGCGATTTGCCGATAAGTCCGAGTTGAAAATCGTCCAAGTAAACGGGCAATTGCAGTTCATCAGCTAACAGCATGGAAGTAACGCACGTGCCGAACGCTTCGTGATATTCTTCAAGTTTCTCGCTTGATATAGTTAAAACTTTCGTTGCTGAAAACACTTCGACGTGCCGCTCGACGAATAAGACGATTTGGTTGATAAACTCACGCCGATTTTCGATCTCTTCGGCGGATAATTGCCGATGGAAACTTTTACCTGTGTCTTCCCAAACGGTGGAAAACGAATTGGCTTTATCGAATTCTGATTCCCATAAAAGCACGGTTCCGCGAACCGATTTGCTCATCGTCAGGCGTGAGAAAGCGACGGGCAGCTTATCAAGCAACCCCAGAAATTGAAGCGTTAACAATCCGCTCAAATCAATGACTAACTCTTTGTTTTTTTTGACAGTCTCGATTTCCTTTTCGAACTGCCGAAATTCGCCGGAAGAGGCGACGATTTTAAGACCGTTGCTTTCGATCATCGAAAACCAAGTCTCGAACAAACTTTTTCCGCTCAAGCGAGCCATCCTCGCCAGCGGAAAATGACCTTCGCGGAATTTGCCCGTGAGCATTTCGCCGCGCTCTTTTTGCGAATCCATCAGCCTGAGCAGGCTCGAAACGTCTCCGTCGGCTACGTCCATCACCATCAATCCGTCGAAGCCGCCACCGCTGCCGCCGAACCACTCATTATATTTTTTGATTGATTCCTGAAAAGCGTGAACGTATTTATTTTGCACGAGGCTTATTTCGTAGGATACTTCGTTCGGCGCGCCTTCGTCGAACACGACTTTGTTTCCGGTTTTTAATCTGAGGAGTTTAACTGCGCGCGGGTCGGTGAGCGGAATTTCGCCCTTGGTTAAATCATAGTCTTCGCGGTCAACGAGATGATAAGTCGTTATTTCGCCTCGTTTGTTTTTAAGTTCGACGAAATAATCAACTTCAATGCCCGCAACGTCCAAATCACCGCTTTCGCGCTCGGTGTGGTTCATAAAAAGCTGGATATAGGCGTGGTGAATTTCTTTGTCGTTAATTTCGAGGAGCCGCGCCTGATAAGCGAACGCCAAATCGCCGCCGATGCCGAGTTGCTGCCGAAGATCTGCCGCCCGTACGAGGGCGACAGCATCCGTTTTGATTTCATCGAAACGAATTTTTTCGAGTGCTTCCTTCGCCTCCTCCGACCTTTCGAGTTTTTGGAGCGTTTCGATAATTGAAAAACGATGGTTGACTTTTTCCGGCTCGATAAGAGCAAGCTGCTCGAAAAGCGAGAGCGCGTTTTCATAATCTTCCAGAACGAGCAGCACACCGGCTTCAATTTCGCTGACGAACGGAATCGCCGCACCGCCCGCGCCCCGTAGGTTTTTTGCCAGCTCGAATGCCTTGTCGCGCGCACCGGAATTATAGAGCGCAGTCAAATATCTTCTCGTTAGCGCGTTGTTCTCGCTCTGGTTGACGTTCTCCGCATAAATCTGCGCCGCTTCCGCCCATTTGCCCGATTCGTAAAAAGCATCCGCCGCTTCTAGATTGATACGTAGTTTCTGATTACCAGGTTCGGCGAGCGAAATCGCTTTCAGATAACGCTCTAACGCTTCATTCTGTTGTCCGGCACGAAATTGCTGCCGCGCCGTGACGACCAAAATTTCCGGGTCGCCGGATCGTGCGGCATCGAGTTCGGCGACGATTTCATTTGCCCGTTTTGCATCACCCTCGAAATGATACGCCGCGAGCAGCATATCGGTCATCAATGTTTGTTGTCTCGATTGCACGGAGGTATCTAATTTATCGGCAATCAGATCAATCACCGCGCGGTGATTTCGTATTCGTCCATAAGCCATCGCCGTTGACAAAATAGCTTCGTCTTTGCTTTTTTCGTCTTCAATCCGGTTGAAACATTGCAGAGCCTCGTCGGTTTTCCCGCTGAAAAGTAGAGTATGTCCTTTCTGCCGCAGTGCCTCGTCGTTTCCGGGACTGATCCGCAACATCCATTCGCAGTCGGAGAGAGATTCCGCGTCCTTATCCATCAAACTGCGAAGATAAGCGCGTTGCAGCAGAGCCTCAAAAAGCGGCGTTTTATTTTCCTGCTTGTCAAAAATTTCGATGGCTACCGTCAGATAGTTTTCCGCCTCAGCGAGACTTTTTTGATATTCTTCGGGCAGAGAGAGCGGCGGATTATTTAAGACGATTCGATCAATCGGAATGATGATTGATTGGGCGAGTAGCCAAAGCGTCTGCGGGTTTTGCGGATCGCCCGCGTGCGCGGTTCTAAAATAAGCCTCAGACCCAGCCTCGTCTTTTTCGTCGAATTTTATGATGCCGAGCGATGCCGCGCAATTTGCATCCTGCTCAACCCACGGCGCGTTTTCGATGAAAGTTTTTATTTCGTCCGGGAGATTTGCGCGGTGCATCACGCGAAGGTAATTAGCCGCGACGACGGATTGATGTTCGCCTTCGGCGGGAAGCGAGCGACGCGCGTATTCAACCGCTTTTTCCGAATCATCTTGCAAAGATAAAACGAGCGCGTAATGCGACAAAATCAGTTTATGATCGGGCTTCAAAGCCAGAGCGCGCTCAAATTCGGTGTGCGCCGAAGCGAGGTCTTCTAAATGAAACGCGGAAATGCCGATATTGGCGGTCAGCCGAAACCGCAGATTGACGGAATCCATTTCGTCGCCTATTTTATCGCGCAGTTCGATCAATCTGGCACGGGCGGTTTCCGTTTTTCCTTCGCGCATCAGGCGAACGGCGAAATCTATTTCGGCTAAATGAAGTTTTTCCTGAAATTCCGGTGCGGATTCAATTTCTACCGGTTTCAGATACTGTTTGAACGATTCGTCAATGTGCGTTTTGATTTCTACGGTTTGCTCGCGGTTCTGCTGTTCCGCATTTTGAAAGGCGGATCGCGTCTCCTGCATCCTGAGCTTGGCTTTCGTCGCTTCGATCAAAGGAGCGTGTTCAGTTTTGTAAAGCTCGGCTTCGAGATGCTTGAAAAAGCAAGCCAAAACTTCTTGAGCGGTTTTCGGCGTGTTGAGAATATTTACGTTATCGTGAAAACTGCCCGTAAAGATAAACGAATCGGCGATCAAACCAACGCTCGTCTCCTCGGTCGTTCCTGACAGTCTCTCCAATTCTTCAATGAATTCGTCGCTTTGACACCACGCCTTCAACGCGGGTTTGACCTGATGAAGACTCGGAAAATCTTTTGCCGTCAGCGCGATGGCTTTCGTCGCCGGTGTTCCGGCTAAAAGCTGTTTGAAACCGGCTTTGCTGAGTTCAAAAATAAGTGAGCTTAAAATATTGATAAAGATGCCTTCAAGCATTTGTTTCCCGTCCATTATTTTAGCGGAGCATTTTTTGATATTTTTTTATAATTATACAATGAATACTCTGCAAGTTCGGCGAGAAGTCGTGAAGAATAAAAATTTTGATGAGAATTCGCTATGATTTAATATTAAACTTAAACTTACAAACAAATGTGAATTTATTCAGAAACTAAACGACTCTGCACTGGAAGTGCAGAGGTTTGAAAAAGGACTGAAAGTCCAAACTTAATCACCTTCAAGGATGAACGGATTGTTATCCTTGTTTGA
>JAYVKL010000369.1:0-6224 GCA_043768465.1 Pyrinomonadaceae bacterium
GAAGGCTGAACTTTTCTGAAAGAAATAATTGTGAATCGGAAAGCAGCAATGATTTAGCGGCTTCGATGGCGGCACATATTTTTTATAGGAAAGCCCTGTTGAATAAAATAAGAAAAGCCAATGAGTGAAATGCTCGTTGGCTTTTTTAATGAATTTAATTAGCGAGATATTGTTCGATGAGAGGATGCAGCAAATCTAAATTGTAAAAATCAAGATTTATCCGTGCAAACAGAAGTTTTTAGTTAAGACTTAACCGACAAAACCTGTGAGCCGGTTAAGTCTAACTAAAACTGTCAATAAGGGGAAAATTTCACCTGATAAACTGCCTTTATTTATGTTATGTCGGACACTCAATTCTGTCAGATTACATCCTGACTTTTACATCTAAATCAATAGGTTTTGGTATCAAGGTATTACAGATTCTAGTCGCCATTATTGAATTCCTCCTACGAGCGTTCTGCGCCGCAAATCAACGCCGTAATAGGCGCAGAACCCCGTCAGCCCGTTGCGTCGCAGTCCGGTCTTCACCATCAGGAAGTGGAGCGTGTAGTCCTCGTCCGTGCAGTAAAGTGCCAGCCATCGCGCTTCGTCCCGAACCGTTTGGCGATCATCGAACGGCTGTGAATGGCGTGAGCGAAGTGTCTGGGTTACTTCGCCGGTGGTAGGCCGATACCCTTTTAATGCCCAGGCAAAAGAGTTTCGGCGGGTGAAAGATTTATCTCCAGAGAGATTTGTATTCGTTTTATTTTGCGTATATGCTGTGATCATCGTTAGGTTCCTTGCCGTTTCCGCGGCGTTTTAAACACAAAAAGGCATTCGGTTTGGTAGACCGAATGCCTTTATTTATTTATTTAAAAGCGAAAAAAGAGCCTGACTGATCGCGGTTAATTGCGAATCAGTAGGCTCAACGAATTTGGCAACGAGAACGATTTCGTTCCGTTTCCGGTTAATTTTTACAACGGGTTTGCACGATGCGGTCGCGCCGGAAGAATTGGTTTTTTGATGATTAGACAAAGTTATCCTACGAAAACTCGAGTGTCGCTTTATATAGGCGCGACACCGATCTAATCACCAGCGGGAGCGAATCACCGACTTACGGGTACGGAATGGTGTTTTTGATACCTGGAATTAAATTTTAAATAACTATTTACGAACTCTTGCGAATTAGTAAAATCAGGTTGACAGTTTTAAATCTTGCTGTCAAATACCGTTTTTACCTGATCAAGTAAGAAAATCCACCAAGTTCAATTCTCCGTAGGCGAGATTTAAATAAAAATATTTTTCAGGTTTGTTAAAATAACCCGAATGTCGCTTCGTTTTCGCCGGAACCGGACGGCGGCCGATGGTTGATGGTCGGAAATAAGTGAAAATATAATATCGTATAATTATCGTATATACACCGTAATCCGTGTTGATATACAATGATATTGGTTTTTGAATTTGGTAATAGAAATCAACACGGAGCATTGGAGAGCAGCAGGTAAAAAGAGGTTATAAGGAACTGCAAAAGCTTTATTCATCAGTTCGATTCTGATCGCCGCCTCCAATAATTTAAGCCATCCATAAATCTTCAAAACCTTCGTCGTGTTTGTTTTTGTGTTTTTGCAATTTCTCGCTCGTTGAATTTTTTTCAAACCGTCTTAATTACTCGCTGAAAGTTTACCGGCGGCTTTCGCCGAACTCAAATAAATAATCGTCCGCGCGGCTTCAGCCGAATTTGCGCCAGAGCAGCCAGGATGATTGATTGGGCGGCTGTTTTAGTGTTCCGGTCAGATGTTTTACGTCTTCGGTCGCTTGTTTTGCTTCATCCGGCGATTGTTTGAGGTCATCCGTCAAGTGTTTGAGGTCATCCGTCAAGTGTTTGACCTCGTTCGTCAACTGTAAATACTCATCCGCGCCTTCAATGCGCCTTTTACCTTTTTCCTTTTGCCTTTCAAATATCGGTCAAATCTTAAATTCCCACGAAGTTCCGAGCGAATTCCAATCGGCGCGGGCAGTGGCGACGGCTTCTTCGACAACAGCCGCCGACAGCGATCTTTGACCGCCCAAAACCTGCGATTTTTTTACTGCCGCCGAACTTATCTCAATCGGAACTGGAAAACACTTGAGATTAGTTGTGTATTGTTTTACGAATAATGTCGGGTATTTGCTTTGAACGGTTAACAGCGGAGCGAGCAAAAGTATAGATGCCGGTGAGTTTTGGTCAATAAACCGGATTTTCGTGTTCAAATGCTTTTGTTTTCGCTCGTTATGGTTCATTTTGCGCGGGGCGGGAACGCTTTTTTTACGTCACTCGGAGATTCACCGAGACGAACGAATTATCAGGTGTCGGAAACTGAAGCATTTTGATTTTACCGGCGCACTACTTAATTATTCCAAACCCGTTTCAAATCGTATGCGTTTAGATTTTTCAACCTCGGTGATCAAACTAGTTTTCTGTTTGTGGTGGCTGCCAGCCGTCTCTTTTGCCCAGGCGGAAATGCCCGGCACTGATTCCGCAGCCCCGCTGCAGGCGGTTTACCGCATTCATCAGGGCGATAAACTGAGCGTCAAATTTTTTTACCAGCCCGAACTCAACGAAGTTTCCGTGGTCGTGCGCCCCGACGGTTTCATCAGTCTTCAGATGATTGATGATTTACGGGTCGAAGGTTTGACGGCGGCGGAACTGAAAAAACATTTGGAAAAGGAATATGAAGAGATTCTTCTGAAACCGCTCATCTCCGTCACGATTCTCGAATTCGTCGCCCCGCGCGTTTATATCGGCGGGCAGATCAATAAACCCGGTCGCTACGATTTGCGCGACGGGCAGACGTTGGTGCAGATGGTTTTTTTAGCCGGCGGCTTCACGCGCGATGCCAATATGAATTTAGTCGTTCGCGCTCGTCCCGACGGGAAAGGCGGCTGGCAGTATCAGGCGGCAAACGTGTCGAAAATACTGAATCGGAAAGGACGCGAGCCGGATTTGATGCTTGAGGACGGCGACTATATTTTCATTCCCGAATCGAAAATTTCCCGGATAAACAAAGCCGTCGAAGGATTCAGAGGTTTGCTGCCGAGATTTTTTTAAAGTATAGGTGTTGGAATTCGGGGTTTTTTCGAGATGCGATCTTCAACTGATAAAAGTTTATTTGAACAAATTCGGCGGGCGGTTTCGCGCCGCAAGCGGCTGATGTTGTTCGTCTTCGCGCCGGTCGTAATTTCGGGCATGACGGCGACATTTCTAATCACTCCGAAGTATGAAGCCGCGATGAGTATTCTGGTTTCGCGCGACCGGGTTGATTCCCGCATCAGTCCTTCGGAAAAAAATTCCGACGCTGCCCCGACCTCAATCAGCGATGAGGAATTCAACTCGGAATTGGAACTGATAAAAAGCGGCGAAGTGATCGCCGGAGCGGTCAGAGAATTGGATTTAACCAATAATCAAACTCCGAAAAACGATACCTGGATCAGTCATTTGCGAACGAAAATCAAGACGCTGTTTGATGATTTCACGCTTCGCACGGCGGCGAAAACGGAAGTCGCGAAAAATTCGGCAGATGGAAAATCGGCGGCGGATGACTTCACGATTGAGAAAACGGTTAATCGAATCGCCGGTAATCTGGAGGTCGTTCCCGTCAAAAAATCACGCATTATAAAAATCAGTTATACGGACACCGATCCGTTGCGGGCTAAAAACACGCTGGCGGAAATTTACCGAAAATACGTCGAGATGCACGTTCAGTTAAGCGAGAAAAGGCAAGCCGGACAGATATTTAACGAACAATCGGATGCCTTTAACCGAAAACTGAAATCAGCAACCGACGTGCTGAAAAATTTCGATGTTCAAAACGAGGTTTCAGGAGCGCAAATCGGCGTTCAGAGAGAATTGCTGCTCAAACAGTTTTACGAAACCCGGACGCAGCTCGGCGCGACGCAAACGGAAATCGTCGAAACCGAGCATCGCATCACCGATCTTCAGGCAAAAGTCAACGCCCAGCCCGAACAGCTTCAAACCGGCTCGGTTTCAAAATACGTCTCGGCGATTGATCGGATGAAGGAAGAACTCGCGCAGTTGGAGCAGCAGAAAACGCAATTGCTGCAAAAGTATCAGCCGAACAGTCGTCCGGTGCGCGAAAGCGAAGGGCGGATCGGTCAGTTGAAAAAATCCATCGCCGAAGAAACCGCGCATCCGCCGCAGGAGAAATCGTTCGCCCTCAACGATTTGCGCCGCAAATTGGTCGCCGATCTGTATAACGCGCAGACGAGTTTGGTCGCGCTCAAAGAACGCGAGAAAAAATTATCGCCGCTGGTCGCCGAACTACGCGGTCAAACCGCTTCGCTGAACAGCCGCAGCCTCGAAAGGGAAAGCCTCGAACGCGCCCGCAGCGTTAACGAAGAGGCTTATCTGCTTTATCAAAAGAAGGCGCGTGAAAGTGAAATCAGCCAGGTTTTAAACAAACAGCAAGTGGTAAACTTTGCCGTCGTTGACGCGCCGCGCACCGACGGCGAACCGAAAAATCCCAAACCGCTGATGAATTTAATAGTTTTGATGCTGGTTGGTTTGACTGCCGGATTAACGAGCGCGATTTGTCTGGAAAAACTTTCTTCAGCCGATGACGACGACAATAATCCCGCCGTTTTCGCGCGCGAAATCGAAGAGCGGTGGAATTTGCCGATACTGGCGACTATCTCAGTTGACGAATCGGAGAAAAACGCCCCAAACTTTTTGCTGCCGCGCCGTTCCCTGCTGCTTTCCAACGGTCGGGAAGAAAGAAAAAACCGCCGCCGATAAAAAATTTACTGGAAATTTCCGCCCGTTTCGACTTTATAAACCTACGAATTAAAAGATTCAGATAAGGAACTCAGATTATGAAAGAGCGGGTGCGAGCCTCTTTGGTCTTCGTTTACAAATTGCTTGACTTGACCTGTCTCGGACTGGCACTGTGGCTGGCGTTTTTTTACGGCGGACCCGACGGTCTCGATTATCTGGAAAACGCCGTTTTCACGCCGACGCTGGACAGCTCGATTTTTTTGGCGGGAGTTTCGGGCAGTTGGGCATTTATCCTTTCCGCCTTTTGGCTGTATCGCTCGAAACGCCTGGCAAGCTGGCAGGACGAGTTTTTTGATGTTTTGCGAGCCGTGATTTTCTGTTCCTTGATTCTGGCGACGCTGATTCTACTGGCGGAATGGCGAATTTTTCCGAAAAGATTCCTGCTGATTTTTGCGGTTTGCTCCTTCATATTTCTGTTTGCCATCCGACTTTTCAAACGTAATTTGTTAAAGCAATTCAGATTTCGCGGGCGAAATCTGCGTTCGATTGTCGTCATCGGCGCGGGCGAACGCGGGCAGAAAATGGTTAAACTGATTAGCGAAACACCGGAAATCGGTTATCATTTCGCCGGTTTCGTGGACGATCTGGACGTTCCCGGCGTACTCGGAAAACTGTCGGAAATTTCGCGGGTCTTAGCCGAAAATGTGATTGATGAAGTCATCATTTGTCTGCCGATTAAAACCTTTTACGACCGGATGGAATCAATTGCGAAGACGGCGGAAGAACAGGGAATAACGGTGAGAATTCACTCGGATTTGTTTAATCTCAAACTTGCCCGCGCCATTCCCGGCGAAATCGGCGAAACTCCGATTCTGTCGCTTTACACAACCGGTCTCTCGCAATGGCAGGAGTTTGCGAAAAATTCGATAGATTTTCTCGGAGCGATGACGCTTCTAATTCTGCTTGCGCCCTTGATGTCAATTATCGCTCTGCTGATTAAATTAACTTCGCCCGGTTCGGTTCTTTTTATTCAGGAGCGCGTCGGACTCAACAAACGCCGCTTCAACATGTTCAAATTTCGCACGATGGTCGTTGATGCCGTCGCCCAGCAAACGAAACTCGAAATGCTCAACGAAGCCGCCGGTCCGGTTTTCAAAATAAAAAACGATCCGCGCCTAACGAGTTTCGGCAGATGGCTTCGCAAAACAAGCCTCGACGAATTGCCGCAGTTATTTAACATTCTGCTCGGCGATTTGTCGCTCGTCGGACCGCGCCCGCTGCCGGAGCGCGACTTTCAAAAATTCAATAAATTATGGTTCAATCGCCGATTCAGCGTGAAACCCGGCATCACCTGCATCTGGCAAATCTCCGGCAGAAGCGAAACGAGTTTCGACCAATGGATTCTTCAGGACTTGGAATACATTGATCAATGGTCTTTGGGTCTCGACTTCAAAATTCTGTTTATGACGATTCC